>ONDL01000014.1 GCA_900316555.1 uncultured Eubacteriales bacterium | reverse complement strand
TATAATAATCTTGTATCGTGGCAACAAAATGGCAACAGAATTTTTGATAGCCTGTATTTTATTTACAATACAAATAATAGAAATACTCCGTGCTAAAATCCTTAAACAAATACTGTTAAGATTATTTTGCAGGAAGCGAGTGGGAGTAAAGATCTCCATTCTCCCCAATATACAGGCAATAGCAAACCCCTCACGTGTGAACGCTCGGTTCATTCGGGAGGGGTATTTTTATTACTGGTTCAGCCAGTTGCGGATAGTGGAATAATCTTTGTCATGTACGATGGCGTGGGAATCGTCCTCATAAGTGATAAAGGTGCAGTCGGTACTGTCTTTGAGCTTCGCGTACAAATCCTCCGCCTGCTTGTAGGAAACCCGTTTGTCCTGTCTGCTGTGGAACATCAGCACCGGAACCTCGATTTCGTCTGCCCAATACACAGCCGAGCGTTTTTTGTATTCCTCGGGATTTTCATCAGGCGTGCAGCCGATTGTTTCCTTCAGGACGGTTTTCATATCATCACGGCTTTCATACGCCTCAAACAAATCGCTTTCGGCGCTGAGTGCGATGATGCGCTTGATTCTTTTGTCCTGTCTTGCGACAGGGTATGTCATCACGCCGCCGCGCGAAGCGCCCGCAGCGCAGAAATCGTCCATGTCTATGAACGAAAAATGATTCTCGCATAAATCAATCAGCTTGATAACATCATGCAGGTCGTCTCCGCCGAACTGGTCGGCACCCTCGGACCCGCCGCCGCCCCTGTACTGTGAAGCGACGACAATGCGGCCACAAACGGCGCAGATATTGGCTGTAGTATCATTTTCCAGCTTGCCGAAATCTCTGTTTCCGCCGCGGTTAAACAGAACGCATTTGCCTGGCTTCTGCGTTGCCGCCAACGAATTCGGAACGGAGATATATCCGTTGATTTTAAGACCGTCCGACAGATATGTGAATCGATATGACGTGCAGATATCCGACAATGCTTCGCTGAGATTGACCTTTGCAATGTCAAAGACCTCGCTGCTTTCGTAGTCCTCGATACGGTAGATGTCGCTGCTTTGGGCGGAGCTTGTCGTTTCAGTCTGGCCCGGCTTTGCGGGTTGACATGCCGATAAAGACAGAAGGACGAGCGTTGATGCCAATAATGCGCAAACCAGTTTTTTCGTTTTCATGCTGATAATCTCCTATCATTCCGTGTGGTTCATATCAACAGTGTACCATATCCGCTTTTGATATACAAGCAATTTGCAGTGATACGCGCCGCAAGTATTTCTTTCCCCGCGAAAATATGCTTAATCGGATGAAAACTATCCTAAACAGTCAATTTCATCGGCGAGATATTTTTGAATCTGCGTAGCGTCGTCAACGGTTACTTCACCGTCGCCGTTTGCGTCGGCGGCCGTTAGGCAGTCGCCTTCCAGGGTGATACGTTCCGCAAGATGCAGCTGAATAAATGTCACGTCGGTAATATTTACCTCACCGTCGCCGTTCGCGTCACCAAACAGGATATCATCTTTACCTATTGCTTCAGAAAATACGTCGGTGTAGTCCTTGCTTCGATCGTAGGAATCGATTGTCAGAGGTTCAGCATTGCCAAACGTGACGGTATAGGTGTGTCCGGGTTCGAGCGCGATGCCGTGCCTGCCGAAATCAAAGCTCCAGATCTGGGCGTTTTCGTCCAGGGTCATTCTGCCGCACCACAAGACGTAGGCTTCAGCGGTTTCGTCATAGACCTGACAGGTCAGTGTGCGGTCACTTCCGTAGGCGCCCTTATCGGCGCGGACGCTGAAAACATCTGCTCCGGCTTGTTTCTCGTTCTCGCCGAGCCACTTGTATTTGTACACAGGCTTGGAATAGAAGGATTTCATTGTGAAGATTTCCGAGAAAACGGCGGTGTATTCCTTTTCGCTGTCATAATCTGCGATGGTGAGGTTCTCGGTTTGAATGATCCAGTTGTCAGAGAAAACAACGGTGTATGAGTGTGCGGGATCCAAGGTGATGCCGTGTCCGTCAAGGTCGTAACGCCACACATCGGTATTCGCGTCCTTTGTCATTGCGCCTTTTTTGGCGCCCCATTTCACGATTTCGGAGCTGTCGGTTTCGTCCGTGATAAAGCAGTACATCTGCTTGACGTCCCTGAAGGTATCGCTGTCAATATCAATGCTGAGTACATGGGCGGCAGGTTCGACTGCGTTTGCCGGAACGCTGAAAACGGAAACCGACACAGTCGCGGCTAGTACAGCGGTTAAGCATTTTTTCATTGCTGGTTTCATAAAAAAGCACCCTTTCTTATTAAATCTTCGTCTGTTCTCTTATTCTCCGAGCCAGTTATACTTATATGAATAAGTGTTGGCGGTATAACTGATAGGGGTGGATTCGCCCGTATACACAGCGACATGCTCTCTTGTGTTGCCCGAGGCGGTGAATTCAAGTGCGTCTGTCTGCGTGCTCCAATCGCTCGTAAATACGACGCTGTATCTGTGTCCGGAATACAGAGTGATATTCTGTCTGGCAAGAGAAATGCTCCAGGTGTCCGTGTTTTCGATCTTGGACATGGTTCCCTTTATCGAGCCCCAGTCCGCCAAAACGGTATCCGCGGTTTTGTCCGTGAGGAAGCAGTACATTCTGTCAAAATCGCTGAATGTATCTTCCGCGACCTGAATTCTGATGATTTGCGAATAGAGCGGCGTATCGCTTTGCTCAGCCGTAGACGGCGCCTGAGTTGACGGCGCCTGAGTCGCGTTTTCGGAATAGACGGTTGTTTCCGCGATATTCTCCTGTGATTGCTGAGTGCCGGCTTCCGTGCTGTCAGTCACGGTGCGGCTGACGGGAACGGTCTGAGCGGTTGTTTGTGCGGCGGTCGGTTCGGTCGGCTATGCGCTTGAGGGCTGAGTCATCATGCATGAATGCGAGGAAGGAGCGGTGAACAGCTCTGACGGCATATCCGCGTTCGATTTTCCTGACATCACAGCGGCGCCGATTCCGCCGGCGGTGATTAGGCACGCAGCTCCGACAGCCGCCGCTTTTATAGGCAATGATGCGGACGCTGACGAGGAATTGATAGCCGCTACCTTGATTTCGCCTGCCTGTGTCGCGTACGGGATCAGAATATTCTTTTGCCTTTCCGCGCCCTGGATCAGGCTGAACGATATCACGGACATGGGCGGAACCGCGCAGGAGGCGAGAGCCGCGCCGCCGTATTGCTCCAGATATTTTTTCATGGACTGACGCGCGGAGTACAGGCGGCTTTTCACGGTGTTTTCGTTGACCTCAAGGATATCTGCGATCTGCTTTACGCTCATCTGATTAAAGTAAAACATCATCACGCTTTCACGCAAAAGCTGAGGCAGCGCTCTGACCGCTTCTCTCACATAACCGCAGACCTCCTCGGTTTCCGCTGATTTCTCGGGACAGATCTGGTCGTTTTCATCAGCGAATTCCCATGTGTCCTCGTCAATGCTGATATGCTCCTTTGTGTGCGAGAGCTTTGTTTTGCAGTAGTTCGCGGCAATCGTTTTCATCCAGCCCAGAAAAGCCTTCGGTTCGTCGAGTGTATCGAGCTTTTTGAGAATGGTCAGCAAAATATCCTGCACCGCATCCTTTGCCTGTTCCTCGTCGCCGAGCAAAGTCAGGCTGTAGTAGTACAGATATCCGCTCACCATATTGATGACGTCCTCCATCGCCTTGCGGCTGCCGTTCTGCGCCTTTGCCACCAAGCGCGACAGCCTTGCGTTATCTATTTTATATTTAGGCTGTTTGTTCATGCTGATCCCTTCTCTTTCCTCTCATTTTCCCCTTTCATAAAAAAGGACTCTGAAGTTCGGAAAAGGTTTGCTGTTTTTTTAAAATTTTTTCTGAATCTATGATAACAGAAAAAATCAATGTTGTCAATCGGAGCGGAAAAACTTAGCCTTGACAAGCCGCTGAATTTCATTATAATATATATAGACACTTTTCAATATGGTGAATAAAATGGAAATGAACGAAAAGAAAACCGCCGAGCTGTTCAAGGCGCTCTGCGATGAAAACCGCATAAAGATTTTGAAGCTGCTGCAGTCGGGCGAGAAGTGCGCCTGCCGCCTCAATGAGGAAATCAGCGTCACCCAGCCCACCATGTCGCACCACATGAAGGTTCTCTGTGATTCGGGGATAGTTGTCGGCCGCAAGGAAGGAAAGTGGATGCACTACTCGATTTCACAAGAGGGTGCCAAAGCCGCCGTGGATATTCTCTCGCAGCTGACAAATGTGCAGACGGAACAGAAGGAATCCTGCTGCTGATCAAAGCCGTGCTCATGCACGGCTCTGTTAATGGACTATAAATAGACAAATTTCGATTTATCTATATTTTGGAGGTATTATGGGGAGCTTTATTCAGAATGAAATACTCGGAATGGCGTGGCTTGAGCGCCTTATAGGCAGTCTGCTAACGCTATGCGGACTCGACACCGATAGCAAAATCGGCGGCAGCGTCCTGTTTTTTATCTATGACACAATCAAAATCATGCTTTTGCTCGGCGTATTGATTCTGATAATCTCGTATATTCAGAGTTATTTTCCGCCCGAAAGGAGCAAGAAGCTGCTCGGCAGGTTCAACGGCTTGGGCGCGAGGATCATAGCTGCACTCCTGGGAACGGTGACGCCGTTTTGCTCGTGCTCGTCGATACCGCTGTTTATCGGTTTTACAAGCGCGGGTCTGCCGCTCGGGGTGACGTTCTCGTTCCTGATCTCGTCGCCGATGGTCGACCTCGGCAGCCTTGTGCTGCTGATGAGCATTTTCGGGTGGAAGGTCGCCGTCGTCTATGTCGTGCTCGGACTTGTTATCGCCGTTGCGGGCGGCACGCTGATCGAGAAGCTGCACCTAGAGGATCAGGTTCAGGAGTATATCCGAAACGCGAAGGCGATCGATATTCCGCAGGAGGAGCTTCGTTTTTCAGACAGGCTAAAATACGCGTGGGGAGAGGTGCTCTCAACCGCTAAGAAGGTATTCCCATATGTGCTGATAGGCGTCGGAATCGGCGCGGTCATTCATAACTGGATCCCCGAGGAGTGGGTGATCACCGCGCTGGGTAGCGACAATCCCTTCGGTGTGATCATCGCGACGATCTGCGGAATCCCAATGTACGCCGACATCTTCGGCACGATACCGATCGCCGAGGCTTTGCTCGGAAAGGGAGCGCTGCTCGGGGTAGTGCTCTCGTTCATGATGGGCGTTACGACGCTGTCACTGCCTTCGATGATCATGCTCAAGAAGGCGGTCAAGGCAAAGCTGCTGGGAATTTTCATCGCCATCTGTACGGTGGGAATAATAATAGTAGGTTACGCGTTCAACGCGCTGCAATTTTTGTTGATATAAAAACGGAGGTATAAAAATGGCATTTTTCAATCGTAAAAAGGAAGAAGCAAAACCCTGCTGCTGTTTGGGAACCGCTCAGACCGCAAAGTACGACGCTGTGCTTTCTGAGGTAACGAGCGTCAAGGTTCTCGGTGCGGGCTGCAAGTCGTGCCATCAGATGTACGAGAACACAAAGCAGGCGGTCAGCGACCTCGGTCTCGGAGTTGAGGTCGAGTACATCACCGATATGGAGAAGGTTATGCAGTACGGCGCGATGTCGATGCCCGTGCTGGTAATCAACGAAAAGGTCGTGTCCGCAGGCAAGGTGCTCAAGCCGCAGGAAACAGTAAAATTATTATCCAGATAATGCTCAGGGCTGACGCGTTTGATCTGCGTCAGACCTGATTTTGTAATATAAATTATTCAGCCTGAATATCCTTTAATGCTCTGCTCAGCTTTGCGACGGGCAGTCCGACAACGTTGAAGTAGTCGCCGCGGATACCCTTGATCAGCAGCGAGCCTTTTCCCTGAATGCCGTACGCGCCTGCCTTGTCCGCAGGCTCTCCCGTGATGATGTACGCCTTTATCTCCTCGTTTGAAAGAGGATAGAACTCTACCTCGGTCACGTCGGAAAAGGTGAGTTTTTTGTTTCCCTTGTAAATCGCGCAGCCCGTGATCACGCGGTGAACCCTGCCCGATAGCAGCCGCAGCATTTCGAACGCTGCCATGTTGCCGTGGGGCTTGCCGAGCATTCGGTTGCCGACAAATACGCCCGTGTCGCAGCCGATAACAATGTCGTCGGGGTATTGCGCGCTAACAAAAGCCGCCTTTTGGTCGGCGAGGTGTTCGGGAACGCTCTCGAGCGGAAGGCTCTTGTCGACGCTTTCGTCGATATCGGCGGGTACGATTTTGAAATCCTCGGTAATGAGCTTGAGCAGCTCCTGTCTGCGCGGTGAGGCAGAGGCGAGTATGAGCATAATATCAGTCCTTTTTTGAGTTCTGATACTATTTTACACCGTTTCGGGAAAAAAGTAAATAAAAACCATTGACAAACGGATAAAGTGGTGATATAATAAAGCCTATAAAACACGTAGGTTTTATAATTATTCCAAAAGGAGATAATCAATCATGAAAGTATATCAGCATATCACAGACCTGATCGGCGGCACACCGCTTCTCAGACTTACCAATTATCTTGACAATAACGGCATCGGAGCGGAGATTTACGCGAAGCTCGAGTATTTTAATCCCGCGGGCAGCGTAAAGGACAGAATCGCGCGCGCGATGATCGACGAGGCAGAGGCGACAGGCGCGCTCAAGAAGGGCGCTGTAATCATTGAGCCGACCAGCGGCAACACAGGTATCGGTCTTGCGGCGGTTGCAGCATCGAGAGGCTACCGCGTGATCCTCACCATGCCCGAGACAATGAGCGTTGAGCGCCGCAATCTGCTCAAGGCGTACGGAGCCGAGATCGTTCTTACCGAAGGCGCGAAGGGCATGAAGGGCGCTATCGAAAAGGCAAATCAGCTCGCATCTGAGATCGAGGGCAGCTTCATTCCCGGTCAGTTCATCAATCCCGCGAATCCGCAGGCGCATATCCGCACCACAGGTCCCGAGATTTGGGAGGATACCGACGGCAAGGTCGATATCTTTGTTGCGGGCGTCGGCACAGGCGGCACTCTCACGGGTGTAGGCACATACCTCAAGTCCAAGAATCCCGACGTAAAGGTTGTCGCTGTTGAGCCGGCAGGCTCTCCCGTACTCTCAAAGGGTACCGCAGGCCCTCACAAGATCCAGGGCATCGGTGCCGGCTTTGTACCCGATACCCTCAATACCGAGATTTACGATGAGATTATCACAGTAGAGAACGAGGACGCTTTCGCTGCGGGCAGAACCCTCGCGAGAGGCGAAGGACTTCTTGTAGGTATTTCATCGGGCGCGGCTGTCTGGGCGGCTGCACAGCTTGCAAAGCGCCCCGAGAACAAGGGCAAGGTAATTGTCGCTCTGCTTCCCGATACGGGCGAGAGATACCTCTCAACAGCAATGTTTGCGGAATAAAAGTATTACGAGGCGGTGAGAAATCACCGCTTCTTTTTTTGCGGCATAAAAGGTCAGCGGCGTTGCAAGAGTGGTATTTTGACGGAATTCATTTCATATTTACTTGATTTTTGGTTGATTATGAGATATAATAAAAGTTAACAATTATGTAATTAAAAACGAAGGGTGGATATATAATGAAGAAATGTATTTCAGTTTTATTATGTCTGATTCTTGCTTTTTCGTCTGTTTCTCTGTTTGCTGTCAGCGCGTCTGCGGCGGAAAATATACTTACGGTGAACGCTACCTCAAACATTCCGGAGCTGTTTCCGGGTTCAAGCATGGAAATCAGTTCCGCTTCCGGTTCCAATCAGGTTACGGTTACATATTGGTACAATACGAAGAATTATTGCATGCTCAACTGTGAGTTCACACTGACCTATGACAGAAATTATCTTGAGTATGACCATACGAAGAATGTTAACGAAAAGCTGAATGATCGAGGTAATCTGGTACCTTTATTTGTAAAGAACGCGTTTGTTAAAGGAGAACCGAAGGGCATAATTTTTAACACTAACCCGGCATCTTTTGCTGAGGGAAATATCGGAGCGATAAAGGCAAACTGCACCAACACAAACGGATATGACGTTTGTGAGGGGAAGTCGGCGTTTATTTCCGTGACCTTCAATGTGAAAAAAAATTCAGGTGAAACGAACGTAAATCTGCAAATAAAAACTTTGGGATTTCGCAAAGACGGCGAGACGACGGTCAATCCCGTGTACCTTGTTTCGAAGAGCCAGATTGTAAAAAATTCGCCTGTGGAATATGTGACTGATAAGAGCTATTCCGTTGCTTACGCGGGTCCGTATAATGAAAAATATGTACCTGTGGTTGATAATGACAAAAATCTCGAAATCAGCATGAATCTCGAGCTTACGGTCAACCTCAAAACGGCGTTTTATGTGAAAAAGGCTGCGGTCGGAGATATGACCGATTTGCGTATGAATATTAAATATTCCGATGATTACAGCACTGTGGACAAAGATCTGACGTACAGCGAAGCAACAGTCGATGGTGTTGAATATTACAAGTTTGTCTATGAGGGAGTTAATCCTCAGCGTATGTATGATGAATATAAGGTGACTGTTTCTACAAAGCTCTGACAGATTCCAAAAACCAAAAATGGTATACGATTTTTGTTGACCTTCTTAATTACGGCTCGGCAGGTCAGACCTTCAAGGGCTATCACGCTGATAGCCTTATCAACAGAAACCTGATCGGTTATAGAAATATCTCTAATTTAAGACCTGTAATTGATGCGGAAAACGCCAAGCTGGACTGCCCTGTTAGAGCTTTAGACGACTACATCAGAGAGGTCAATGACGACAAATTCAGAAAAATTGATAATCCCGAAGCCGAGTATAAGGGGATACAGCTGGTGCTCGGAAGCGTCATCGCGATGAAATACCACTTTAACATCGCCGATCCCGCGGGAAAATATGTAAGAGTTTTGCATTATGACAGTAACGGCAACAAGGTCAGCGGTCCCGTATATATTCCCGCAGAGGAGTTCCTGAGTGAGAACGGTCATTATGCGGTGATGTACAAGGATCTGAAAGCAAATCAAATGCGCGATTTGGTTTATTTCACGGTTGTGGACAGCGAAAAAAAACCGATCGGCAGCACCACACGCTTCAGTATCGTTTCTGAGTATTATATCAGAAAAAATCAGATGGAGAATCCCGGCTCTCTGAGCGATAGCGATAAGGAATATGTGCAGGAGCTGGTTGCTTATGAAAAGGCAATGATGATTTACGGCGATTCTGTTATATTTTATTTGAAGAACAATCCTGATTAAAAGATTAAGGACGGCAACTCGCCGTCCTTTTTTTCTGCAAAAACGGCACACAGAATGCGTGCCGAAGTGTTATTTCATTTGCTCGTTAAGGTATTTTTTCAGAGCCGCAAAGGTGC
Organism: uncultured Eubacteriales bacterium; assembly: GCA_900316555.1. GTDB lineage: Bacteria > Bacillota > Clostridia > Oscillospirales > Acutalibacteraceae > Ruminococcoides. Next base: position 37,920 of record ONDL01000014.1, on the reverse strand, counting down.
TGCTGCTTATGACGTGCTCGATTTTGCAGGCGTCGTTTGTCGCGGTTTCCTCGTCGACGCCGAGCCTGATGAAGAATTCGCTGAGGACGGTGTGACGCTCGTATGTGCGCTGAGCGACCTCAAGTCCTGCCTCGGTGAGATGAAGTCCGCCGTCGTGGGCAACGGTGATATAGCCGCCGTCGCGGAGAATTCCGACCGCACGGCTGACGCTGGGCTTGGAGTATCCCATTTCCTCGCCGACGTCGATAGAGCGCACAAATCCCTTGCGCTGACTGAGAACATATATGGTTTCAAGATACATTTCGCCTGATTCTTTCAGCTGCATCAAATCACTCCTAAATATTCTGATTCCATGATATCATAAAACAAAAAAATAATCAATGGTTTTTTGAGTAACGGGTATGTAACAATGCGTTTCTCAGCGGCCATAAATCTTCGGACAGAGAATAGGATACGTGAGAGTCAGATGAACCCTTCCCGCGAAAATGAAACACATAAGAATCATAAAACCTTTAGAACGCGGATCGCCCGCGGACGAATGCCCGATGCCGTATCAGTGACCATCAATCTTCGGACAGAGAATAGGAAACGTGTGATTCAGATGAACCCTTCCCGCGAAAATGAAACACAAAAGATTCATAGAACCTTTAGTACGCGAAACAAAAAACTTGATTTTTTTAGAGAATAGGAGTAGAATAGTGGAAGTGTAATTTTTGGAAGATGAAGGAAGTGTCATGATGTTAACACTTGACAAGATTTATCACGCATCATATGTATTGAAGGACGTTATCCGTCAAACACACATTGTAAAGGCTTCGGCTATTACCGACGACTGCGAGGTTTACCTCAAGCCCGAGAATCTGCAGATCACGGGTTCGTTCAAGGTAAGAGGCTCAGGCTACAAGATCTCACAGCTCTCCGAGGAGGAGAAGGAGAGAGGCGTTATCGCGTGCTCAGCGGGCAACCACGCTCAGGGCGTTGCGCTTGCCGCGACTAAGTACGGTATCAAGTCTTTGATTTGTCTGCCCGACGGTGCTCCGATTTCAAAGGTCGAGGCTACAAAGGGCTACGGCGCTGAGGTCTGCATGGTCAAGGGCGTGTATGACGACGCTTATAACGAAGCTCTCCGTCTGCGCGACGAGAAGAACCTGACCTTTATTCACCCCTTCGACGACGAGAATGTCATCGCCGGTCAGGGTACTATCGGTCTCGAAATCCTCAACGAGATGCCCGACGTCGACGCTGTTGTAGCGGCGATCGGCGGCGGCGGTCTGCTTTCGGGCGTTGCGCTCGCAATAAAGAGCCTGAACCCCAATATCAAGGTTTACGGCGTACAGGCTGAGGGTGCACCCTCAATGTACGAGTCCGTCAAGCAGGGCAAGATCGTTTCTCTCGATAAGGTATCCACGATTGCCGACGGTATCCAGGTCAAGGAACCCGGCGAGCATACGTTTGAATATATCAGCAAGTACGTTGACGATATCGTAACGGTTTCCGACGACGAGATCGCTTCCGCGATTCTTAAGCTGATCGAAACCCAGAAGATGATCGCCGAGGGTGCGGGCGCAGCTCCTCTCGCGGCTGTAATGTACAACAAGCTCCCCGTTAAGGGCAAGAAAGTTGTCTGCATCGTTTCGGGCGGTAATATCGACGTGACGATCCTCAACAGAGTGATCAAGCGCGGTCTTATCATGAGCGGCAGACAGCAGACTCTGTGCATTCAGCTCCAGGATAAGCCCGGTCAGCTGCTAGCTGTATCGAAGATCATCGCTGACCACGGCGCGAACGTCATCTCCGTTCACCACGAGAGAGCGGGCGAGGGTACCGACGTTACGGCGGCGTATCTGAGGATCATTCTCGAGACGAGAAACTTCGAGCACGTCAACGAGATCTCTAAGGCACTTAAAAGCGCAGGCTTCAAGCTTGTTTGATTATTGGTTATACAGGAGGAATACATCATGGATTATGTTTATACAAAGAACGCGCCCGACGCGATCGGCCCTTATTCACAGGCTGTAAAGGCAAACGGACTCGTTTTCACCTCGGGTCAGATCGCTATCAACCCTGCTACAGGCGCGGTTGAGGCTGATACTATCGAGGCTCAGACCGAGCAGGTCTGCAACAACCTCAAGAATGTTCTTGAGGCTGCAGGCTCTTCACTCGACAAGGCGGTAAAGACTGTTTGCTTCCTAGCGGATATGAACGACTTCGCGGCGTTCAACGCGGTTTACGGCAGCTACTTCACCTCAAAGCCCGCGCGTTCCTGCGTAGCGGTAAAGACCCTGCCCAAGAATGTTCTGGTAGAGGTCGAGGTAATCGCCGAGGTATAATTCTAATAACGAATAAAAGGCAGGCTGCGTGCCTGCCTTTTTGTTTTTAAACCGCGCGCAGTCACCTTCTGACGATCGTATCATATGATGAATTATACAGTGATTACGGTTGGTGTTATGTATGCAGAATAAAATCAGAAGCTTCGGAATACTCGGCGGCGACAAGCGGCAGCTTTTTTTGGCGGATTCGCTGATAAAGGACGGCTACCGCGTCATGCTCGGCGGTTTCGATAATTTGCGCAGTATAGGCGATATAACGATCGCCGACGTGAGAACGGCGCTCGGCTACAGCGACGCAGTACTGTTGCCGCTGCCGTCGGTGAGGGCTGACGGCAGCCTGAACGCGCCGTTCGCGGTGAGTACGCTGTATTTTGACGAGGAGGAGCAGGAGCTCCTGAAGCAAAAGCCCGTGTTCGCCTCGATGAAGGACAGATTGATACGCGCGTATCCCGCACTAAAGAGCGCGCGGATATATGACTACGCGGCACGTGACGATTTTTCGGTGCTCAACGCGGTGCCGACAGCCGAGGGCGCGGTGGAGTGCGCCATGAGCGCTTACGAGGGAACGATAGCGGGCGCGAGGTGTCTGGTCGTCGGGTTCGGCAGGATAGGCAAAATCCTTGCCCGCATGCTCAAGGCTCTGGGCGCGGAGGTAACGGTCAGCGCGAGAAGCTCGACCGACCGCGCGTATATCTCGGCGCTGGGTTATGACTTTGTAAATACTGAGAAGCTGACGGAGATCCGCGGCTATAATATCGTATTCAATACCGTGCCGAAGCTGATTTTTGACAGAGAGCTGCTGGAGAACACCGACTGCGATACGCTGTTGATAGACCTTGCGTCCCTGCCGGGGGGAGTGGATTTCGACGCGGCGAGCGCCCTGAGGATAGACGCGCAGCGCGCGCTTTCGCTGCCGGGAAAATGCGCTCCCAAAACGGCGGGGGAAATAATCAAAACAACCGTATTCCGAATGATCGAGGAGGTAAATCGGTGACAAAGGCAACCATTGGGTTTGCGATGTGCGGTTCCTTTTGCACCTTTTCAAAGGCATTTGAGCAGATGCGCGCGCTGGTGGAGGACGGCTACGATGTGATACCTATTATGTCGGGCAACGCGTCGTCTACCGACACGCGCTTCGGCAAGGCGAGTGAGATGATAGAGCGCGCTGAGGAGATCACGGGAAAAAGAGTGCTGACCACGGCGGTTCAGACCGAGCCGATCGGCCCGAAAAAGCTGTGCGACCTGCTCGTGATCGCGCCCTGCACAGGCAATACCCTCGCAAAGCTCAGCCTCGGCGTGACAGATACATCTGTTACAATGGCGGCGAAATCCCACCTGCGTGTGCTGCGGCCGGTGCTGCTCTGTGTTGCGACAAACGACGCGCTGGGCGCGTCCGCGCAGAACATCGGCAGATTGCTGAACACAAAGAACATCTACTTCGTACCCCTGAAGCAGGACGACCCTGTCAAAAAGCCGAATTCTCTCGTCGCAGACTTCAATAAGCTGAAGCCATGCGTCGAGGCGGCGCTTGAGAACAGACAGGTGCAGCCTGTGTTTGAATAATTTTTGCGCGGCAGGTATTGTACCTGCCGCTATTTTGTGGTAGAATAATATTGTATATATTTTTGAAAGGCAGTTTAACGATGAAATATTGTAAAAAGTGCAAGCATATCCATGAGGACAAGTTTGACATCTGCACCGAGTGCCGCAAGCCGCAGCAGCTTTATCCGATCGAGGACGAGAATACACCCGTGTTTCTGCTGTCCGCGTCGGGCTTTGAGGCTCAGCGAGTTCAGTCCGCACTCGAGAGCGGCGGAATCCCGAGCGACCTTGCCGCGAGAAAAAACAACCTCTCCGCGGACGCCGTGACGGGATCGGATATCAACGACAAGGATATCCTCGTGCCTTATGCAGCCTATGAGAAGGCGTACGATATCTGCGTCGGCATCGGCGCGATAAAGCCCGAGGGCGAGGAAATAACGGTAGATATGCAGGATGTAGAGAACACAGCCGAGAGCGAGGAGCAGGTCGAAATGAGCCCCGCGAAGCGCACTACGGTCAAGATTCTCTCGGCAATCCTGATAATTATCCTGTTTTGCCTTGTGATCTGGGGCACGGATTTCCTCACGGGATTTCTGACAGGATTTTTTAAGTAACGCATATAAAATGTAAAGGAGTCATACATATGAATATTGAAACAAAGTTCCTGCACGCAGGATATGAACCCAAGAACGGCGAACCCCGCCAGCTTCCGATTTACCAGAGTACCACATGGAAGTACGCTTCCAGCGACGACATGGGCAAGCTCTTTGATTTAGAAGCGAGCGGTTATTTCTACACCAGACTTCAGAACCCCACCAACGACATGGTAGCCGCGAAGCTCGCAGCTCTTGAGGGCGGCGTCGCAGCGATGCTCACCTCGAGCGGACAGGCGGCTAACTTCTTCGCGCTCTTCAACATCTGCGAGACAGGCAGCCACATCGTCGCTTCCTCTGCGATTTACGGCGGCACCTACAATCTTCTCGGCGTAACGATGAAGAAGATGGGCATTGACGTCACCTTTGTCGATCAGGATCTGCCCGAGGAGGAGCTTGCAAAGGCGTTCCGTCCCAATACAAGGGCGCTGTTCGGCGAGACCATCACCAATCCCACCGTTACCGTTCTCGACATCGAGAAGTTCGCGCGTCTCGCGCATTCCCACGGGGTTCCGCTTATCGTTGACAACACCTTCGCGACTCCCGCCAACTGCCGCCCGATTGAGTTCGGCGCTGACATCGTCACACATTCGACCACAAAGTACATGGACGGTCATGCCATCAGCGTAGGCGGCGCGATCATCGACAGCGGCAACTTCGACTGGATGGCACACGCCGATATGTATCCCGGACTCACCACCCCCGACGAGAGCTATCACGGCCTTGTATACGCCGAGAAGTTCGGCAAGCTCGGTTATATCACAAAGGCGACCTCTCAGCTCATGCGCGACCTCGGTTCTATCCAGTCACCGCAGAATGCGTTCTATCTCAACAACGGCCTTGAGAGCCTTCATGTCCGCATGAACAGACACTGCGAGAACGCGAAGAAGGTCGCCGAGTTCCTCAGCAAGCAGGATAAGGTGGCGTGGATCCACTATCCCGACCTCGAGGGCGACAAGTACAACGAGCTTTCCAAAAAGTACCTGCCCAACGGCTCCTGCGGCGTAATGGCGTTTGCCGTAAAGGGCGGCAGAGATAAGGCGATCAGGTTCATGGACAGCCTCAAGCTCGCGACGATCGCGACTCACGTTGCCGACGCGAGAACATGCCTGCTCCACCCCGCGAGCCACACCCACCGTCAGCTTTCCGATCAGCAGTTGCTTGAGGCGGGCATCGCACCCGATCTGATCCGTCTTTCCGTAGGTCTCGAGAACGCCGACGACCTGATTGCGGATCTCAAGCAGGCTCTCGAGCAGATTTAAGTATTTTTATCCGATTATAATTCCGACTGTGCATGCCGCCTGACCGCGGTTTTGCCATACAAACTGTCCATTAAACAGAGGGGTACGCTATGAAAAACTTTGTTTCCGCGATCATCGTCGCAGCGGGCGGTTCCGTCAGAATGGGAATCGCCGACAGCAAGCAGTTTCTGCCGTTGCTCGGCAAGCCCGCGATTGAATATACTTTGCGCGCATTTCAGAAATGCCATCTGATCCGCGAGATAATAGTTGTCTGCCGCGAGCAGGACATGGAGCGCATTCAGCAGATTGCCGACGAAAACGGCTTCTCCAAGGTGAAGCGCCTTATCCCGGGCGGAGCCAGCCGCGCCGAGAGTGTGCGCAACGGCATTTCCGCGGCTGACGAGAACACAAACTACTACGCCATTCACGACGGCGCGCGTCCGCTTATCACCGTTGAGGAGATCGACCGCGTCACCGAGGCTGCTTTCGAAACAGGCGCCGCAACTCTCGGCACCTCTGTCACCGACACGATCAAGATCGTCAACGGCTACAACGTCATTGAGAGCACGCCTCTGCGTTCGCAGCTCCGAGCGGTTCAGACTCCGCAGGTTTTTGAAAAAGACCTCTACACCTTCGCTCTCGAGAACGCCGGCGACAACCTGATAAACTTCACCGACGACTGCTCGCTGATCGAGCACATGGGAGGCGAGGTCGAGGTCGTCAAGGGCAGCAAGGAGAACATCAAGCTCACCACGCCCGTCGACGTGATCATTGCGGAGAGCATTCTTAAGGACAGAGCCAGATAAGGCAGAGGAGAACCACTATGCGAATTGGACACGGCTACGACGTTCACCGCTTTGCCGAAAACCGTAAGCTGATACTCGGCGGAGTTGAGATCCCGTTTGAGTACGGACTTCTCGGACATTCCGACGCCGACGTGCTGCTCCACGCGATTTCCGACGCGCTTCTCGGAGCCGCCGCGCTTGGAGATATCGGCAAGCTCTTTCCGGATACAGACGACAGATTCTTGGGCGCGGACAGTCTTTTGCTGCTCGCCGAGGTCGTGCGTGTTCTTGAGGAAAACGGATACAAAATCGTCAATATCGACTCCACCGTGATCGCCCAGAAGCCAAAGCTGCGCGGTTACATAGATACCATGCGCCGGAATATCGCCGGCGCGTGCAAAATCGACGTCTCTCAGGTCAGCGTCAAGGCGACCACCGAAGAGAAGCTCGGCTTTACAGGCAGATTGGAGGGCATTTCAGCCCACTCGGTTTGCCTTATTGAGTAATATTTGTAAATGAAGAAGGAGAAATTAATATGAAAACCTGCCCACAGTGTCACGCGAATCTGGCTGACGACGCGGTGTTCTGTACTAACTGCGGTACACCTCTGAACGCGGCTCCTCAGGCTGAGCAGCAGATCCAGCCCTATCAGCAGCAGCCGGGTCAGCAGACGCCCCCCGTACCGCCTGCGGCTCCTGCGGTAAGTCCGTACGACCACACCGCCGAATTCAGTGAGGAAGAGGTGCACGATAACAAGATCTTTGCCCTCGCGATCTACGCCCTCAGCTTTATCGGCATCATCATCGCGCTGCTAGCGAAGAGCTCCGACAATTCCGCGTACCTGCGCTTCCACATCAAGCAGGAGCTTTCGATCCTGATCACACAGGTTCTGGTCGGTTTCGCGACCGCTGTTCTCTGCTGGACCTGTATCGCTCCGATCGCGGGCTGTGGCTTGCTCGCTTTTCTCGGGGTAGTTGAGATCATCTGTTTCATCAACGTTTGCCGCAACAAGTCGATTGAGCCGCTTCTCGTCAGAAAGCTCAAATTCTTAAAGTAATAAAACCGACACCTCGCTCATAGGATAGGGCGAGGTGTTTTACATATGAGAAAAGTGATCGTTTCAATATTGCTCGCCTGTTCGCTCCTGATAACGGCTGCCGCGCCCGCGTTTGCCCTTGACGAGGGGAGTATTTCCGCGCCGTCGGCAATCCTTATGGAAGCAAGAACAGGTAAAATTCTTTTTGAGAAAAATGCGCATGAGAACAGACCATGCGCGTCTATCACAAAGGTCATGACGCTGCTGCTTGTTTTCGAGGCGATGGACAGCGGCAGGCTTAGTCTTGACGATACGATTACTTCATCTGCGCACGCGGCTTCGATGGGCGGCAGCGACATCTGGCTCGAGGAAGGCGAGAGCATGACCGCTGACGACATGATCAAGGCAACGGTAGTCGCCTCGGCGAACGACGCGGCTGTCGCGCTGGCGGAGCACATCAGCGGCAGCGAGGACGCGTTTGTCGAGCAGATGAACGCCCGCGCAAAGGAGATGGGCATGGACGATACGACCTTCAAGAACTGCAACGGACTCGACGAGGAAGGCCACCTGACCTCGGCTTACGACGTGGCTCTGATGTCGCGCGAGCTGATGAAGCACGAGAAAATCTACGACTACACGTCGATCTGGCTCGACTATCTCAGAAACGGCGAGACCCAGATCGTCAACACCAACAAGCTGCTCAAGACCTACAAGGGTATTACGGGTCTGAAAACAGGCACCACCGACGATGCTGGCTGCTGCATGGCGGCTTCGGCGCAGCGCGACGGAATGACCCTGCTCTCTGTTGTGCTAGGCTGCGACACAGGCAAGCAGCGGTTTGCGGATTCAGCCGCGCTTCTCGACTACGGCTTTGCGAATTATGCTGTAAAAGAATTAAAAGCCCCCGAGGATCTGCCCGATACGCTTTCGGTAAACGGCGGAATGGAGAGCTCTGTCGGCATTTCCTGCGATATTCAGGGAAGCATCGTCACCGAGAAGGCGAGCGCGGACGAAGCTCAGTGCGAGGTCGATCTGCCCGAGGCGGCGGACGCTCCGGTTGAGGAGGGAGAGGTCGTCGGAAAAATAACCTACACCTTCGGCGACGAGAAGCAGACCTATGAGATACTCGCCGAGAACGCCGTTGAGCCTACCTCGTTCGGCAGGATTTTCGCCTATCTTTTTAATTCTATAACTGCATTATAAATTTTGGTGAAAACGCCTTGCAAAATACCCTTGTTTATTGTATAATAAATGAATAAAGGTATTTGGAGGAGTTTATACTATGGCAACAAAATTAACTGATAAGTATTTAAACGGTTTTATCAGCGACCATGAGTATGAGGGTATTGCAGGTGAAGTCAAGGCAGCGCATAAGGCTCTGCATGACGGAACATGTCTCGGCAATGACTTCATCGGTTGGCTGAACCTTCCCACAGATTATGACAAAGAGGAGTTCGCCCGCATCAAGGCTGCTGCCGCGAAGATCAAGAAGGACACCGACGTGTTTGTCGTTATCGGCATCGGCGGTTCCTATCTCGGCGCGCGCGCTGCGATCGAGTTCCTCACCTCACAGAACTACAACCTCACCTGCAAGGACACACCCCAGATCTTCTTCACGGGTAACTCCATCAGCTCTTCGGCGCTCGCCGAGATCATGGAGCTTTGCGAGGGCAAGGACGTTTCTGTAAACATGATTTCCAAGTCCGGCACAACCACCGAGCCCGCGATCGCTTTCCGCGTATTCCGCGAGATGCTCGAGAATAAGTACGGCAAGGAAGGCGCACGCGAGCGCATCTACTGCACCACCGACAAGGCGCGCGGCACTCTCAAGGAGCTCGCTGACAAGGAAGGCTACGAGACCTTCGTAGTACCCGACGACGTAGGCGGCAGATTCTCCGTTCTCACAGCTGTCGGCCTGCTTCCGATCGCTGTTTCGGGCGCCGACATCGACGCACTCATGCAGGGCGCTCAGACCGCTCAGAAGGAGCTCGACAACGACGACCTGTTCACCAACGACTGCTACAAGTATGCCGCTATCCGCAACCTGCTTTACCGCAAGGGCAAGACCATGGAGATCATGGTAGCCTACGAGCCTGCCTACACCATGATGGCTGAGTGGTTCAAGCAGCTCTACGGCGAGAGCGAGGGCAAGGACAACAAGGGTATCTATCCCTCAAGCGTTGTATTCTCGACCGACCTTCACTCCCTCGGCCAGTACATTCAGGACGGCAGACGCACAATGTTCGAGACAGTAGTGCTCTTCGACAAGTGCAAGCAGGAGATCACACTCGGCACCGATCCGACAAACGTAGACGGCCTCAACTTCCTCAGCGGCAAGACCATGGGCTTTGTCAACCGCAAGGCGTTCGAGGGCACCGTTCTCGCTCACAACGACGGCGGCGTTCCCAACATCGTGATCAACGTTCCCGAGATGAACGAGACCGAGCTCGGCTATCTCATCTACTTCTTCGAGAAGGCATGCGCTATCTCAGGCGCAATGCTCGGCGTCAATCCCTTCAACCAGCCCGGCGTTGAGAGCTACAAGAAGAACATGTTCGCTCTTCTCGGCAAGCCCGGTTACACCGAATTAAAGGCTGAGCTTGAGGCAAGACTCGGCTGATCCGAATATCATCACAGTTTAAAATACAGGAGGTTTTTACAATGGTTAAATTATTAATCGGTAAAAAAGGCACAGGCAAAACAAAGAAACTCATCGCTCTCGCTAACGAGGCAGTAGCGGCTTCCTCAGGTAACGTAGTTGTTATCGAGAAGGGCTCCAAGCTCACCTACGACGTTACCCACAAGGCAAGACTTATCGACACCGAGCAGTACACTATCTACGGTTATGATATGCTCTACGGCTTCCTCAGCGGTATCTGCGCGGGCAACTACGACGTGACCGATATCCTTGTTGACTCCACCTTCAAGATCGCTCCCGAGGCGATCGCGGGTCTTGAGTCCTTCACCAAGAAGCTGCAGGATCTCTCCGAGACAACTTCCACCAACATCACCCTCCTCATTTCCGCTGACAGCGCCGACATTCCCGAGTCCATCAACGCGGTTTGCGAGCAGGTCTGATCTGTTAATTGAGTATTTTACGCGCTCCCGAGGTAATTCGGGAGCGTTTTTCTCGCAATAATACAATATTATTCCTATTTGGAAAAAACGGCTGTGCTATGCGCCGAAAAAGCGGTAAAAATTCAAAAATCTCGTGTTTTTCGGTTGACAAAGTCCCGAACCTTTTGTATAATATAAGACAGCGTTTTAATATGCGTTTATGCGGTTTGGGGTGTGTCAATGCTTTTTGAACTGAAATCCGTCTTTATGAACGACGGCGAAACAAAGAAATGTTCCTACGAGCTTGATATTACAAAACTCGACGTCGACGGGATTTTTCCATTCACTACTCCCGTTACGGTCAACGCCGAGGCACAGAACCGCGCTAGCCTCGTTACCCTGACGCTCAGCTGCAAATACGGCTTTTGCCGTCCGTGCGACCGCTGCGGCACTCCCGTTGAGGACGAAACGGAAGTCAGCTTTTCTCACCCTCTGGTGCAGGAGCTTGTTGACGAGCGCAACGACGACTATATTGAAACACCCGATTTCACCCTCGAGCTCGACGAGGTTGTCATCTCGGACATCATTCTGCACTATCCTCAGAAATATCTCTGCAAGGACGACTGCAGGGGACTGTGTCCGAAATGCGGCAAGAACCTCAACGAAGGCGATTGCGGCTGCGACAGAACGCAGGTAGATTCGAGGCTTGAAATTCTCAAACAGCTTATGGAAGATGAATAATATACAAGGAGGTCTTTGAAATGGCAGTACCTAAGAGAAAAACATCACACGCAAGAAAGAGCTCAAGACGTTCAACAGTATGGAAGCTCAACGCGCCCACACTCACAACTTGCCCCAACTGCGGCGAGCTGATGGCTGCGCACAGAGCTTGCGGTAACTGCGGTATGTACAACGGCAGACAGGTTATCGTTAAGAAGGAAGCGTAATCCTTTATCTGAAAACGATGGGCGGCAGGAGCTATACTTCTGTTCGCCCTTTTGTCTTATAGACAGGAGTTGATCAACATGAACAAGCCTGTGATCGCGATCGTGGGCAGACCGAATGTCGGAAAATCAACACTTTTCAATAAACTCATCGGACAGCGCGTTTCCATCGTCGACGATACTCCGGGCGTCACCCGCGACCGCATTTACGGCGAGGTCGAGTGGTGCGGCAAGACCGCAATGGTCATCGATACGGGCGGAATCGAGCCAAAGAGCGACGACGTTATTCTCGAGCAGATGCGCCGTCAGGCAGAGCTTGCGATCGATACAGCCAACGCGATCATCCTTGTGACCGACTGCAAAAGCGGCATGGTCGCGACCGATGCGGACGTGGCACAGATGCTTCAGAAGTCAGGCAAGCCGATCGTCGTCTGCGTTAACAAGTGCGACACCGTCGGCGAACCCGATATGGCATTCTACGAGTTCTATAACCTCGGCTTGGGCGACCCGGTACAGGTTTCAGCCGTACACGGCCACGGCACGGGCGATTTGCTCGACGCGGTGTACGAGCACCTGACCTTCTCCGACGAAGAGGAGGAAGGCGAGGACGCGGTGAACGTCGCGGTGATAGGCAAGCCGAACGCCGGCAAGTCCTCTCTCATCAATAAAATAACCTCGTCCGAGCGCTGTATCGTGTCCGACATCGCGGGCACCACGCGCGACTCTATCGACACCCTGATCGAGAACAGCTACGGCAGGTTCAATTTCACGGACACCGCGGGACTCCGCCGCCAGAGCCGTATTTACGACGACATCGAGAAATACAGCATTCTGCGCGCGAAGATGGCGATCGAGCGCAGCGACGTCTGCGTTATCATGATCGATGCCACAGAGGGTATCACCGAGCAGGACACCAAGGTCGCGGGACTTGCTCACGAGGCGGGCAAGGCGTGTATTCTCGCTGTCAACAAGTGGGACGCCGTCGAGAAGAACGACAAGACCATGTCCGAGTTCAAAAAGAAATTGGACGCGGATTTTGCCTTTATGTCCTACGCTCCTCAGGTTTTTATCTCCGCAAAGACGGGACAGCGCATCGACAGGCTGTTTGAGGCGATCGTCGCGGCAAACGAGAACGCCAGCCTGCGAATCCGCACGGGTATGCTCAACGAGCTTCTCGCTCAGGCGACGACGCGCGTACAGCCGCCGTCCGACAAGGGCAAGAGACTCAAGATTTATTATATGACACAGGCGAGCGTAAAGCCGCCGACCTTCGTGTTCTTCTGCAACAACGCGGAGCTTTTCCACTTCTCATACCAGCGCTATCTCGAAAACCGTATCCGCGAGGCATTCGGGCTCGAGGGAACGCCTATCCGCATGATTATCCGTGAAAGGGGCGACAAATAATGGATCCTGTCATAGGGGTTATCACATCAACATTCGGCACATACTGGTGGGTATGGCTGCTCACCGCCGTGATCGCTTATCTTATCGGCAGCGTCAATCCCGCAGTCATCGTCACAAAAATCTGGACGAAGGGCAAGAAGGATATCCGCGACATGGGCAGCGGCAACGCGGGCTTCACAAACGTCCTGCGTTCTGTCGGCAAGGTTCCCGCGATCATCACGATAGTCTGCGACGCGCTTAAATGCGTAGCCGCGGTGCTTATCGGCGGACTGCTGTTCACCCTTATTGCGGGTGACAGCTCGGTTGCTCCCCAGGTGATAAACGTCGGAAAATACCTCGCAGGTATCTTCTGCATTCTCGGTCACTCATTTCCACTCTACTTCCACTTCAAGGGCGGCAAGGGCGTCGTTTCGGCGGCGGCACTCATGCTCACCGAGGATTGGCGCGTATTCCTGATGATACTCGCGACCTTCCTGATATTGTTCCTCATTTCAAAGATAATCTCGCTCGGCAGCATCGCAGGCGCGGTTCTCTACGGCCCGTATACATTCATCGCCACCTTCCTGTTCGACAGGCTTGTCTACGGCGACAACCTGCCCAGCATCGCCTATGTGGTGATCTCCACCGCCGCCGCGCTTATAATCGGTATCTTCGTTACCATCAAGCACAAGGATAATATCGGCAGACTTATCCGCGGCGAGGAAAAGAAAATCAAAGCTAAAAAGTAATTAATGAAATCAGCAGTCAGCGCAAACTGATTGCTGATTTTTTTCTCTTGATTTTTCGCCGAAATAGTAGTAAAATATTCAGTGATGTGTTAAGCACTTTTATTAATAATTACAATAGGGGCGAACGATATGAACGATTGCATTTTCTGTAAAATTATCGACGGTTCCATTCCGTCAAAAAAAGCGTATGAGGACGACAGGATCCTCGCCTTCCACGATGTGAATCCGCAGGCGCCTGTGCATGTGCTTGTAGTTCCGAAGGAGCACATCTGCTGTGCCGACGCGATCACGGCTGAAAACGTGGACGTTGTGGCGCATATCTTCACAAAGATTCCCGAAATCGCCAAGTCACTCGGACTCACAAACGGCTACCGTATCGTAAACAACTGCGGCGACGACGGCTGCCAGACCGTGAAGCACCTGCACTTCCACATTCTCGGCGGCAAGCAGCTCAACGGCGAAATGGCGTAAGAGGTGGCTGAGATGGATAAGTACAAAATGACGATCGCGGGCGTAGAACGCGAACTGAATATGTTCCCCGTAAACGATAAGCTCGACATCGCGGCGTTTATCATGTTCGGTGACGTCGAGGTGACAGAGAAGGCTGCTGCGGAGCTGCTCAAGATCTGTCCCGAGCACGACGTAGTTGTATCAGCCGAGGCAAAGGGTATTCCGCTCTGCTACGAGATGGCCCGTCAGGGCTGCCGCGAGTACGTTATCGCGCGCAAGAGCATCAAGGTATATATGCGCAACTGCACTCATGTCACCGTAAACTCAATCACCACCGAGAACTCCCAGACGCTCTATCTCGGCGAGGACGACGTAAACTTCCTCAGGGGCAAGCGCGTGCTGATTGTGGACGACGTTATCTCCACAGGCGAGAGCCTTGCTGCGCTCGAGCAGCTTATGGAAGCCTGCGAGGTCGAGGTAGTCGGCAAGGCGTGCGTGCTTGCAGAGGGAGACGCGAAGAACAGAGATGATATCATCTTCCTCGAGCCGCTGCCGCTGTTTTTCAAGGACTGATATTTTGAAAGGGTTTGGTTCTTCCAAACCCTTGAATTTTCGATAAAGTGAGGGAGCTTATGCCGAATATCACCGAAGCGGATCTAAAAAAGCATATAAAATCGCGCGAATTTTCGTCCGTGTACCTGATTTACGGTGCGGAACAGATGTATGTGCGCAACTATACCGATAAGCTCGTAAACGCAGTTGCGGGCAAGGCTCCGTCGGACTTCAACTTCCACCGTTTTGCAGGAGAGGTCGACCTCTCCGAGCTGGCGGCGGCGACGCAGGTTGTGCCGTTTATGAGCGAATACAACCTCGTGCTTGTCAGCGACGCGTTCTTTGATATGATGACAAAGACCGAGCTCGATACCTTCCTCGAAATCTGCGCCAATCCCGTTGACGGCACGGTTCTCGTGATTTCGCTGCCGTCGAACACGCCTAAGTACAAGACGCTCTCCGCGATCGTTAAGGCAATCGGCAAGAAGGGCGACGTCTGCGAGTTCAAAAAGCCCAATGCCATGACGGTCGAGAAATTCATCGCGAAGTGGGCAAACGCTAACGGCAAGCTGATTTCTCGCGCGGCGGCGAACAAGCTCGTTTCACTCTGCGGCGACGACCTCACGCGCCTGAAAAACGAGGTCGACAAAATCTGCTCCTACTCGAGCGGCGAGGAGGTCAGCCTTGAGGATATCGACAAGCTCGCGACCGTCAACCTCGAGAGCCGTATCTTTGACCTGTCTGATGCTGTGCTCGCAGGTAACGGCGAAAAGGCGTTCCAAGTGCTCGACTTGCTTTTCTATCAGAAGGAAGAGCCGATTGCCATGCTCTACACGCTTTCAAACGCCTATATCGACGCCTACCGCGTCCGCGTTGCGGCAGAGTGCGGCGTGATGAACAGCGAGCTGGCAAAGGATTTCGGCTACGGCAAGCGCACCTTTGTCCTCGACCGCGTGAAGCGTTCCACAAACCGCGTCAGCACCGAGGCGCTTCGCAAAAGCCTTGATCTGCTGATGGACGCGGATTTGAAGTTCAAGTCCGTACGCCTCAACGACCGGCTTTACCTCGAGCAGCTTATCGCTCAGCTGCTTCTGACCGCGAGGGAGGGAAGACGATGACGCTTAAGGAAGCGGTGATCGTTGAGGGTCGTTACGACAAAATCAAGCTGCGAGGTATCATCGACTCGCCGATTATCGAAACCAACGGCTTCCGCGTTTTTAAGGACAGCGAGAAGCTCAGCCTGATACGAAGGATTGCCGCGGCGCGCGGGATACTTGTTTTCACCGACAGCGACGGCGCGGGCTTTGTGATACGCAATTTTCTGAGCGGAGCCGTGCCCAAGGATCAGGTGAAGCATTGCTATATTCCGCAGATCGGGGGCAAGGAGAAGCGCAAGGCAAAGGCAGGCAAGGAGGGCTTGCTCGGCGTTGAGGGCGTGAGTGATGAGGTTATAATCGACGCTATCCGCAAAAGCGGCGCGACGATCATCGGCGAGGAAAGGAGCGTTGACCGCGAGATCTCAAAGGCTGATTTCTACTCTCTCGGTCTGACGGGAACCGAAAACTCGGCAAAGCTCCGTCAGGCGCTGCTCAAGGAGCTCAGTATGCCGACCTACCTCTCGACAAACGCCATGCTCACGGCGCTTAATTGCTTATATTCCTTTGAAGAATTAAAAGAACTGGTTGAAAACTTAGGGTAGCCGAAGGGCTGCCCTTTTTCAGCGCAGATTCGAGCTTGTGTCGTAGCGCTTTTTTAGCTTTTTGAGCGCCTTTGTTTCGATCCGGCTGACATACGAGCGCGAGATGTTCATGATTTTGGCGACCTTTTTCTGTGTCATAGGCTCTCTGCCGCCGAGTCCGTAGCGCATTATTATTATCTGCCGTTCGCGGTCTGTCAGCTCCTCGCGGATAAACTGCCCGAGCTTGCGGCCGTTGAGCTTACGGTCGAGCTCGTCGAGAATGTTGTCGTCCACCGCCATAATGTCCATAAGCGTGAGCGGATTTCCGTCCTTGTCTGTGTCGATTGTTTCGTTGAGCGACACGTCCTGAGCGGTCTTTTTCGCGCTGCGGAAGTGCATGAGTATCTCGTTTTCGATACACCTGCTCGCGTACGAGCTCAGACGGATGTTTTTGTCGGGCTTGAAGGTGTCGATAGCCTTGATAAGCCCTATGGTGCCGATGGACACCAAGTCGTCCTGCTCTGTCTGAACGCCGTAGTATTTCTTGATGATGTGCGCAACGAGCCGCAGGTTGTGCTCAACCAGCTTGTTGCGCGCGCCGATGTCGCCCTCGTGCATTTTGCGCAGATATTCGCGTTCCTGCTTCTCGCTCAGTGGCTTCGGGAACGAACCGCCGCCGCAGACGTGAAGGATAAAAAAACAGACGTATTGACCGAGCATTGCAATCAAATCAAACACATAACCACCTCAATAAAAAGTATTCGAAAGGCTTGCGAAACATTCTGTTTTGCGATATACTGAAAGCGTATCAGGAGGTTAGTATCATGAAAAAATTGATATCATGGAACGTAAACGGTCTGAGAGCCTGTATGACAAAGGGCTTTGAGGACTTTTTCAGGGAGATCGACGCGGATATATTCTGCCTTCAGGAGACAAAGCTCCAGCAGGGACAGATCGACTTTGCGCCCGAGGGCTACAACTGTTACTGGAACTACGCCGAGAAGAAGGGCTATTCGGGCACAGCTATGTTTACAAAGGAAGAGCCGCTGTCGGTTCGCCTCGGCATCGGGATAGAGGAGCACGACAAAGAGGGAAGGGTCATAACCGCAGAGTTTGCGGACTTTTTCGCCGTGACCAGCTACACCCCGAATTCACAGAACGAGCTTCGCCGCCTTGACTACCGCATGGAGTGGGAGGACGCGTTTCTCTCGTACTTAAAGGAGCTTGAAAAATCAAAGCCCGTTATTCTCTGCGGTGACCTCAACGTGGCGCATAAGGAAATCGATCTAAAGAACCCCAAGACAAACCGCAAAAATGCGGGCTTCACCGACGAGGAGCGCGAAAAAATGAACGTGCTTTTAGGCAGCGGATTTACGGATACATACCGCTATTTCAACCCCGACAAAGAGGGCGTTTACTCGTGGTGGTCGTACCGTTTCCGCGCGCGTGAGAAGAACGCGGGCTGGCGCATAGATTATTTCATCACCTCGGAATGTCTTAACGACAAGCTCGTCAGCGCGGATATCCACACCGATGTATTCGGTTCTGACCATTGCCCGGTGGAATTGGTGATTGATATATAAAAAATCAGGGACAGCTCACACGGCTGTCCCTTTATCATTCTATTTCTTGTTTTTCGGCGGCTTCTGTTCCCTGCGGATTTGGCGGTTCTCTTTTGTCAGCGGATTGATGTCCGAGATATTTCCGCCCGCCGTTTTCAGAAAACTCAGCAGCTTTGCGCCGATAAGCGAGCGCGTCTCGGAGTCGAGCTTCGTAAAGGTTTTGAGCATGACAGGGATATCCTTTATCAGCTTGTCCGCCATATCGTCGAAGGTGTATTCCTCCGTGCTCTTCATGATGTTGAATATAGCCTCGGTGAAGTCGCGGCGTTCCTGAGGAGTCATCTTTCCGATGAACTGCGTCAGCGTGTGGTCAAAGAACGCGCTCGTGCCTGTGGTTCTCCGCAGCTCAACAAGGCTGTCGCGCTTGATTTCCCACGAGTACACGTCGTGCTGCAAAAATCCCTTCTGGCTGCTCTTGATTACGGTATAGCTTTCCTCGTGCTCAAAGAGCATGCCGAAAATCGACGACTGCGGAACATAGGTGCTGATTTTGCCGACGATGCGCTCAAATCCGCTGTCCTTTATGTGCTCAAGCTCAAACCCCGGGCCGTCCATGCTGTAAATCGCGTCTATCCTGTCCTGAACCTCGGGTGCGGAAAACGCCGAGACATACACCGCGAGGTTGCCGCCCTTTGAGTGACCGCCGACACAGAACCTGCCGCCGAAGCGCGCGGTCACCTCGTCGAAGTATTTCTTAGCCTCGATCTGCGACTCAACGGGGAAGGTGAAGAACATATTGAAGTCCTCCTGCCAGCCGACAAGGGTGTTGTCGGTGCCGCGGAAGGAGATAAAGCGCAGGCTGTCGCTGAGCTCGATCACCATTGCGGAGAACTGCATCTGCCGTTCGTCGTCGACCTCGTTGACGTAGCCGCAGAGCCTGAGGTCGCGGTAGCGTTCGCTCTCCGCAAGAGCGCTCAGCAGCCTGTCGTCGCCGTCCCAGAGAAAGGCAGGTGTGTCGCCTGAAAATATACGGTCAGCCGCCTGACTGACCGTAGTGTAGCTATCGAATTTTTCGCTGACTGCGCCGTCAAACGGCAGGTATGAAAGGCGCGAGAGGATAACCGCGTCAGCATCGCAGATACCCGTTTGGGCGAATGTCAAATCGCCGCGCCATTCGAGGTAGTCAAAAATATTATACATCGTCGTCCTCTATACTCGCCGCTTCCGCCTCCGCGGCAATATCGTCGAGCACTGATTTGTTGATTTCCGAGGTCTTTTTCTTGCCCTTCGTGTAGTACGAGAAGGGCGCTGTGAGCAGCATCGCGCCGTAGTAGGTGATGAAACGCCACAAGAGGATAGCGGGCTTGATCTTGTTCACGCCGCCGAGCACGAAGTACGCACTGAAATACATCGAGAACGCAAGCTCTGCGCCGCCTGACGCACCGGGCAAGGGTACGAGGTTCGAGGTGAAGAGCACGAAGCTCTGAATGCACAGGAAGTCAAAAAGACTTGCGACGGGCATATGATGATCCGCGGCGATATGCGGCATATCAAAGGCGATATAGATGAAGTACGGCACCGACATGATGCAGACGATCTGGATAAGCACCAGCAGGAAGATAAGCAGCAGGCGCTTCTTGTTTCTCATGAGCATGCGGTTCGCGGTGTGGAACATCTTGAACTCGCGGGTCAGGCTGCGTACCTTCTTCATCGGATCCTTGACGAAGGGCAGTACCTTCATGATTTTATATACCAGACGGATAATTTTCTTTGTGAAGCTCTCGGCGAAGCAGACGATAAGGAACATCGCCGTTACCGCGAGCTGTACCACAAAGCCGACGACGATAAACGCGGACGACCAGAAGTTTGTGAACGCGGTCTGGAAGTAGCCGAACCGCACGATCACCGCGAAGATGCTGAACGAGGTCGTTACGAGCTGATAGACGATGAATTTCTGCGTCAGACACGCCGAGCCGTAGCCTATACGGACGTTTTTCTGAGAGAGAAAGTACAGCTGCATCGGCTGACCGCCCGTGTTTGAGGGCGTAACCGCGCCGAAAAATACGCCGATGAACGCGGTTTTAAGCGAATCCCAGAATCTGAAATGCGGATACTCCGCGCGGAGGTAAATCTGGGTGACTATGCCGTCGATGATCATGTTGCAGTCAAAAACCAGGAGTCCCACGATCACCCAGCCCCACTTGAAGCTGTCGGGACGCTTTAGCAAATCGATCAGGCCGTTTTCGGTGCAGACGAAGTTGATGATAAGCCAGATCGAAATAACGGCGACCGCGATATTGAAAATCAGAGTGCCGCTGATTTTGAACCGTTTCTTTTTCTTGGGAATGTCAGACAAGACAATCTACTCCTAATAGCATTGTATACTAATAATATTACAATTTTTAGGCTTAAATTGCAACTACAAACTTGTAACTATTTGGGAAAAATCTATACAAATCTATCATGCACTTGTATTATCCTTCACTGTATGATACAATAGAGTCAAGGTAAGGTGAATTAAATGAGCTTTTTTGATGTGGTCAATCTTTGGGGACTGCTGTTCGCGTCGGTTCTTGTCGCGCCGCATATTATCTATGCCCGCACGCATACAGTTAGTACAGCGGACTATTCCAACCGCGCCATGGTCTATATCGCGCGGACAGGCAGATTTTTCAGCGCGTTTCTGATGGCTATTAATATCGGAGTCCTCGAGCAGGGTTTTCCCGAGCCTAAGGCGCTGATGGAACGTTTCTGGCTGATTACCGCAGGCTCGCTGCTGCTTGTCTACGTACTTTTGTGGCTCTTGTTTTTCAGGACGGGCAACAAGGGAGTCGCGCTCGCAATCGCCATAGTCGCGGCGGTAACGGTGATTTTCAGCGGCATAGTCCAGGTCAAGACCTTGCTGATGACAGCGGGAATCGTATATCTCATCGGAGAGCTCTATCTGTTTTCTCAGTTTTTCAAGAAGAGGTAATCATGAATGTTTTAATGCTTCTCAAGCCAAAGGAAACCGTAAAATACATCTATGACAGCAACACTCTGCGACAGGGTATGGAGAAGATGCGCGCCCACAGCTACACCGCTATTCCGGTGATTTCGGAGAGCGGAAGGTACGTCGGCACCGTCAGCGAGGGCGATTTCCTCTACTACATTCTCGACAAGCGCGACAACTCGATACTCACAAAGGGCAAGCACTATATCCGCGATATCCTCCGTCCCGACTTCAATCCAGCCGTGCGTGTAGACGTCAGCATGGACACCCTCTTTGAGCGCGCCGAGAACCAGAACTTTGTTCCCGTAGTCGACGACCTGGGAACCTTCATCGGCATCGTCACCAGACAGGACATAATCAAATACTTCATAAACAAATAAAGAAAATCGGCTCCGAAGAGCCGATTTTTCATTTATATACCGTTCAGTATCTTTTGCATTTCCTCCCCGGACTTAAGACCGATTGACTGGACAACCGTTCTGCCGCCCTTGAAGATTACGACCGTCGGGATAGAAAACACGTTGTATTTTACCGCGAGGTCGTGACATTCATCCACGTTTACCTTGAAGAATTCGAAGTCGTCGTTCTTGCTCTCGAGCTCTTCGAGAATAGGCGAGAGCATGTGGCACGGGCCGCACCAGTCGGCGTAGAAATCGACTACGACAGGGTGCTCCGCGCTGAGAACGCGTTCCTCAAAATCCTCCTCATACAATTTTTCCATTTCAAAACTCCTGTTATTTTTCAACTGCCTCCGCCAGTTTCCTGTAATAATCGGGGTATGCGCGGCGCAGTGACATCGGCTTGAAATCGCCGCGGACAAAGCAGTGCATGGTATGTCCTTCGGCGGCGGTTTCGCCGTTTTTATTTCTGGCGGTGTAGGTGTACTCCATCTTGGTTCCGTTGAAGTAGCTCAGACGGATTTCGATGTCTATCTCCTCGCTGAACCGCACGGGAATATAATATCGCGCGTAGGCATCCACATTAGGAATGATGATTCCGTCACGCTCCATCTGCATCACGTCGCAGCCGATGCTGTGCATAAACGCGATCCTTGCTTCCTCAAAGTAGCGGATATGATTGGAGTGGTGGACAATGCCCATCATGTCTGTTTCGTAGTAGTTTGCCTTGCGCGTATAGATATAACTCATGCGGCACCTTACTTTCTGAGCAGGAGACCGTTCTTGAGATCCTCGCGCGCCTGTTTTTTGATTAAGTAGTGCTGCTTCTTGCCTGTCGCGGTGTGCGGAAGCTCGGTGACAAAGCGGTAGTAACGCGGCACCTGATACTTCGAGAGGTTCGGCGACTGTGCGCAGAAGTCAAGCAGCTCGGCGACGGTCAGGCTGTCGTCTGCTTTGATAACGTATGCCGCAAGACTCTCGCCGCGTGTGCTGTCGGGTACGCCAGTTACGATGCACTCGCTTACCTTAGGGTTGAGGTTGATGACCTCCTCGATGCGGGCGGGGTAGATGTTCTCGCCCTTGGAGATGATCATATCGTCCTTTCTGCCCGCGATGCTGATGTACTGCTTCTCGTCCCATGTGCCGATATCGCCCGTGTACATCCAGCCCTTGTAGAACTTCTCCTTTGTAGCCTGCTCGTTGTCAACATAGCAGTAGGTCGTCTTTGCGGGGCACTTGATGATGACCTCGCCTTCTTCGACGTTGTCCGTGGCGACAAGCTCGTCGGGCTCGGCTTTTCTGTCCTCGTAAACCTTTACTATGCGAACCTCGTCGTCGGTGCAGGAGCGTCCCGCGGTACCCGACATCTCGGGCAGGTCAAAGGGTCTGAGGAAGGTGTTCCAGAAGGTCTCGGTCGTGCCGTAGCCGTTAAAGAGGTTGGGTGAGAGCACGTTCTGGAAGCGGATGCAGGCTTC
This sequence comes from uncultured Eubacteriales bacterium, assembly GCA_900316555.1. Classification (GTDB taxonomy): domain Bacteria; phylum Bacillota; class Clostridia; order Oscillospirales; family Acutalibacteraceae; genus Ruminococcoides. Next base: position 15,093 of record ONDL01000014.1, on the reverse strand, counting down.
CTTCTCAAGCGGGCTGCCCATGGTGATGATGCCCTTGAGCGAGGAAATATCCTTCGGGTGCTTCTCCTGCTTTGTCGCGAGCAGGGTCAGTACGGACGGAACGCCTGTGATGAAGGTGATTTTGTAGTTTTCGATATAGCGCAGGGTGACCTTGGGGTTAAAGGTGCGCATGATAACGACAGCCGCGCCCGCGTAAAGCGTCGGGGTGGGGCCGCCCGAATGCAGACCTCCGCGGTGGAACCACGGAGTCATGTTCATCGTGATATCCGTGGGGTTGAGCGGAAAGTGCATGATAACGTCGTGAGCGGAAAGCACCTCGTTGATGTTGTTGAGCGGCACGCCCTTGGGGGTGCCTGTGGTGCCCGAGGTCTGCAGACGCACGATCTCGTCGTAGATGTGCGGACGTAGTCCTCATAGAGAATGTGTCCCTCGGGGACTGTAAATTCTTTTTCGGAATTATTTACCGCGATAACGATCTCGGGCTTGTGTTTGCTCAGCTTGAGAGCCCTGACTGCAGTATTGACGATCTCAGCGTCGTAGAGGTATACCCTGGGCTTGTTGTGGCTGATGATCTCGGCTGTTTCGCCGGGAGAGAAGTTGAAGTTCGCGGGGTTGCTGATAGCGCCGATTTTCTGAGACGCAATATATGTAAAGAGGAATTCGGGCGAGTTGAAAAGCTGCATGAAAATTACGTCGCTCTTCTTTACGCCGTCCTTTTTGAGGGCGTTCGCGAAGCGGTTAGCTTCGGCGTTGAGCTGTGTGTAATTCCATTCGCGCTTGCCTGCGGGGTCGATCGCTGCCATGCGGTAGCCGAAGCGGCGGACGTTGCGCATAAAGCCGTTGAGCCAAGTGAACTCGCTCTCAAAGGTTTCCCGGAACATCGAAATATCGTATGTATAAGCCATAATTACCTCCATAGTTTTCGCCGGAGAATGGGGCTGTTTATCCCTCGTATTTTCCGACAATAATACTTGAATTCTGACCGCCGAAGCCGAAGGCGTTGGACATCGCGTAGCGGATATCGGCTTTCTTAGCGGTGTTGGGAACGAAGTCGATTCCCTCGCATTCGGGGTCGATCTCGTTTAGATTGATTGTAGGCGGAATAATGCCAGTTTCGATCGCCTTGACGCAGGCGATGGTTTCTGTGATGCCGCCCGCGCCCATCATGTGGCCTGTCGCGCCCTTTGTGGAGCTGACATAGGGGAGCTTGTCACCGAAAACGCTCTTTATCGCGCCTGTCTCAACGGTGTCGCCCTTGTTGGTGGCGGTGCCGTGAGCGTTGACGTAGCCGATTTCGGAAGCGTCGATTCCCGCGTCTGCGAGAGCCTGCTTCATACACGCGATTGCGCCTCTGCCCTCGGGGTGGGGTGCTGTGACGTGGTGGGCGTCGCAGGTGTTGCCGCAGCCCTTGACCTCGCCGTAGATTTTCGCGCCTCTCGCGAGAGCGTGCTCCTCGGTTTCGAGAACGAGCGCGCCGCCGCCTTCGCCGATAACAAAGCCGTCGCGTGTCACGTCAAAGGGTCTGCTCGCGGTCTTGGGGTCGTCGTTTCTGCGTGAAAGTGCCTTGGCGTTCGCGAGGGAGTAGATAACCAGCGGACAGAGCACGCTCTCGGCGCCAACAGCGAGCATAACGTCAGCCTTGCCTGCCTGCATGCACATGCACGCGGTATTGATTGCGTCGCCGCCAGAAGAACAGGCGGTGCTCACGGTGAAGCTCGGTCCCTGAATGTTGTAGTCGATCGCGATATTTGCCGCGGCGATATTTCCGAGGATTTTGGGAATGAAACGCGGGCCAACCTTCTTGTGGGAGGCGCCCGAAAGCGCGTCCTGTGTGAAGGCGGTTGTCGCAACGCCGCTCATGGCGGTGCCCATAATAATGCCTGTTCTCTCAGGCTCAATCTCTATGCCGCTTTGCTTGATCGCTTCCTCGGCGGCGACGTAAGCGTACTGCATAAAGGGGTCTGTTTTTCTGATCAAGTCTTTGGCGAGATAGTCTGACGGGTTGAAGTTCTTGACCTCGCCCGCGATCTGTACCGCCAGCTCTGAGGGGTCAAAGGTCTTGATTGTGTCAATACCCGACTTGCCCTCGGTAATGTTCTTCCAATACTCGTCGATGCCGATACCCACGGGTGTTACGGCGCCCATGCCTGTGATCACAATTTTTTTCATGTTACTCATAACTCCTTACAAATCGGACAACGGGGTGAATTCGGTCCCGTTATCAAAAAAATAGCTATTTACTTTTTGCATGCCGTTATGCTATATTAAGATTATAGCAGACATTTCCTGTTTGCACAACCGTCCCGACAATGCAATTTTAATTATTTTTGAATAATGTTATGCAAAAGCTGCATAACAGATATCGCAGGTGCTTTTTATGGATATCAACCAGCTCGTATATTTTATCTCAGTCGCCCAGACGCTCAACTTTTCCGAGGCGGCGAGGCGTAATTATGTTTCACAGTCGACCGTCAGCCGCCACGTGAGCGACCTCGAAAAGGAGTTCGGCGTGCAGCTTTTCTCGCGCACCCGCCGCGAGGTTTTCATTACCAACGAGGGCAAGACCTTGCTCCCTTACGCGATAGAGATGGTCAACACCTTCAACAAGGCGCGCACTGTCATCAAGGAGATGCACGACGGCGGCAAGGGCAAAATCACGATCGGCTGCGATGTGACCTCGATGAGCTTTCCGTCGAAGTGTCTGTCCGACTTCGGCAAGCGATATCCCGGAATCAGCATCGAGCTGTGCAGGCTTGACGCGTCCGACAGGGCTCAGGCGATTACGGGCGGCGACTATGATTTTTGCTTCATGCCGCGCGACATGGTGCCCGAAAGCTCGGGCATAGAAACCCTGATCACCCACCACGAGCCGCTTGTGATCGTCGCTCCGCACAAGAACCGATTCAGAGGAAAGAGCATCAGCCTCTCCGAGCTTGCGGACGAGCGGATCGTGCTGCTCTCGGAATCCTCCGCGCCTATATTGTTTATGGAGGTCATGGACTTGCTGCGTACCTTCCACCTCTCGCCGCGCACGGACAGCTCATACGACGACCTCGCTTCATTGTATATGGCGGTCTCCGCGGGAATGGGTTTGTCGGTGCTGCCGAAGTCGCTCTCGGAATTCGCTTCCTCGGCGCGCACCTCGGTCTACTCTGTCGAGGACGCCGACACCGCCGTAGCATATGTAATGGCATGGGCGAGGGATATCGCGAACCCTGTAGCCGGTCTTTTCATAGACACCGTCCGCAAGTACGCCGAGGGCGAGGACGATATATATGATCTGTAAAAAAGAAGGAGCGGGAATAATCCCACTCCTTTTTTGTTGCGATTAAAAAAAGTTGCGTTTGACCAGAAAGAACGCCAGCGCTATAAACACCAGCCCGATAAGCAGGTATGCGAACATGACTGAAAGGTCAAAGCATGATATGACAATCAGTGCGATTCCTGCAATAACATTGACAGCCGAACATAGAATGACGCTTCTTTTCGTCGCGTCGCGTTTGATTCCTTTGACCGTCTGTTGAAACAGCAACACTGTTCCCGCCAGAAATCAGATTGCAAGAACGCAGATCAGCGCAAGCGGTATCATGGAATCAGCCGAAATATCTCTTCAGCAGTCCCTTAAAGCCTGCGCCGTGTCTCGCCTCGTCCTTCGCCATTTCGTGGACGGTGTCGTGAATAGCGTCGAGGTTAGCAGCCTTTGCTCTCTTTGCAAGGTCAAACTTGCCTTCGCAGGCGCCTGCCTCAGCGTCAGCGCGCATCTTGAGGTTCTTTTCGGTGCTGTCGGTCAGAACCTCGCCGAGAAGCTCGGCAAAACGGGAAGCGTGGTCAGCCTCTTCAAAAGCGTATCTCTTGAACGCCTCTGCGATCTCGGGATAACCCTCTCTGTCGGCAACTCTAGCCATTGCAAGATACATACCAACCTCGCTGCACTCGCCCTCAAAGTTAGCTCTGAGATCCTTGATGATGTCCTCGCTTACGCCCTCAGCCTTGCCTTCGCCGAGCTTGTGAACGGTGGCATACTCAGCCTCTTCGTCCATGGGCTTAAACTTGGAAGCGGGCTGCTTGCAGACGGGGCAAGCCTCGGGAGGCTCTGCTCCCTCGTGAACATAGCCGCATACAGTACAATACCATTTCATAATGACATTTCTCCCTTCAATAAATTATTTACAAAATTCAGAATACAACATCTATGTATTTCGATTATTTTAACATACAAACAGCCCGTTTTAATTGCATTATAGAATTATAGACGGATTATCGCAACTTTTTCTAATCCGCGCATATGCTGTATAGAACCAAACAGAAAGGGAGTACAGCTATGCCTAAAATTTACCTCAGTCCGTCCGCACAGGAGTTCAATCACTACGTCGACGGCGGCAACGAGGAATACTACATGAACCTTATCGCCGACGCGATGGAGCCTTATCTTACAGCAAGCGGGATCGATTTCTCGCGCAACCAGCCCGAAATGCCGCTGTGGAAGATCATCCAACGACGCGAACGGTCAGGATTACAACCTCCACCTAGCGATCCACAGCAACGCCTCGCCCGACGCTCAGGCAGGAAAGAACACGGGCGTGCAGATTTACTACTATCCGACCAGCGAGCGCGGAAAGCGCTTCGCGGAGATCATCGCCGAGAACTACCGCCCGATTTACCGCGAGCCTATGAACATAAAGCTCGTGCCTAACGCGAATCTCGCCGAGCTGAGGAAAACAAAGGCGCCTGCCGTGCTGATCGAGACTGCCTACCACGACAACCGCGCCGACGCGCGCTGGATACGCGACAATCTCGACAACATCGCCCGCGCTCTCGCGAAATCCGTCGCGCAGTACCTCAACGTGCCGTTTAAGGAGCCGTAAAATCACGTCTGCGTCTTGCGCTCGTTCGTTTTTTGCGCTATAATAAGGAAAAACAAACAAGGGCGTGATTAACATGACTGACGAATTAAAGGCAAGAATAGAAAAAACAATGCAGAACCTCCGCCGCAACCGTATGGAGGCGTACTTTTGCGAGAACAGCGCCGAGGCACGCGAGCTCGTAAAGACCCTTATCAAAAAGGGCGATGTGATATCAAACGGCGGTTCCGTCACACTCAAGCAGACGGGAATTTATGATATTATCAGTTCGGCTGATTACAACTACCTCGACCGTTCGCGCGAGGGCATTACCCGCGAGGAGGTTGAGGAGGTTTACCGCAAGACCTTCAGCGCCGACGCTTTCTTCACAAGCTCCAATGCCGTCACCGAAAACGGCGAACTCTACAACGTCGACGGCAACTCCAACCGCGTTGCTGCGATTCTTTACGGCCCCAAAAGCGTTGTCGTCGTCTGTGGCGTCAACAAGCTGGTTAAGAACATCGACGAGGCTGTTGAGAGAGTCAAGACAAAGGCGGCTCCGCCCAACACCGTCCGCCTCGGAATCGACACCTACTGCGCAAAGGCAGGTCAGTGCGTTTCGATGAACAAGGAGAATCCCGAGCTCTGCGAGGGCTGCCACGGTGACGGCAGAATCTGCTGTAACTACGTCGTATGCGCTCAGCAGCGCCATGTCAACCGCATCAAGGTCATCATCATCAACGAGGAACTCGGTTACTGATGGAAGAGTTTCTCGGCAGAATGAAGTCGCTGCTCGGCGGCGAATATGATGAATTTCTGAAATATTACGAGGCGGAGCACTTCCGCGGTCTGCGCGTAAACACTCTCAAGTGCAGTCCCGAAAAGCTCGGAACCCTTATCGGATTTGAACTCAAGTCCACTCCGTTTTGCCCGAACGGTTTCTACATTCCCGCGGAGGTGCAGTCGCCCGGTAACAGTCCGCTGCACCACTGCGGCGCGTTCTATATCCAGGAGCCGTCCGCGACCTCCGCGGCGGAAATGCTCGGCGTTGAGGAGGGAGATTTTGTCCTCGACCTCTGCGCCGCACCGGGCGGAAAGAGTACCCAGATCGGCGCTATGCTCAACGGCACGGGACTTTTGTGGAGCAACGAGATCGTCAGAAACCGCGCTAATATTCTTTTATCGAATATTGAACGAATGGGAATCAGCAACGCCGTTGTGTCGAACGCCCACCCCGAACAGCTCTGCGAAAGGGTCGCGGGAATGTTTGACAGGGTGCTTGTCGACGCGCCGTGCAGCGGCGAGGGAATGTTCCGCAAGAACGGCGAGGCTCAGACCGAATGGAGCGTTGAGCACGTCCGAAGCTGCGCCGAACGCCAGCTGCATATCCTTGACAGCGCCAAAAAAGCGCTCAAACCCGGCGGTGTGATGGTCTACTCGACCTGCACCTTCTCGCGCGAGGAAAACGAGGGCGTGATTACGCGATTCTTAGACGAAAACCCCGACTTTGAGCTTGAGGATTCGGGCGTGAGCTTCGGCAGACCTGCGCTTGAATACGCGCGCAGGATATTCCCGATGGACGGCGGCGAGGGTCATTTTGCCGCGCGCCTGCGCAAAAAAGGCGAGAGCGTAAAATCCGCTTTGCCTGAGATAAAAACAAAGACGGACAGCGATATTCTTGATTTTTACGACAGCCTCTTTGTCAACCGACCCTTCGGAGAGAATATCACTGTCGTGAAGGATAAGATTATAATTCTTCCGAAGAATTATCAACCGATGGACGGCGTACCCGTATTGAGAGCAGGCGTAATCCTGGGCGAGATCGTGAAAAGGCGGATTGAGCCGCACCACAGCGCGTTTGCCGCCGCAAAGGAATCCGACTGCGTGAACGCGGTAGATTTCGACGCTGACAGCGCCGAGATAAAGGCTTATCTCCACGGAGAGGAAATCACCGTGCCTGCGGACATAAAGGGCTACAGCGCCGTATGCGTGAGCGGCATGACCACAGGCTTCGGCAAGGCGTCAAACGGCAGATTAAAGAATAAATACCCGAAAGGACTGCGGACACTCAGATGAAACGATTATCCGACATCGGTACAATAAAAGATATCCTCTCGCGGCACGGCTTCACGTTTTCGAAGGCGCTCGGTCAGAACTTCCTGATCAATCCGTCCGTCTGTCCGCGCATGGCGTCGTGCTCGGGAGCGGGCAAGGGCGTCGGCGTGATAGAGGTCGGCCCCGGAATAGGCGTTCTCACAAACGAGCTCTGTCAGCTCGCGGACAAGGTCGTCGCGGTAGAGCTGGACAAGCGTCTGCTGCCCGTGCTCGATGAAACGCTCGCGGAGTACGATAATGTTAAGGTCGTCAACGCCGATGTGCTCGAGCTTGACCTGAATCAGCTGATTAAGGACGAATTCGATGGGCTTGAGGTTGTCGTCTGCGCGAATCTTCCGTACTACATAACCTCGCCCGTGATCATGAAGCTGCTTGAGGACAGGCTCCCGATAAGCGCCGTAACCGTAATGGTTCAGAAGGAAGCTGCACAGCGTATCTGCGCCGAGGTTGGCTCGCGCATGAGCGGCGCGGTGACGGTTTCGGTCAACTACTACGCAAAGCCGCAGATGTTGTTTGGCGTGAGCGCAGGCTCGTTCATGCCCGCGCCGAAGGTCGATTCGGCGGTTATCAGGCTCGATATTCTTAAGGAACCGCCAGTACAGGCTGACGAAGGGCTGTTTTTCGCGGTGGTCAGGGCGGCGTTTTCACAGCGGCGCAAGGTGATCTCGAACTCGCTCAGCGCGGGACTCGGCAAGAGCAAGGAGGAGATCCTCGCGGTTCTGGAGGCGGCAAACGTCCCGCCGACAGCGCGCGCGGAAAAGCTCAGCTTAGAGAATTTTGCGGCGATAGCCAACGCGATAGGTGAATGATATGGATAATAAACAAAAAATGAACGTGCTCTTTATTCTGGGATTTATCCTCGCTTTTATCAGTCTTGCGGCAGCGGGCGGTGCTGCGTTCGTCGGCTATTATATGAACAAGACCGAATGGGCGGCGGTCATCGGCGGCGCGGGTGCGCTGTGCGCCTTTATCGGAATAATCCTCGCGTACTGCAGCAAGCCGAAGGTTAAAAAACGGAAAAAAAGAAAAAAGATTATTGACAATCCCGAGGGCGATGTGATATAATTGCATTGCTAAAGGGGAGTAGTTCGCGGCGATAGCCGTGGTATATTTCGTCAATCTCATATCCTTTTTGGGTATCGGATATACACTAAAGAACGAGACTTTTATTGCGCATGGGTAACGTGCACAATAAAGGTCTTTAATTTTTGGAGGTAGATTTTATGGCAGACTGGTATCAAAAAACAGGCGAAGAAGCGCTCAGGCATTTTGACGTCACGACCGACGGTCTCAGCTCCGAGCAGGCGGCTGAACGGCTCAAAAGGGACGGCGAAAACGTCCTCGCAGAGGGCAAGAAGAAAACCGTTTTGCAGGTTTTCCTCGGTCAGTTCGCGGATTTACTCGTACTGATTCTGATCGCGGCGGCGATAGTTTCGATGTTCTCGGGCAATATCGAGAGCACGATCGTTATTTTCGCGGTAATAATCATGAACGCGATTCTCGGTACCGCCCAGCACGTCAAGGCAGAAAAGTCCCTCGACAGTCTCAAATCCCTGTCCTCACCGTCCGCCAAGGTTATCCGCGACGGTCAGAAAATTGAAATAGACTCCAAAAACGTCGTTGCGGGGGATATCATCGTTCTCGAAGCGGGCGATCTGGTTGTCGCCGACGGCAGGATTATCCGCAACTATTCTCTGCAGGTCAACGAGAGCTCGCTTACGGGTGAGTCCACAAACGTCGACAAGAACGACGAAACCATCAGCGGCGAGACTCCGCTCGCTGACCGCGCTAATATGGTATTCTCAGGCAGCCTTGTAACCTACGGAAGAGCGCTTGTCCTCGTCACCGAGACGGGTATGAATACCGAAATCGGACACATCGCTTCCCTCATGAACGCCGCCAAGGAGAAAAAGACTCCGCTCCAGCAGAGCCTTGACAAGTTCTCGGGCAGACTCGCTATTATCATCATGGTGATTTGCGCTGTCGTATTCGGGCTTTCTCTCTGGCAGGGCAAGACCATCATCGACTCACTCATGTTTGCCGTAGCGCTCGCGGTTGCGGCGATTCCCGAGGCGCTCAGCTCGATCGTCACCATAGTTCAGGCTATGGGGACCCAGAAGATGGCAAAGGAAAACGCCGTTATCAAGGATTTGAAGGCGGTTGAAAGCCTCGGCTGCGTTTCGGTTATCTGTTCGGACAAGACCGGTACGCTCACCCAGAACAAGATGACCGTTCAGCGCATCTACATCAACGGCGAGAGCATCCGCGAGGAAGAGCTTGACATCAGGCTCGAGAGCCACCGCCGCCTGATTTACGACATGGTTCTCAACAACGACTCCAGCATCGTCGACGGCAAGGGCATCGGCGACCCGACAGAGTACGCGCTGATTGAGACTTCGCGCAGCATAGGCCTTGACGAGAACATTATCCGCGACACCCTCGGCAGGGTAGAGGAGGTTCCGTTTGACTCCGACCGCAAGATGATGAGCTCCAAATACAGGCTTCACGGCGTGCCGCACATTCTCACAAAGGGCGCGCTCGACTCTATCCTCGACCGCTGCGTCAGCATTGCCACAAAGGACGGCGTCCGTCCGATCACCGACGAAGACAAGAAAATAATTCTTGCACAGAATAATAGATACTCCGAGGAGGGCTTGCGCGTCCTGACCTTCGCCTACAAGGAAAGCGACGAGGCTCTCTCGGTCGAAACCGAATACAACTACACCTTCCTCGGTCTTGTCGCGATGATCGACCCGCCGCGTGAGGAGAGCAAGGCGGCTGTTGCCGACGCTATCCGCGCGGGTATCAAGCCAATCATGATCACGGGCGACCACAAGATCACCGCCTCCGCTATCGCGAAGCAGATCGGCATTATGCGCGACGGCGACATGGCTGTCACGGGCATGGAGCTTGACGCGATGAACGACGAAGAGCTCGACCGTGTGCTCGAAAAGATCTCGGTCTACGCGCGCGTATCGCCCGAGAACAAAATCCGCATCGTCGAGGCATGGCAGCGAAAGGGCAATATTGTCTCCATGACAGGCGACGGCGTAAACGACGCGCCCGCGCTCAAGAAAGCCGACATCGGCGTTGCAATGGGTATCACGGGCACCGAGGTATCGAAGGATGCGGCTTCGATGATTTTGCAGGACGACAACTTTGCGACCATCATCAAGGCTGTCGCGAACGGCAGAAACGTTTACCGCAATATCCGCAACTCTATTCTGTTCCTGCTCTCGGGCAACATGGCTGCGATCATCACCGTTCTCTTTACTTCGATCATGGCGCTGCCCGTGCCGTTTGAGCCTGTACACCTGCTCTTTATCAACCTGCTTACCGACTCGCTTCCTGCTCTCGCGATTGGCATGGAAAAGCCCGAGGACGGTCTGCTCTCACAGAAGCCGCGCGACCCCAACAAGGGCATTCTCACAAAGGACTTCACTGCTCTGATGTTCGGTCAGGGCGCGCTGATAGCGGTTGTCGTCGTTGTCGCCTTCTATCTCGGACTGCCTTACGGCGCGTCAACAGCGGCTACAATGGCTTTCGCCACCCTCACCCTCGCAAGACTCTTCCACGGCTTCAACTGCCGCAGCAAGCGTTCGATATTCAGCCTCGGACTTCTCAGCAACCTCTACAGCGTCGGAGCGTTCGTTCTGGGCTGTCTGCTGCTCGCGCTCGTACTCTTTGTACCGGCGCTCCATTCGCTCTTCTGCGTTGAGGCGATGGACGGCATGATGTACGCTTATATCGCACTTCTGGCATTTGCTCCGACGGTCGTGATTCAGATTATCAAGGCTATTTCCGACAAGGTTAACAAAACCTCTTGACATAAAATTTGCCATAATTTATAATAGAAAAAAAGGAGGTTTTTCCATGAATAATATCTGGCATGACATCTCACCGAAAAGAATTACCTGCGACCGCTTTTATGCTGTAATCGAAATTTCCAAGGGTGGAAAAAATAAATATGAGCTCGATAAGGAGACCGGTATGCTCAAGCTCGACCGCGTGCTCTTCACCTCGACTCATTATCCCGCAAACTATGGCTTTATTCCGCGTACATATGCCGACGACGGCGACCCGCTCGACGTTCTGGTTCTGTGCAGCGAGACCATTCTGCCCATGACTCTGGTAGAGTGCAAGCCCATCGGCGTACTCAACATGATCGACAACAACAGCAAGGACGAAAAGATCATCGCTGTGCCGATCAACGATCCCAACTACAATACATACAATGACATCTCGGATCTGCCCAAGCACCGTTTTGACGAGATCCGCCACTTCTTCCAGGTTTACAAGACCCTCGAGGACGACAAGGAAACCGCGGCTACCGAGATTTCAGGCGTGGAGAAGGCAAAGGAAGTTGTCCAGCTCTGCATCGAAAGCTATATCCTCGACTTCCAGCTCGCATAAAAAATCAATGGGCGCACCACCGGTGCGCTCGAATTTTTTTAAAATATTTCAAAAACTGTGCAACACTTCGCCGTTTATTCGACACTATATTAATGAACGAATTCGTTGGAGGACGGAAATGAACGGTAATAAATTAGTAAAGAAAGCCAGAGCAGGTGACAAGCAGGCGTTTGCCACTCTCTACATAAGCTATAAGGACAGCCTGTACCGCTACGCTTATTACAAGCTGCGTTCAGCGGAGGACGCGAAGGACGCCGTGTCCGCGTGTATAACCCAGGCGTATATGGGCATAGCTTCAATACGCGACGAGAAGGCGTTTTCCGCGTGGCTGTTCCGCATACTTTACCGAGAGTGCTGCGCGATAATCCGCAGAAAGGCACAGATCACCTTTGCGGAGATCGACGAGAACCGCTATGTGGTTCCGGACGATACCTATATCCGCAGCGAACTCAGCGAGGCGCTTGACAGCCTTGCGACAGAGGACAGGGATATCGTTCTGCTCTCGGTCGTTGCGGGCTACAGCAGTCAGGAGATAGCGCAGATGTTCCGCATGAATCCCTCGACTGTGAGGTCGCGCCTGTCACGCGCGCTCGGCAAGATGAGACAGTTTTTGGAGTGAGTGATATGAAAAACGATTTTGATACTGTTAAAGACAGATTTGCTTCCGACGGCGTTAACGCGCCCGACGATATCAATGAGGATATGGTTCTCGGTCAGCTCGAGGGAGTCGAGCCGGTCAAGGTTAAAAAGAAAAAGACAGGCATGGTTCTCGGTATTACCTCGGCTGCGGTGGCGAGCGTTGCGGTGATTACCGTGGGCGCGTTCCTCGCGACGAATATTTTCTTCAGCCGCGTTCAGGTCGGCACGCCCGTATCGGTCAGCGGCACCGCTAAGCTCATGCAGTTCAACACGCGCGACGAGGTGAAAAAGGCAGTCGGCAACGCGAAGAAATTTCAAAATAATATCAACAGCGGTGAGAGATATAATGCTCTCGACGGCGATGTGCTCGAGTACGGCGAAAGGGTATTTTCGGCAGGCTCGGCAAACGGCTCAGCGTCAGGCTCGTCGGGCGGTTCTTCGTCGCACAACTCGACCTATGTTCAGCACACGGGCGTTGACGAGGCTGATAACGTCAAGACCGACAGCGAGTATATCTACTACCTTGCGCCGACCTCAAACGGAATGAAGCATCAGATACAGATCTACCGCGCGGCGCAGAAGGATACCGAGATGATATCAGCTGTTACGGAATTGAACGACAGCAATTTCCGCGAGTTTTATGTAAACGGCGACCGTCTTGTTGTTCTTTCGGAGGTGTACTATTCCGATTCCTCAACCGAAGCGTCGGTATATGATATCTCGGACAGAAGCAAGCCCAAGCTGCTCGATTCCTTCTGCCAGAGCGGCAATTACGTTTCCTCGCGCATGATCGGCGACACTCTCTATTTGGTGTCCGATTACTATGCGTACAATGATGACGATTTGCCCGAAACCCGCAACAAAAACGCCACTCCCGACGAGGTGCCCGTCAACTGCACATATTCCGTTGAAACGCCTGCCGACAGCCGCTTTCTCGTAGTAAGCAGCGTCGATACGCAAAACGGCGCAAAGGCTCTGAGCACCAAGTCGATTCTGGGTTCGGCAGACGACGTTTACTGCAATCAGGATTACCTCTATGTCAACGCGACAGAGTACGAAACGCAGGATTACAACAGAGTTATCAACAGCTTTGCTTCCTACTACACACCGACAAATGTCAGAACCCAGATTGTAAAATTCAGTCTCAACGACAACCTCGACGCCGTGGCGAGCTGCTATGTCAAGGGTGAAATCAACAACCAGTACTCCCTCGACGAGTACAACGGAAATCTCCGCGTCGCCACCACGTCGATCAACGAGAAAAACTCCTTTGAGGTCAACAACCTCTATGTGCTTGATCCTGAACTCAATCAGATCGGCGCGGTCGAGGGCTTTGCCAAGGACGAGAGCATCAAGGCAGTCCGCTACATGGGCGACACCGCCTACGTCATTACCTACGAGGAAACCGACCCGCTGTTCGTGATTGACCTGTCCACTCCGTCCGACCCGCAGATCCTCGGCGAGGTCAAGATCAGCGGTTTCTCAACCATGCTCGTTCCGATTGATGAGAACACAGTCCTCGGCATCGGCTATAATACCGACAACGTGTACTACACCAATATGGAGGTTCAGGACGGCATAAAAATCGTCACCTTTGACGTCAGCGACAAGACAAACCCGAAGGTTCTGGACACGAAGGTTTTCAAGGGCTATTACTCAGAGGTGCAGAACAATCCCAAGGCGCTTCTCGTCAATACCGAGAGAAACGACTTCACGATCCCGTTCTCCTGCTACGGCGACGGATACAGTAACTACGACAGCTATTCGGGAGTAATTAATTTCAGAATCTCGGACGGAAAGATCGATATTGTCGACGAGTACCGCTCGGACGTATTTGTAAGCAGTGAAAACGGCAGCGCCGAGGTCAGCCGCTGCGTCTATGTCGGAAACACCATATATATGCTCGGCAATGTATGGGAGTATGATTACTACATCAAGAATAATACGGACGACGTATACCGAACCTCTATTGACTGGGTCGATTATAAATAGTATAATAAAAGGAGCCAACCGTATGATTGGCTCCTTGATTTTATAATTTACAGCTTGAAATCCTCGATGGAATATGTACCTCTCAGGGTAACGCTGCGCGGAACGCGCATAAGCGGGTCATAGCTGAACGCTCTGCACCTGCCGTCCTGAATACGCTTTGACTTTTTGCAGCCTATAATTCCGTTTTCGAAATAAGAATTTTCGCAGTAAGAGCAGTCGGGTGCGATATTTCTGCCGAACAGCTTGTTTTTCATTCTAAATCACCTCTGCAATTAATAGTGTATCACAAGCAGGCATAAGTTTCAAGTAGAATTTTGGAGGGAATACCGTTGAATTTTAACTCAGCCACCATGCGTCTAAATAACGCAGATACAGTGCCTTATCTCACTTATAATTCCTTATCGGAAATAAAATTCATCAACCATGCTTTTTCGACCCGTCTCGGCGGCGTGTCTGAGGGTGAGTTCACCTCGATGAACATGGCGTTCAACCGCGGCGATAACCCCGACGCGGTGACCGAGAACTACCGCCGTATCTGTGAGAGCGCGGGCTTTGAGTTCGATAGCCTGACCGCTTCCGCTCAGGATCACCACACCTTCGTCCGTGCCGTTACGCGCGAAAACCGCGGCGTTGGCATTTACAGGCCGCGCGATATGGAGAGCGTTGACGCGATCATGACTAACGAGAAGGGCGTGACCATCGTGACCTACTACGCCGACTGCACGCCGCTGTTCTTTGTCGATACGGAAAACAAGGCTATCGCTCTGGCTCACGCGGGCTGGCGCGGCACTGTCGGCAGGATCGGAGAGAAGGTCGTTAAGGAGATGGGCGAGCGCTACGGCACAAAGCCCGAAAACATCACAGCCGCCATAGGCCCCGCGATTTCCGTTTGCTGTTACGAGGTGGATTTGCCGTGTGCGGAGCACTTCCTCGCGCTTACGGATCTGAAACCCGAAAAATTTGTATTTCCGAAGGAAGGCGGCAAGTTCATGATCGACCTGCTCGAGACCAACCGTCAGATTCTCGTCGCGGCAGGCGTGAAGAACGAGGACATCACGATTTCCGACCTCTGCACAAACTGCAACAGCGAGCT
>ONDL01000031.1 GCA_900316555.1 uncultured Eubacteriales bacterium | reverse complement strand
AGCGGCGGCGCTGACGGTGATTTCGGTCTACTATAAGCTTTGCGACGACATCAGTGACAGCGGCTTTTTCAAAGCTCTTGCAGTACGTCTGATAAAGCCGTTTTTCTCACATTGGAGAAAAAAAGCCGCCAAGCGCTACCCACAGCTTGATATAATTGTCCGCGATATGCTCAATTACCAGATTGCGGTCGAGCAAAAGGACAAGCCTTCACTTGACGAGGCGGCACATCCGACCGCATATATGCTTGCAGAGATAATGAAGTCAGAGGGCAAAACAGAATCCGACGCCCGGGTATTGTACGAATGCGGCTATCATCTCGGAAGATGGGTTTATCTGATGGATGCGGCGGACGATTATGAAAAAGACAAAAAGCGCGGTAACTTCAACCCGTTTTTGTCGGTTGAAACCGATGCTTTACATGAATATATGGGCGCGGTGCTCAGCCAGTCGCTGGCGAGAGCATATGACGCGTACAACCTTCTGAATCTGTATGATTTCAAGGGTATTCTCGACAATATGATGCTGTTCGGATTTCCGCTAAGACAAAACAGCGTGCTGTCCGACCAAAGGGAGGTAAGAAATGAGCAATCCATATGAGGTGCTGGGAGTTTCACCGAGTGCCACGGATGAAGAAATAAAAAAAGCGTACCGAAATCTCGCGAAGAAATATCACCCGGATAATTATGCCGACAGTCCGCTCGCGGACGTTGCCGAGCAGAAGATGAAAGAGGTCAACGAGGCGTACGATGAAATAAACCGCATGCGCCAGAAGGGCAAGGGAACAGGTTCTACGGGATCGTCCTCATACAGCAGCTCTGGCTACAATTCCTCGGGCTACGGCTATTCAAAATACAACAGCGTGCGCATTTATATCCAGCGCAACATGATAAACGAAGCTGAGAATGTTCTCAACGGCATTCCCGAAAACGAGCGCGACGCGGAATGGCACTTCCTCAGAGGAATGTGCTTCTACCGCAGAGGCTGGAGCGACCAGGCAAACGTTGAATTCCAAACGGCGGTCAATATGGATCCTAACAATCAGGAATACCGCACCGCGGTCAACAATATGAACGCTCAGCGCACCTACAATTACGGCGGCTACAACACTGCGAACACCTACGACTCAAGCGGATGTTCCGTATGCGATATCTGTTCGGCGCTTATGTGCGCGAACTGTATATGCAGCTGCTGCAGGTCATGCTGATATGAAGAGTCCGATTCAGAAGCCGACCTTCAAGATCGCTCTCTGCGCGATTATTGCCGCGCTTGCGGTCATGCTGATGCTGATCACATCGCTGATTCCCGTCGGCACCTACGCTCTGCCGTGCTTTGCCGGAGTTTTGCTTATCGCGATTGTGATTGAGTACGGCGCGAAATGGGCGCTGGGAGTTTACGCAGTTGTGTCCGTTCTTTCGTTTTTTGTTGCGGGCGACAAAGAGGCTGTGCTGTATTTCGCGATGCTTTTCGGCTATTATCCGGTGCTAAAGGCGTTTATCGAGGGTAAGCTGAAAAGCAAGCTTGTGCAGTATGTTCTCAAATTTGCATTGTTCAACGCGGCGGCGGTCGGCTCGTTTTTTATAGCGACAAAGCTGATGGCTGTTCCCGCGGAGGAGTTTACTTTCTTCGGAATTTATATGCCGCTCGTGTTTTTGGCGTTCGGCAACCTGTTTTTTCTGCTGTATGACTTTGCGCTTACAACGTTTGTCGTGTTTTACGTCAGAAAAATCCGCGAAAAGCTGCTCCACATATTCAAATAATCCGTATGGATTGTTGCAAACAATGTCATATTGTGTTATAATTTCTTTATAGAATTATTTTATTGGTAGGAAGGTGAAAATATGAAACAAAAGGCAGTTGTCAGAATTGTCTGTATTGTGCTCGCCGTTATTCTGGCAGCGTCAGTTTTTGCGATTGCCATACCTATGATTACCGCAAACGCGGCGGCGAAGCCAGTCACAGGCGGAAGCGGCTACATTTCTGACGATTATGTCAATCTGCGCTCGGGCGCGGGCACAGGTTACAGCGTGCTGACCTGTATGCGTGAGGACACAAAGGTCACCTTTGAAAGCGGCGACCTCTACAGCTCGGACTGGTACAAGGTCACCGAGAAGGAAACAGGTAAAACAGGCTATGTTCACAAGGACTACGTCACCGCTACGGACAGCGGCAGCGGCAGTTCCGACGCCGAGGTTAAGGCTGATGATTCGTCGTCCGGTTCCTCGTCCTCAGGCAGCGCGACAGGCTATATCAACGACGACTATGTAAATCTCCGTTCGGGCGCGGGTACGGGCAATTCGGTTTTGACCGTGATGCGCAAGGACACAAAAATCACCTTTGTCAGCACCACCGCGAAGAGCGGATGGTATAACATCAAGCTCTCCAACGGCACCACAGGCTGGGTGAGCGGTGATTATGTGACCGCCGACAAGTCGTCCTCAGGCGGCAATTCGGGCAGCGGCTCGGGTCCTTCGTCGTCCGCGTCGACGGGATATGTCAGCGAGGACTATGTTAATCTCCGCAAGGGCGCGGGTACCGGTAACGCGGTTATTACCTGCATGCGCAAGAATACCAAGTTCACACTCGTAAGCGAGAAGCCTACCGGCGACTGGTACAATATCAAGACCTCAGACGGAGATACGGGCTGGGTTATCAAGGATTACATAACCATCGAGAAGAACAGCTCCTCGGGCGGCAGCTCGTCCTCAGGCGGCAGTTCGTCATCGGGAAGCCTCAGCCTCTCGAATACCTCTGAAACGATCTACACAGGCAACCAGCTTGCCATAACCGCCAAGGGCGGCTCGGTCAAGTGGTCAAGCTCCGACACATCAGTCGCGACAGTAAACTCAAACGGCGTTGTTACCGCCAAGAGCTCGGGCTCTGCGAAGATCACAGCGACCTCGGGCAGCTCTTCCGCAAGCTGCAATGTAACCGTCAAATCGGGCAGCAGCGTAAACATCTCCTGCACAAGCATAGAGAATATGCGCCGCGGAAAGTCTGTTCTGCTCAAGTCAACAACCTCGGGCGTAAAGTGGAAATCCTCAAATACCAAGATTGCCACAGTCGACGGCGGTGTTGTCGACACACAGTCCCAGAACGGCTTTGTCACTATCACCGCCTACACCTCAAGCGGTGCGGCGACCTGTTTGATTGAGGTAATCGGCAGAGATAATATCCGCTTTGTATACGCGACTCCGAACTCCGCTCCCAAGGGCTCGAACGTAACCTTCAAGGCGATTACCGATACCGACCGCGTAGGCGTATACTTTGTCGTCACAGACGGTTCAACCTCATACACTGTCAACGCCTCAAAGGAAAAGACAGAGTCGGGCACAATTGTCTGGTCAGGTTCCCAGAAGCTCAATTCCTCGGGCAAGTGGACATTTAAGGCTTATTCGAAGTTTGTCGACTACGACAAATATCTCACAACACCCGTCAATGGTGAGGGAGAGGTATTTGTCACAAATTCAACCGACAGGACTACCACTGTCACGGGCGAAAGACGAGCGAGCGACGAGGTTATCAAGCTGATTTCGGTATTCGAGGGCTTCCTGCCTGAGATTACCGCCGACGCTATCATCTCTGACCCCACAGTCGGTTACGGCAAGGTTATTACCACCAACGAGCAGTTCTACAACAACGTCACGCGCACAGAGGCATACGCCTATCTCTGCGAAACCGTTAATTCGGGCGGTTATACCACACGCACAAACGCTTTCCTTACTTCTAACGACGTCAAGTTCAATCAGCAGCAGTTCGACTCGCTTGTTTCATTTGCTTATAATGTCGGTTCGTACGCTATCACGAATGACAGTGATTTGCGTTCCGTACTTCTCGATACGGGAACAGGCGCTTCATCTGCCTCTGTCAAGTCAGGCGGCAGCGGTTTTGTCAACGATGATTATGTAAACCTTCGTTCGGGCGCGGGCACGGGTTATTCCGTAGTTTCAACACTGAGCGAAAACACCAAGTTTACCTTTGTTGACGGAAAGCTCTACAATTCGAGCTGGTATAAAATCAAGCTCTCAAACGGCACGACTGGTTATATCTACTCGCAGTATGCCTCCGCTTCGGGCGGTTCGGGCAGCCGCGACCTGAATAACGTCAGCAAGTCACGTTATGTTTCCAATTTCTTCCAGTGGCACCACGCCGCGGGCGATTGCTGGTGGGGACTTCTCTACAGACGAATTGACGAGGGCGAGATGTTCTTCTACGGCGACTACGAGAACGACGGCTGGCTCAACAAATACGGATTCAGCTATTCCTGCTCACGCAGCAGCGGATTCAGCATTTAATAACTAAGAAGGATAATTTATGAAAAAAATCGGATTTATCGGCGCGGGCAATATGGCGACCGCAATTATTAAGGGCATCATCGCCCGCAACGGAAACGCTGACAACATTAATGTTTTTGACGTCAGCGAGGAAAAACAAAATCTGATGAAAGAGCTTGGAGCCGCGGTATGCGGCTCCTGCGCTGATGTAACGGCGAAAAGCGATATCATCGTTTTGGCGGTAAAGCCTCAGCATTACGCCGAGGCGATCGCGTCGCTCAAGGACGCGGCTACCGCGGAAAAGACCTTTGTTTCCATCGCGGCAGGCATCTCCATCAGCTATGTTCAGAACGCTCTCGGCAAAGCCTGTCCTGTTGTCAGGGTAATGCCCAACACACCTCTGCTTCTCGGCAAGGGCGCTTCCGCACTCTGTCCGTCGGATAATATTTCGGAAGAGGACAAGCAGATCGTTGAGGAGCTTTTCGCGGGCAGCGGAGTTTGCGAGTATATCACTGAGGAGCACATGAACGAGATCATCTCGGTCAACGGCTCCAGTCCCGCATATATTTACCTCTTTGCCAAGGCTATGGCGGATTACGCCGAGTCATGCGGCATTGATTACGACAAGGCAATGAACCTTATCTGCGCGACCCTTGAGGGTTCGGCGGCGATGCTCAGGGAGAGCGGCGACAGCGCCGATGTGCTGATTGAAAAAGTCAGCTCCAAGGGCGGCACTACAATCGCGGCTCTCAACAAGCTGCGCGAGCACGGCTTCACCGAGGCTATCCGCGATGCGATGCAGGCTTGCACCGACCGCGCCGAAGAGCTCGGCAAATAAGAATATTTCACGGATTTTCCTCATATGCTTTAACGGACAAGTTAAAGAAAGGAATGTTTCCGTGAAAGGCATTGTATTTTCGTTCAAAAAATCTCATTCGACGGCGAAGCGGCTGCGCTTCCACATGCCCGACGTTGTTTCCGCGTTCAGAAAAAGCGGTGTGACGGTTATGTTTGTCATTCTTCTGCTTTCGGGTCTGGCTTTCGGAGCTGCGTACGCGCACGGCGCTGATGATTCGACGCTGCAATCTCTCGATTTTCTGTTTACGACCAACCTCGACGCCCGCATGAGCAAGGGCGCTCTCGGGATTTTCAGCGCGTGTTTCGCCTCGGATTTTATCTTTGTCACAGCAATCTATCTGTTCGGACTTGCACCGTGGGGACTGCCGTTTCAACTGTTTACAGTGCTATTCAAGGGCTTCGGCACAGGACTGACCGCGGCGTATCTGATAATCAAAAACGGGCTTAACGGCTTAGGATTCTATCTTCTGGTGCTTTTGCCGGGAACCTTTCTGTTTTGTATCGCGCTTACTGGCTTTTCGGCTCTGGCGTTTCCGTTTTCGATTCGTCAGTTCAAGCTGCTTGTATCAAAGAATCTGCCCGGCGAACACTTTTTGCGATACAGCTCGCGGTTCGTTTCCGCGCTGATTATGACATTTTGCGCCTCGCTTCTCGACACCGTCCTCTGGACGCTGTTCGCGGAAGCGTTCCGGTAATTTTTTCATTCGGAGGAACTTATGGCAAATGAAAACAAAACCCTGCCGATAGCGCGGGTATTCAGCAACCTCTTTCACGGTTTTCCGAAGCTGTTGCTGACCAATCTTTTGTTTGCGATACCTGCCGCCGTATTTTTCGCGATATTTTATGCGGTCAATACGCTGACAGGCTTAAATTCGTTTTTTGTAATTCTGTTTACGGTGATCCCTTTGTTTCCATTTTACGCGGGTGTGGTAAGTGTAACGCTTCACCTTGCAAAGGGAGAGACGGATGTTGACGTATGCAGGACATTTTTTGCCAACGTCAAGGAGAACTTTCCGCGTTTTCTGGTTCACGGCGTACTTTTTTATATTGCCGCGTTCTTCACATACTACTCGATAACGCTCTACTTCCGTATGGGTGCCGAGAACGGAGTCTTCTATGTGCTGATGGCGTTCTGTATTCTTATCGGAATATTGCTGATGTTCTTTTTCTATCACATTCCGGCCATGACAGTCAGCTTTGAGCTTCCGATGAAGGCTATTTACCGCAACGGACTTCTTATGAGCTTCGGCGAGCTGAAATCCAACCTTATTGCGACCTTCGGGTTGTTTCTGTTGTTTGTTGTTGCCTCGTCATTTCTGATTTGCTGCGGCGGCAACCCAATAGCTATCGCGATTGTCACCGCTGTTCTCGGATTGTTTATCCTGCCGTCGGTTATGGCGTTCATAATCAATTCCGCGATTTACAAGAGAATGTACGCGATGATTACCGACCGCGAGGCACAGTCCCGCAAGGTGGACAAGCGTCTCAGCGAAAAATACACCGAACTCGAAAATCTGCGCCACAAGAAAGCGGAGGAGGATACTGCCGAGCAGCTTCGCAAGCTCGAAATCGACGAATCCGCAGATGGCGACGAATATATATATTTTAACGGAAAAATGATTAAACGCAGCGTTTTACTGAAAATGAAACATGCTGCCGAAGAAAGCGGGGAAAAGTAAATGGCAGGTAAACACAGCCAAAAGGGTTCAAACGCACCTCTTGTTATTTTGATTGTCGTAGCTGTTATCGTTGTCGGCGCGATAGTCGGAGGAGCGATTTTTCTGATGAACGGCGGTTTGTCAATATTTAATAAGCAGGAGACGACAGCTCCTGTCACCACTGAAGTGACTGCGTCAGAGGCTGTTCCGACAACGCAGGCAGATCAGGCTCAGACCACAGCGCCTGCCGAAACAAAGGCTCAGACTGAGGCGACCACCGCTGCGGACGAGGGCGTCCACACAGAGGACACTCCGATTGATATTGCGGTTCCCACAGATCCGGGCGTTGAGGTGAGCTATTTCAATGCAACCTTCATTCCGAACGGCGATGTCGACGACAATCTCACAGGCGGCAAAGCCACTCTGCGCGAGGTATTCGGTTCGGGCTACAGCGACGGCGTCCTGACCTTCAACGAGGACGGCACCTTTAAGGATACACTGATTTCGAGTGAGTCCAACCGCGGCGCTTATGTTGTCCAGGACAAAACCATTCACGCGACCTACACTAATGACAAAAATATGCGTATCGAGGTAACCGAATGGGACGGCGGCACTCCCTCGAAGTTCAATATTCAGTACGGCGATTACACCGTGTATTTCGGGTAGGTGAAAGCCATGAAAAAAACGGCACTTATTTCCGCTTTTGCCGCGGCGCTTCTTTGCCTGATTATATTTTCCGCGTGTAACGGCTCTGTGAACCTCAGCAACACCCTTTGGGTTCCTGATTCGGCGAATAACGCGAGCGGCGACGAGGTAGATATCCGTGAGGTTTATAATTCCCATTATTCAAACTATCAGGGTACCCTCAGCTTTTCGTCAAACGGTACCTTTGAGCTTTGGCTCAGCCCCGGCGACCCGTCGGACGGCACTCACACGGGTACATATGAGCTTTCGGGAGACAAAATCAACGTTCTGTTTGACGACGATACCCAGTCGCAGTTCGATATTGTTACAAAGGGCGGCACACAGTGCATTGTAGTGACATATGACGGCTACGATGTTTATTTTACAAAGCAGTAAGGAGCTTTCATTTTGAGTACGGAAGTTAAAACTATTACCAACGCGAAGGAACGCATTTATCTATATGACAACGTCAAGTGCCTCGCGATTATCCTTGTTGTCATAGGACACGCCATCAACTATCTGACGGATTTTGACGGCTACACGCTTGAAAAGGGCATGTATGTGATGATCTACTCATTTCATATGCCGCTTTTCCTCTTTGTCAGCGGACTGTTCCTCAAGCCGATGAACGCGGAGACGAAATTCCCGAAATACAAGATTCTCGCGTTTGTCCTTATCGGTCTGGTGCTTCGTATGATTACAGCTGTTGTCCGCATTTGCACCGGACTTCCGCCCGTATACGCGACCTTTGAAATCTACGATACCTACACCTGGTTCATGTGGGCGATGGCGGTATTTACGGCGCTTGTCTGGGCATTCCGCAAGTTTGACGGAAAGTTTGTCATGCTGTTCGCCTTGCTGATCGGAATCATGGCTGGCTTTGACAGCAATCTCGGCGACGAGTTTGCTCTTATGCGTATCGCTGTATTTTTCCCTGTATTCCTGCTGGGCTATTACCTCGACCCGACAGAGCTCTACAGGTTCCTAAATAAAAAGAAATTTAAGATTATCGCGGCAGCATTTCTTGCTGTCTGCCTTGCGGCATTCCTGTTCCTTCTGTTTTTCCACCGCGACTTCCTGTTCTCACTCAGACCGATTTTCACGGGAAGAAACCGCTATACCTCGCTTGACAGCAGATGGCTTTTTGGCCCGCTTTACAGAATATTTGCCTATGTGCTGGCTGTCGGAATCAGTCTTGCGCTGATTTGCATTCTGCCGAACAAAAACCTCGGTTATATTTCCGGCATCGGTGCGAAAACCCTACAGATTTATTTCTGGCATAAGAGCTTCCTGATTGTTTTCGAGGAGCTTCATGTATACGAGAGTATCGAGAGATTCACAGGCAGTCTGGCGGCAACGGTAATTTATCTGTTGATCGCCGTCGGCTTGGTGTTCCTCTGTTCGCTGCCGTTTTTCTCATTCCCGACAAAGCAGATTCTCGCTATCGCGAAAAAACAATAAGAATCACAGCTCCCGCTTCGGCGGGAGTTTTTTTATCCGCTCAAAACGTACCACCGCACACTGTCAAAATATACATCTCTGATTTTGCCGAGGATAATGCAGGTGTATTTAATACCTGTGGCGCCTTTTGTGTCGGTCTTGAAATACCTCACGTCTATAACCTCGCTTATCGGGTATTCGGCTCCGTTATCCCAGATAATTTTTATGGGAAGCATAGTTCCGTCACGCTCAAATTTTGCGTCGATCCGAATATATTTTTTCATAGTTTTCATCTCACGTAATCGAATAGATGTTTGCTTTATATATACATTATAGAACGTGCGTTCGAAAAAGTCAACAGGGAATTATTGCTGAAATTATAATTGTAAAATGCTCAACACAATATATTCGGTTACATAAATGTAAATTCTGTGGACAAAATCAATATCTTGTGGTAAAATAAATAATTAATACCAATCAAACAAATATTTGATGTTTTACGGAGGTCTGTTATGGAAGCGTACAAAAAGGAATTTATTGAATTTATGGTAGACTGTCAGGTTCTGAAGTTCGGCGACTTCGTAACCAAAAGCGGCAGAAAAACCCCGTTTTTCGTAAACACGGGATTTTACAGAACAGGCGCACAGCTTCGCAGACTCGGCGCGTACTATGCCGAGGCGATCAAGGGCGCGTTCGGACTTGATTTCGACGTGCTGTTCGGACCCGCCTACAAGGGAATTCCGCTTTCTGTAGCCGCAACAATCGCAATCAGCGAGAAGTATGACACCGATATCCGCTATTGCTCCAACCGCAAGGAGGTCAAGGATCACGGCGACAAGGGAATTTTGCTCGGCAGCCCGATAAATGACGGCGACAAGGTCGTTATTATTGAGGACGTTACAACCGCAGGCACCTCTATCGGCGAGACTCTGCCTATCATAAAGGCTCAGGGCGATGTAAATCCCATCGGCCTTGTTGTTTCGGTTGACCGCATGGAGAGAGGCCGGGGTGAAAAGAGTGCTCTTGCCGAGATTGAGGAGACCTACGGCTTAAAGACCACCGCTATTGTCACAATGGCAGAGATAGTCGAGCATCTTTATAACAGAGAATACAAGGGCAGAGTCATCATTGATGACAAGCTCAAGGCGGCGATTGACGCATACTATGAGCAGTACGGCGTAAGATGATTTGACGGTGATTTGTCATGGGAGATAGCAAAAAATCCGAACATTCCGGACACAGGGAGCGGTTAAGGCGACGCTTTATCGATAACGGACTCGATGGTTTTGAGGAGCACCAGGCGCTAGAGCTGTATCTGTTTTATGCGATTCCGCGCAGGGACACAAATCCGCTGGCACACAGACTTCTCGAGCGTTACCGCAATATAGGCGGAGTGTGCGACGCTCCGATCGACGAGCTGGAAAGGGACTTTGGGCTTTCCGAGAGCGCGGCGGCGCTGCTCAAGCTCCTGCCCGAGATGTCGCGTCTGTATAACGAGTCAAAACTGTCGGATACTAACCTTATCGACCCCGAAACGGTGGGTGATATGATTGCGCGCCGTTTTATCGGCAGAACCAGCGAGGCGGTAGCGCTTCTTCTGGGCAGCGCGAAGGGCAAGATTCTCTATTTTGACATAGTGGCGAAGGGTTCGGTAAGCTCTTCGGATTTTCCGCTCCGCAGGATAGTCGATCTGGCAATCCGCCACAACGCGCGCACAGCCTATATCGCTCATAACCACCCAAGCGGTTCTTTGCTTCCGTCCCGCGCCGATGTTGATGTAACGAAGCTGCTGGACAGCACTTTGTCGTCCGTCGGCGTTCACCTGTTAGACCATTTTATCGTAGCGGACAACGAGTATGCCTCGCTGCGTGAATACGATTTGATATAAGTTATGGATTTTAAGCTTCATTCAAAGTACAAACCAACGGGCGACCAGCCCCGGACAATAGACAAGCTCGTTTCGAGTATTCAGGCGGGCAACAAGGAGCAAACATTGCTCGGCGTAACGGGTTCGGGCAAGACCTTTACAATGGCTAATGTCATTGAGCGCCTGAACCGCCCGACGCTTGTTCTCGCGCACAACAAAACCCTTGCGGCACAGCTGTGCTCGGAGTTCAAGGAGTTCTTTCCCGAAAACTCTGTCGAGTATTTTGTGTCGTATTATGACTATTATCAGCCCGAGGCATATGTCGCCCAGACCGACACCTATATAGAAAAGGACAGCTCAATCAACGACGAGATTGACAAGCTGCGCCACAGCGCAACCCTTGCGCTGTCCGAGCGCAGAGATGTGATCATCGTCGCGTCAGTGTCCTGTATCTACAGTCTCGGCAACCCGATTGATTACCGCAATATGGTAATTTCTCTGCGCCCTGGAATGGAAAAAAGCCGCGACGAGCTTGTCAAGAAGTTGGTTGAGCTGCAATACGAGCGCAATGATATCAATTTTATCAGAAACAAATTCAGAGTCAGAGGAGATGTGGTGGAGATTTTTCCCGCGTCGTCCAATGATTCTATAATCCGTGTCGAGTTTTTCGGCGACGAGATTGACCGCATCTCCGAGATTAATCCGCTGACAGGCGAGCTTAAAGCGATTCTGCGGCACGCCGCGGTATATCCCGCCTCGCACTACATTGTATCGCGCGACAAGATGCAGACAGCGCTTGCCGAGATAGAGCGCGAGCTTGAGGAAAGACTGGCATATTTCCGTGAAAACGGAAAGCTGCTCGAGGCTCAGCGCATTGAACAGCGCACGCGCTACGATATGGAAATGCTCCAGGAAATAGGCTTTTGCTCGGGCATTGAGAACTATTCGAGAATTCTCTCGGGCAGAGCGCCGGGTTCGTCGCCGTATACGCTGCTCGATTATTTTCCAAAGGATTTCCTGCTCTTTGTCGACGAGTCACACGTAACTCTGCCGCAGGTGAGAGGAATGTACGCGGGTGACCGCGCACGCAAAAAGAGCCTTATCGATTACGGTTTCCGCCTGCCTTCTGCATACGATAACCGTCCGCTCAACTTTGACGAGTTCTACGAGCGCGTAAATCAGGCGGTATTTGTCAGCGCGACCCCGGGTGACCTCGAGCTTGAGAAGAGCAAGGTCGTCGCGGAACAGATCATCAGACCCACGGGACTTCTCGACCCCGAGATTTCCGTCCGTCCCACCGAGGGACAGCTTGACGATCTGGTGTCAGAGATCAATATCCGCACCGAGAAGAAGCAGCGCGTTCTCGTCACGACACTCACCAAGAAGATGGCTGAGGACTTGACCTCGTACCTCGAAACAATGGGAATCAAGGTGCGCTATATGCACCACGATATCGACACCGTGGAGCGCATGGAGATCGTCCGTGATTTGCGCCTCGGAGAGTTCGACGTGCTCGTCGGAATCAATCTTCTGCGTGAAGGACTTGACATTCCCGAGGTATCCCTTGTCGCGGTGCTCGACGCCGACAAGGAGGGCTTCCTGCGCAGTACACGCTCGCTTATCCAGATTGTCGGACGTGCCGCGCGTAACAGCGAGGGCATGGTAATTATGTACGCCGACAGCGTCACCGAGTCGATGCGCGTAGCGATTGAGGAGACCAACCGCCGCCGCGAGATTCAGAATGCCTACAACGAGGAGCACGGCATCGTTCCTCAGACCATCGTCAAGAAGGTCAGCGATATAATCGAGATTTCCACTCACAGCGACAGTGAGTTCAAGAATACAAAGAAACTGAGCAAGGCGCAGCGCCAGCAGCTTATCGATAGCCTGACAAAGGAGATGAAGGCTGCCGCGAGACTGCTCGAGTTTGAGCACGCGGCGTATCTCCGCGACAAAATCAAGAAGCTCAGAGGTTGATTTTTGGGCTGACGCAAGACGCGCGTGAAAGGCTATGCTTTATAATCACCGCAGATTCCCGCGGGAAGCTGCGGTGTTGACCTGTATAAACGGATAAAACGAAAAAACGAACAAGGATGAATTGAATGGCAAGAAAAAAGACGAATGAATACGGCAACGACAGTATTACCACGCTGAAAGGCGCCGAAAGGGTTCGCAAACGCCCGTCGGTAATCTTCGGCTCGGACGGACTCGAGGGCTGCCAGCACTCGGTATTCGAAATTCTCTCCAACTCAATCGATGAAGCGCGCGAGGGCTACGGCAAAAAGATTGTCGTAACCCGTTTTGCTGACGGTTCAATCGAGGTTGAGGACTTCGGACGGGGCATTCCCGTCGACTACAACGAGAAGGAAGAGCGCTTCAACTGGGAGCTTGTGTTCTGCGAAATGTACGCGGGCGGCAAGTACAACAATAATGAAGGCGAGAGCTATGAGTTTTCTCTCGGTATGAACGGCTTGGGACTTTGCTCAACCCAGTACGCCTCTCAGTATATGGACGTAGATATCCGCCGCGACGGCTTCCGCTACACCCTGCATTTTGAAAAGGGCGAGAATATCGGCGGACTGAAAAAGGAACCGTACTCAAAGCACGACACAGGCTCCAAAATCACATGGAAGCCTGACCTCGAGGTATTTACAGACATCGATATTCAGCCCGAGTACTTTCTCGATGTAATGAAGCGTCAGGCGATTGTCAACGCGGGCGTGGAGTTTGTGTTCCGCAATCAGACCGGCAGAACCTTTGAGACGACAACCTTCAACTATGCCAATGGCGTTGTAGACCATGTCGCGGAGCTTATCGGTGAAAACGGACTCACCACCGTTCAGCACTGGGAAACCGAGGTCAAGACCCGCGACCGCGACGATAAGCCGGAGTATAAGTGCAAGATGAACATTGCCGTAGCCTTTTCAAATAAGGTCAACGCCACCGAGTATTACCACAATTCAAGCTGGCTCGAGTACGGCGGCGCACCCGACAAGGCTGTGCGTAACGCGTTCGTCTATCAGATTGACAACTACTTAAAAAACAACAATAAATACAACAAATCCGAGGGCAAGATCAAGTTCGACGACGTTGAGGACTGCCTTGTCTGTGTAATTTCCTCGTTCTCGAGCGTTTCTTCTTATGAGAACCAGACAAAGAAGGCGGTCACCAACAAGGGTATTCAGGACGCGATGACAGCCTTTCTGCGCCAGAGCCTTGAGATTTATTTCATCGAAAACCCGCTCGAGGCGGAGAAAATCGCCGAGCAGGTGCTCGTCAACAAGCGCAGCCGCGAAAACGCCGAAAAGACCCGTCTTAACATAAAGAAAAAGCTCTCGGGCAACCTCGACATGACCAACCGCGTCGAGAAGTTTGTCGACTGCCGCAGCAAGGATATTTCTGTAAGAGAATTATTTATCGTGGAGGGCGACTCTGCTAAAGGCGCCTGCGTTCAGGCAAGAAATCCCGACTTTCAGGCAATTATGCCGATTCGAGGCAAGATCCTCAACTGCCTAAAGGTCGACTACGACCGCATTTTCAAGAGCGACATCATCACCGATCTGCTCAAGGTGCTCGGCTGCGGCGTCGAGGTCAAGTCCAAGGCAAACAAGCACCTCGCGACCTTCGACATGGACGCTCTGCGCTGGAACAAAATCATCATCTGTACCGATGCCGACGTGGACGGCTTCCATATCCGCACAATGCTTCTGACCATGATATACCGCCTTGTGCCGACGCTGATTCACGAGGGCAAGGTGTTCATCGCCGAATCTCCGCTGTATGAAATCACCACTAAAAATGAGGTTTATTTCGCCTACGACGAGATTGAAAAGGACAAATTCATCGAGCAGATAGGCGAGGAGAAGTTCACGATTCAGCGAAGTAAAGGTCTTGGTGAAAACGAACCTGACATGATGAACCTGACAACAATGAATCCCGAAACCCGCCGCCTGATCAAGGTCATGCCCGACGACGCGGCTCAGACCGCCGAGATTTTTGACATCCTCATCGGCAACAATCTGCAGGCGCGTAAGGACTACATTGTCGAGCACGGTAACGAATACATCGATAATCTTGACGTAAGCTGAGGAGGAAGAAGAATTGGCACGAAAAAAATCAACCAAAGCTCCAAAGCCCGCCAAGACAAAGGGCGTAATCAACGGCGCGGGCGAGGTAGTGGAGCAGCCGATTGTTTCTACGATCCGCGAAAACTTCATGCCCTACGCGATGAGCGTAATTCTCTCGCGCGCTATCCCGGAAATCGACGGCTTCAAGCCGTCCCACCGCAAGCTGCTTTTTACCATGTACAAGATGGGCTTGCTGAACGGCGCGCGCACAAAGTCTGCGAACATCGTCGGCGCAACGATGAAGCTCAACCCTCACGGTGACTCCGCGATTTACGACACAATGGTTCGTCTGTCGCGCGGTTACGAGGCGCTTCTGCACCCGTATATCGACTCAAAGGGTAACTTCGGTAAGTTCTACAGCCGCGACATGGCATGGGCTGCGTCCAGATATACAGAGGCAAAGCTCGCCGCGATCTGTAACGAGCTTTTTCGCGATATCGACAAGGACACCGTAGATTTTGTCGACAACTACGACAACACAATGAAGGAGCCGACTCTGCTTCCTGCGACGTATCCGTCGGTGCTGGTCAACGCCAACACCGGTATCGCTGTAGGAATGGCGTCCAACATCTGCTCCTTTAACCTCCGCGAAATCTGTGAAACAACGGCGGCGCTTATCCGCGACCCCGACCATGATATAAAATCCACTCTGCCGGCTCCCGATTTCAGCGGCGGCTGCCAGATTATATACGACGAAAAGGCGTTCACTCAGGTCTATGAAACAGGCAAGGGCAGTATCCGCCTGCGCGCGAAGTACGTCTACGACAAAAGCGCGAACTGCATTGATGTGCTCTCGATTCCCGCCTCAACCACCTGCGAGGTTATCATCGAGAAAATCATAGACCTTGTAAAGCAGGGCAAGGTCAAGGAAATCTCCGATATCCGCGACGAAACAGGTCTTGACGGTCTCAAAATCACCATCGACCTCAAGCGCGGCACCGACCCCGACAAGCTGATGGCGAAGCTATTCAAGCTGACCACCCTTGAGGACAGCTATGCCTGCAACTTCAACGTGCTTATCGCAGGTGTACCGCGTGTTCTTGGAATCAGGGAGCTGCTCGACGAGTGGATTGCCTTCCGCATTGAGTGCGTCAAGCGCCGTACCTTCTATGATCGCACCAAAAAGGCTGAGAGGCTGCACCTTTTGAAGGGACTTGAAAAAATCCTTCTCGATATCGACAAGGCGATCAAGATTATCCGCGAGACCGACGAGGAGGTCGAGGTTGTACCTAACCTGATGATTGGCTTCGGCATCGATCAGATTCAGGCGGAGTATGTAGCCGAGATCAAGCTGCGCCACCTCAACCGCGAGTATATCCTCAAGCGCACCAAGGACATCGAGGATCTGGAGCGCGAGATAGCCGAGCTTGACGACATATTAAAGAGCAAGGCGCGTATCAAGACGATCATCGTCAAGGAGCTTAGGGCTGTTGCCGACAAGTACGGTCAGCCGCGAAAGTCCATGATTATCTACGAGGACACCGCAGTCTACACAGAGGAGGCAGAGGAGGTACCCGATTACGCCTGCACCTTCTTCTTCACAAAGGAAGGCTATTTCAAGAAAATCACTCCTCAGTCGCTGCGAATGAGCAACACCCACAAGCTCAAGGAAGGCGACGAGATAACTCAGGAAATCGAGTTCTCCAACAACTGCGATCTGCTCTTCTTTACCGACAAGGCTCAGGTATACAAGACAAAGGCGAGCGAGTTCTCAGACACAAAGGCTTCTGTTCTCGGCGAGTACGTCGCGGCGAAGCTCGGAATGGACGAGGGCGAGAATGCCGTCTATATGGTAGCGACAAAGGATTACAAGGGAATCCTTCTGTTTGGTTTTGAGAACGGCAAGGCGGCAAAGGTTCCGCTGGAGGTTTATGCCACCAAGACCAACCGTAAGAAGCTCACCGGTGCATATTCGGATAAGTGTCCGCTTGCGGGAATGCTCAAGCTCAGCGAGGACGGGGAAGTGCTCTTCAAGTCGTCCTCGGGCAGAATGCTTCTCGTGCACACGGGCGCTCTGGCAATCAAGACGACCCGTTCGACGCAGGGCGTGGCTGTCATGAAGCTCAAGAAGGGACATCGTCTGTTTGAGCTTCAGCCATACTTAGAGGGAACCTTCGTAAAGCCGCAGCGTTACCGCACAAAATCGCTGCCGGCGCTCGGCGCGCTGCCTACAAATGACGACTTGAAGGACGAGCAGTTAACACTTATCTAAAAAATTTAAAAAATATCTTGATATTTAAAAAATTTTATGGTAATATATATAAGTTGAATAATGCAGAATAGCGGCAGGCCCGCTAAATGAAAGGACGATATAGTTATGAACGCTTGGGGTATTGTACTCGGCATCTTGCTCGCGATTGTATCCATCGCAATTATTGTAGTAATCATTCTTCAGGAAGGTAACCAGCAGGGCATCGGCGTTGTTACCGGCGCTGCGGATTCCTACTTCTCAAAGAACAAGGCACGTTCCATCGACGCATTTCTTTCTCGCTGGACGAAGGTGTTTGCTGCGGTATTTGTTCTGTTTGTAATCGCTCTTAACGTGCTCAGCTATTTCAACCTTCTCGGCTGATAGCATATTTTCCCAAAACAAAGCATATGATAGACCGTCGGTAACCGGCGGTCTGTTTTTTTATTCACAGTCAGTACATACGAATCGGAGATGTTCATATGCCTTGGTGGGGAATAGTCATAATATTTTTCGCTACATTCATCGTGTTTGCGCTGCTGCATTTCACGGCAAAAAA
This sequence comes from uncultured Eubacteriales bacterium, assembly GCA_900316555.1. Taxonomy (GTDB): domain Bacteria; phylum Bacillota; class Clostridia; order Oscillospirales; family Acutalibacteraceae; genus Ruminococcoides. The sequence goes on along the minus strand of ONDL01000031.1, from coordinate 5,935 downwards.
TAAACGCCCGTTCAGACGGGCGTTGTTAAGTATGGCTTTGGGAGCGGGTACGCTGACAGCGATCAACCTTACCGCGGGATTTACGGGAGTATATATTCCCGTCAGTCTGCTGTCGGTACTTGTTTCCGTAATCGGCGGAATACCCGGAGTAACTCTGCTTCTTGCGCTGAATCTGTTTTTTTAGCTCTGCGAATAGATATCCTCAAGCGCGTCGTCGATAGCCTCGCGGTTTTTGGTCATGAGCGCGAGCATGGTTTTGTAGACAGTAACGGGGTAGCTGAGGAAGTTTTTCTTCATCAGCTGTGCCATCTCTTCGTCGGGAGCGTAGAGCGTAAAGGAGAATAGATCCGTATCTCCGCCCGAAACGCGGCAGTTTACCTGAAAACCGTCGCCTGTTTTAACTATGTCAACAAAGTTCTCGCGCAGGGTTTTTCTTTCGGCAAGCAGCTCAACGGCGCAGCGCAGAGCTTTCTCCTTGACTGAGTAGGCGAGAGTACTCTCCAGCTGTTCGGCGACCAGTTTGCCGTTATCGGTCAGGCGGTAGGTCTGTTCGCCGTCGACAATCTCGTCCTCGGCTAAGTTTTCACTGCGTTTGAGCTCGTCGAACGCCGCCTTGACCTCAAAGAAATTAGCCAGCTCATATTCGCGGATCGCCTCAGTTATAACACTCTCGGACATTTTATCCTTAACGCTGTTAAAAAGATAACACATAAGCACTTTGATTTCATGCTTGCTTCTAAGCCCACCGAGAGCGATTCCCTCGTCGAAGGTATCAAACGCCATAAAACTCACCTTATTTCCGATTATTTTAATATCTGAACATATTATAGCATATAATAACAGAAACGGCAAATGTATTTTGCACAAAAATTATTTGACGTAGCGCAAACATTATGCTAAACTATAGTGAAGGAGGTCGAACAATGGAAAAATATATGCCTTTTATTTGGATTGGCTTCGCGATTGTCATGGCGGTTGTTGAAGCGTCCACCACACAATTAGTTTCACTATGGTTTGTACTCGGCGCTGTCGCCGCGGCAATATCTACGATATTCACACCGTCCATCTTCGTGCAGCTGGTGGTATTTCTTGTTGTATCGGCGATGTCGTTGCTTATTACAAGGCCGCTGGTCAGGCGATTCCGCAAGAACAGCGATAAGGTCGGCACCAACGCGGACAGGCTGATAGGTCAGTTCGGTATCGTGACAAAGGGAATTGCCGATCCGTTTTCCGTCGGACAGGTAAAGGTGCTCGGCGAAACATGGAGCGCGCAGTCAGAGATAACCCCGATTGAAGTCGGCGCTAAGGTGGAGATCCTCGAAATCGAGGGAGTCCGCCTCATTGTAGAAGAAAGGAAATAACTCATGCAGGGAATTATCGGCATTTCGGTTGTAATAGCCGTATTTTTGATTATATTGATCCTCATAGTCCGCAACATCAAAATCGTGCCTCAGGCTCACGCATATGTGATCGAGCGTCTGGGCACATATCACGCAACATGGCAGACAGGACTGCACCTCAAGGTTCCGTTTGTCGACAGAATCTCCAAGAAGGTTTCTCTCAAGGAGCAGGTAGTCGACTTTCCGCCTCAGCCCGTTATCACACGCGATAACGTCACAATGCAGATTGATACGGTCGTGTATTTTGAAATCACCGACCCGAAGCTCTACACCTACGGCGTTGAACGTCCGCTGAGCGCGATCGAGAACCTCACCGCAACAACTCTGAGAAACATCATCGGCGACCTTGAGCTCGATAACACGCTCACCTCGCGCGATACGATCAACGATAAGATCCGCATTATCCTTGACGAGGCGACCGATGCGTGGGGTATCCGCGTTATCCGCGTTGAGCTCAAGAACATACTTCCGCCGCGCGAGATTCAGGACGCGATGGAGAAGCAGATGAAGGCGGAACGTGAACGCCGCGCCAGAATTCTCGACGCCGAGGGTGAGAAGCGCAGCCAGATTCTCGTAGCCGAGGGCCTTAAGGAAAGCGCTATTCTCAAGGCGGACGCTGTCAAGGAGCAGAAAATCCGTGAGGCTCAGGGTGAGGCAGAAGCGATTCTGACCGTACAGAAGGCTAACGCCGACGCTCTCAGAATGCTCAACGAAGCCGCGCCTACCGACAAAATCATTCAGCTCAAGTCGCTCGAGGCATTTGCAAAGGCGGCTGACGGCAAGGCTACAAAAATAATTATTCCGTCCGATATCCAAGGACTTGCAGGCAGTGTTGCCGCGATCAAGGAAGTCTGGAAGGACGAAAATTAATTCACAGGCGCGCTTTTACGGCGCGCCTTTATATAAGGGAACCTCTATAAATTTCTTACCGCATTGAATTATAAGAGCTTCCCATAGCAAATTCAAAAAACAACGGAAGGGTGATGTGATTGTACTGGATTGAGCTGCTCTGGTATTTTATAATTACTTCGTTTTTGGGCTGGCTGTTCAGCTGTATATATAATTTCTTCAACGAAAAGAAATTCTATAACAAGGGCTTTCTGACGCTGCCGTTTTCACCTACATACGGCGCGAGCGCGGTTCTTTGCTACCTTGTGTTCAATCAGCTCAGCGACCATCTTTTTATAATGTACATAGGCACGACGCTTCTGCTGTCGTTTTTTTCCGTACTTGTGGGACTTGTCGGAGAGAAAATCCTCGGCTGCAAGCCGTGGGACTATTCGCACATGAAATTTGCAATCGGAAGCTACATCACGTTTCCTTTTGCTCTGTTGCTCGGTTTGGGCGGCACGTTCGCGGTCAAGATTCTGATTCCCGTAATCAGACTTCAAATCCGTTACCTTCCCGATTACATGAGCATGATTATCGCGCTCTCAATTGCGGGAGTGATCCTGATTGACTACATTTTCTCTTTTATCACTATTTTCCGTCTTAAGAAGCGCCTGAGCAAATTCAGGGAGGACAACAAGCTTCACGATGAAATCAGCGAGGAGGAGTTGTCCGAGCTTGAGAAAAACTACAACAGGATTCTGACCAACAACATTCTGCGCAAGCGTATGACCTCGGCATTTCCTGAGCTTCGCGGTTCCGCCTATGTAAAACAGGTGACGCAGAAGCTCGACGAAATCAAAGCGGACAACATGAAACAGTACACTGCTGTCTATGAGAAAGAGGAGGATAAGCCCTTTGCCTCGGGTTTCTGCTTCGAGAAGCTGTTTATGCTGTTTTTGATCGGCTCGTTTATCGGCACCTGCATTGAAACGGTCTACGCTTTTTTTGTCGAGGGTCATTTTGAATGCCGCGTTGGAGTGGTTTACGGCCCGTTCATTCCCGTATACGGAGGCGGCGCATGCCTGCTGACCACCGTGCTCTACAGGCTCTTCAAGCTGAGTGATACGCTGATTTTTATTATCAGCGCGGCACTGGGCGCGTTCTTTGAGTATATCTGCTCATGGGGGCAGGAAACCTTTCTCGGCACCGTTTCATGGGATTACAGCGATATGCCGCTCAACATCGGCGGCAGAACCTGCTTGCTATACGCCTGCTTCTGGGGTTTTCTGGGACTTATCTGGGTGAGATATCTGTATCCGTTCATGTCAAAGCAAATCGAGAAGATACCCAAAAAGCAGGGCTCGGTTATTTTGGTTGTTCTGTTTATCTTTATGCTCTTCAACGGAATCATGACGGTTATGTCAATTTACCGCTGGAACGAGAGAATAGACGGCGTACCCGCTTCAAACGCCGTAGATGTGTATTTTGACAAGCATTTCGATGATGACCGGATGAAGTTTTTGTTTCCGCACATGCGCGATTCCGAAAGTCTGGAGGAGCTGCAGAGCGACTCAGCGACACCCGATTCAGCCACACCTGACTCCGCACAGTAAAATATGCTTTTACAAGGACAGAGCAATCTGTCCTTTTTGTTTTTAATTCTTTTACGCTATTGCAATTCAGAGAGTTTTTCGATATAATATATGAGTTAAACTATAATCAAATAATTGTCAGGAGCGAAGTTATGAAAAAGGTAGCAATCATCATGGGTTCAGACAGCGATTTTCCCGTTGTTTCAAAGGCAATAAAGAAGCTTAAGGAATTTGACGTTCCGTGCGAGGTTCACGTTATGAGCGCGCACAGAACACCCGACGCGGCGATTGAGTTTTCAGCCAACGCTAAGAAAAACGGCTTCGGCGTGATTATCGCGGCTGCAGGCATGGCGGCTCACTTGGCTGGCGTGCTCGCGGCAAAGACCACACTTCCCGTTATCGGAATTCCCTGCAAATCCGCGCAGCTCGACGGAATGGACGCACTTTTGGCGACCGTGATGATGCCCACAGGCATTCCCGTGGCAACGGTTGCGGTTGACGGCGCTGCTAATGCCGCTATTCTTGCGGTTGAAATGCTCGCTCTCTCAGACGAGGTTCTCGCACAGAAGCTGGAGGACATGAAGGCAGATATGGAAAAGGGCGTTGCCGAAAAGGATAAGGCAATGCAGGCTAAGGTGGCGGAGCTTTGATGAATTATATGGAAATCCCGCGTTCCGAAAAGGCAATGGACGAATGCGGCGTATTCGGTTTTTACAACAATAACGATATCGACAGTATTGCGCTGACCCACGACGCGCTTTACGGTCTGCAGCACCGCGGACAGGTGAGTGCAGGCATTACTGTCAACAACGGCGGCAAGTTCTCAACGATCAAGGAGCTCGGAATGGTTTCCGAGGTTTTCCCTCAGAGGGTTCTCGATAAGCTCTCGAGCGGAAAAATCACCGTCGGTCACGTTCGCTACACATCGAACCAGAGCCTCGACAGAGCCGCTAACCAGCCGCTCGTGCTGCGCTATAAAGAAGGCTCACTCGCGATAGCCAGCAACGGCGCGATAACTAATTTCCCTGAGATACGCAAGGAGCTTGAGCGCGGCGGCGCGATTTTCCAGTCCAACTCAAACGCCGAGCTTATGGGCTATGTGATCGCTACAGAGCGCTGCTCGACAGACAACCTCGAGGACGCGGTTCTCAGCGCTATGTGCAAGCTAAAGGGCGCGTTTTCAACCGTTATTTGCGCGCCCAGCCGTTTGATTGGCTTCAGGGATATCTACGGCTTCCGTCCGCTCTGTATCGGCAAGCTTCAGGACAGCTACATCATCACCTCTGAGAGCTGTGTAATCGACAGCGTCGGCGGAGAGTTTGTCCGCGACATTCAGCCGGGCGAGATGGTAGTTATCGACGAGGACGGCTTCCACAGCTATTTTTGCGATAAAAAGAGCGACAGAACCTCGCTTTGTATCTTTGAGTATGTTTACGTCGCCAGACCCGACAGCGTTATTGACGGCGTGAGCGTTCACACGGCGCGCCTGAGAGCGGGCGAGCTGCTCTATAAGGAATATCCGATCGAAGCCGATATGGTTTGCGGCGTTCCCGATTCGGGCATTATCGCCGCCGAGGGTTACGCGAAGGCATCGGGAATTCCGTTCGGCATGGGCTTTATGAAGAACAAGTTCATCGGCAGAAAGGTCGGCACGGGCATGGAAAAGAAAAAACGCCTGATGCAGACCAAGCTCACCGCCCTTAAATCAAACGTCGAGGGCAAGCGTATTATTGTAATCGACGACTCGATTATCCGCGGCGAGACCACAAAGCACATCGTAGGTCTGCTCCGCGAGGCGGGCGCGACTGAGGTTCATATCCTCATCAGTTCGCCGCCGTTTATTTCACCCTGCTATTACGGCATTGATATCCACGACAAGGAAAATCTTATCGCCACCAAGCACAGTGTTTCCGAGATTCAGCAGTCAATCGGCGCGGACTCTCTCGGCTATCTCAGCGTAGAGAGCCTTCGCGAGACCGCAAAGGACGCCAAAATCGACCTTTGCGACGGCTGCTTCACCGAGAAATACGCGGCGGAGGTGCCGACGACGTTCTTTGTCGATAAATACGCAAATAAAATCAAACATAAGTAACGGAGGATTATTATGGAAAG
>ONDL01000112.1 GCA_900316555.1 uncultured Eubacteriales bacterium | reverse complement strand
AGATAGAGGGTATGATCCTGCTCTATCCCGCGCTGAGTCTGTTCAGCGATATCCACGAGCGTTTCAGCGATCTTGACAGCGTGCCTGAGCAGTATGATATGTTCGGCGGTTGGATCACGGTTGGCAAGAAGTACGCAACGGATGTCTGGGATATCGACCCTTATCAGGAACTGTCGCGATATCAGGGCAAGGTCTTGCTGCTGCACGGCGACAAGGATAATTCGGTAGATATCTCATATTCGGATCGCTTGTCAAAGGTGCTCCCGAATGTAGAATACCATGTCATCTCCGGCGGCGGTCATGAGTTCTTCGGACAGCCGTTTGAGGATGCGGTAAATCATATCACAAGCTGGTTAGAGAATAACAAATAAGATGATAAGGAGCGACAAATGAAGAAGATAGTCATTATTTCAAGCAGTATCCGCAATAAAAGCAATTCCGAGCTCCTCGCTCAGCAGGCGCTGCAAGGAGCGCTTGAAAGCGGAAATCATGCGGAGCTGATCACGTTAAAGGATAAAGATATTCGATTTTGCAAAGGTTGTCTTGCCTGCCAAAAGACGATGAAATGCGTCATCAAGGATGATGTGAGCGAGATACTGGAAAAAGTCAAATCAGCGGATACCGTCGTATTTGTTACGCCGATCTACTACTATGAGCTCAGCGGTCAGCTCAAAACTCTGCTCGACCGTTTGAATCCGCTCTATCCGCAGGAGTACCGCTTCCGCGATATATATCTGATGACGACCTCCGCCGAGGAAGGCGACGAGGTGGTCAAGACGGCAGTCGGCGGTCTGAAAGGCTGGATAGCCTGCTTTGAAAAGGCGCGTTTTGCCGGCGTGTTCAACGGCGGCGGCGTCAACGACGCCGGTGAAGTCAGCAAGCATGAAAAGCTGCTAAAGGCCGCCTATGAATTTGGCAAATCACTGTAAAATTTCTTTTCAATTCCTTTCGAATATGATATGATAAAGAAAAAATTGGAGGTATCTTTATGTTAGGCAATTTCAGTTATCACAATCCTACCAAGCTCTATTTCGGCGATGAAGCGCTCGGCTTTCTCAACGAGGAGTTACCCAAATACGGCAAAACTGTTCAGCTGATCTACGGCGGCGGTTCCATCAAGAGAAACGGTCTGTATGATGAGATCATCGCGATCCTGAAAAGCAACGGCAAGACCATTGTGGAGGATGCAGGCGTTATGCCCAACCCGACGGTCGAAAAGCTGCGCGAGGGCGTTAAGATCGCGCGCGAGAACAACGTCGATCTCCTGCTTGCCGTCGGCGGCGGTTCCTGCTGCGACTACGCGAAGGCGGTTTCCGTGTCCGTCCATTGCGACGACGACCCGTGGGATAAATACTATCTCCGCTTTGAGGAACCCGACTGTGAGATCGTTCCCGTCGGCTGCGTACTGACGATGGCAGGCACCGGTTCCGAGATGAACGGCGGCGCGGTCATCACCAACCACGAGCAAAAACTCAAAATCGGTCACGTGTTCGGCGACGACGTCATGCCGAAATTCTCGATCCTGAATCCGAAGTACACCATGACCTTGCCCAAACGCCAGATGGTTGCCGGAATCTATGATATTTTTAATCACATCTGCGAGCAGTATTTCTCCGGTGAGGACGACAACACCAGCGACTATATCGCCGAAGCGCTGATGAAGTCCGTTATTCACAGCTCCGTGATCGCCGTGGAAGATCCCGAGAATTACGAAGCGCGTTCCAACATCATGTGGACGGCAACATGGGCGCTCAACACCCTGATCGCGTGTGGCAAATCGACCGACTGGATGGTGCACATGATCGGACAGTCCGTCGGCGCTTATACCGACGCTACTCACGGCATGACGCTCGCTGCTGTTTCGCTGCCCTACTACCGCATGATCATGCCCTATGGTCTGAAAAAGTTCAAGCGCTTCGCCACGGAAGTTTGGGGTGTAGGTACAGAGGGTAAAACCGACGAGCAGATCGCAAAGGAAGGTCTTGCAGCGCTGGAAGGCTGGATGAAGCAGATCGGCGTCGCACTGTCTATCAGCGAGCTCGGAGCGACTGAGGATATGCTCGAAGGTATCGCTAACGGAACCATCATTCTTGACGGCGGCTATAAAACGCTGACAAAGGCGGATGTGATCCAAGTCTTGAAAGAAAGCTTATAATACGCAAATAAGCCCTGCCGGTCGGCAGGGCTTTTGTATATTGCGGTTTGGGATTTTTAATTGTCTATCAGGTTCCCCAGTATTCGTCGCCGTGAACCTCTTTTTCCCAGCTGCGGGTGACGTACCATTCGCTGATTTTGGTGTTCTTGCCGTCGTTCTTGATACGGCTGGAGTATTCGCTGTTGAATTCAGTCCAGTTAAGGTTGATGTTGGCGTTATTGGCTTTCTTGGAGATTTCGATACAGGGATTGGCGTCGGTGCCGTAGTAGGAAGCGCCGTTGAATTCCACATATTTTGTCTTCAGGGTGGTGTT
>ONDL01000007.1 GCA_900316555.1 uncultured Eubacteriales bacterium | reverse complement strand
TTAAGATTACAATTATTTATTATAATGATAACACAGGAATACCCAAAAGTCAATAGAAAACTATATATATAGTATAAAAAAACTTTGACATTCTGCATTCTTTATAAATAAAACTCAATATTCTCTTTCAGGCTGTTAGATTGAATATCTGTAAATGATCAATAAACAATATTTCAGAAGATGGATGTTTTCGGTACAAATGATACCTTAAATCTCAAAGATGTTTATCTGCCAATCTTACTTTATCTGCCAATCTTACTGTTGAAATTCGGATAAGCATAGAAAAAGACAAATCCGAACCCGTCCCCGACAGGGAGAAGGTTCGGATTATCTTCGCTTGGTGCACCAACAGGGACTCGAACCCCGGACCAACCGGTTATGAGCCGGTAGCTCTGACCAACTGAGCTATTGGTGCGTTTTGTTCTTTCGCAAATTCTATTATATCAAAAAAACTCAGTTGTGTCAATGAAAATCTTCTCTGAACGTGTAATAAACAATATAATATATGAACTTTTCATCAATGCGTCTTGTGCGGCGGCATAAAATATGATATACTAAAAGATAAGCATGAATCAGAAAAGGGGCATTTTTATGGCTGAAATCAAAGCGTTCAGGGGTATGCGCTACAACACCGAACGCGCAGGCAGGCTCGATGAGCTCTGCTGTCCTCCCTATGACATTATCAGCGAAAAGGAAAGAAAATCGTATCTCGCGCAGAACAAATACAACGTTATCCGCCTTGAGCTGCCCAAAGAAGGCGACAATGTTTACACAACAGCGGGCGAGGTTCTTGACCGCTGGAGAGAGAAGGGAATCCTCATTCACGAGGATAAGCCCGCGATTTATATTTACGAGGAGGAGTTCAACGCCTACAACACGCGCCGCAGTATCAAGGGCATCATCGCGCGTGTGAAGGTCGAGGAGTTCTCGAAGGGAGTTATCCTTCCGCACGAGTTCACGCTCTCGAAGGCGAAGGCTGACCGTTTCAACCTCATGAAGGCGACAAACTGCAACTTCAGCCAGATTTACGCGCTATATATGGACGAGGAGCATACCACGCTCTCGACTATCGACGAGCTGTCAAAGCGTAAGCCCAACGCCAAGTTTACCGACGGCGACAAGGTTACCCACAAGCTCTGGATTATTACCGACGAGAAGGCTATCGCGAAGCTGTGCGCCGATTTCACCGACAGAAAGCTCTATATCGCCGACGGTCACCACCGCTACGAGACCGCGCTCAACTACCGCAACTACTGCCGCGAGAACGGTATCTCGAAGGAAGGCGACGCTCAGGACTACCAGATGATGTTCCTCATGGACATGGAGCACCCGGGGCTTGTCGTATTCCCGACGCACCGCCTTGTGCGCGATTTGCCTAAGTTTGACAGGGATAAGCTCCTCGACGGCTGCGAAGAATATTTTGATATCAAGGCGTTCGACAGCGTTTCGCATATGAACGAGCTGCTCCACAGCGAGTACAAGAAGGGCAGCAAGTCCTTCGGCTTCTACTGCGGCAGGGGCGAGTGGTACCTGCTCACGCTCAAGGATATCGACGTGATGAAAAAGGAGCTGCCCGATCTGAGCGAAGCGTCACAGCAGCTCGACGTCAGCGTCCTGCACACACTGATTCTCGAGAAGATCCTCGGCATCGACAAGGAGAACATGGCGGCTCAGATCAACCTGACCTACACGAAGTTCTATGAGGAAGCGATCATGGGCGTCGACAAGGGCGAGTTCCAGTGCTCGTTTATCCTCAACCCGACCCGCGTCACCGAAATCCGCGACGTCGCGGCGGCGGGCGAGAAGATGCCGCAGAAGTCCACCTATTTCTACCCGAAGATGACGACGGGTATGGTTATGAACGATATTGGCGTAGAATGAAAATTACAGTGATATTTACGGGCGGCACGATTGCCTGCTCGAACAGGAATGGGGCGCTGTCACCTGACGGCGCCAATTCCTTTACCCTGATTGAAATATACCGCGCTCTTGACGGCAGCGTAGAGTTTGAAACGCTTTCTCCGTACTTCATACTGAGCGAAAACCTCGGCTGTGAGCATTGGGAGAAGCTCTCTGACTGCGTAAAGAGCGTGCGCGGCAGCGACGGCGTTATCGTCACCCACGGCACGGATACCATGCCATACACGGCGGCGTACCTCGGACTGAAGCTCGGGCTGTGCGATATTCCCGTTGTGCTCGTGTCGGCGGCATATCCGCTGTCAGACAGCCGCTCAAACGGTCTTGACAACTTCCGCGGCGCGGTTGATTTTATCCGCTCGGGAGTCGGCAAGGGCGTTTTCGTATCGTACAGGAACAGCGGCGAGAATGTCATGATCTACCGCGCGGCAAGCCTTTTGCCGCATCAGCCGTACAGCGACAGCGTCCTCAGCCTTCGCGATAATTACTTTGCCGAGCTTGTCGGCGGCGAGGTCGTGCTCAATCCCGATTTTGAGGAGGAGAGCTTGGGCGACTTTTCCGAATGCAAGCCGAACGGAAAGATTATCTGGCTGCGCGCGCACCCGGGAATGATTTATCCGCCAGTTGACGGCGCAAAGGCTGTGCTGCTCGAGGGCTATCACTCGGGAACTCTGCCGACCGCGAGAGAGGATTTTAAAAACTTCTGCAAATCGGCAAACACAGCAGGCGTACCGCTGTACCTGACAGGCAGCGAGGAAGGCTTTGACTACGAGAGCAAGCAGGCGTTTGATGAATTGGGTATAAACGTCCTGCCGCCTATGTCACCCGCAACGGCGTTTGTTATGCTGCTTTTGAAGTCGCACCCGAAAATATAAACCGGAGCGAAGCGACCCTTAATTTTCAATTTTTCATTTTTCATTTTCAACTAAAAAAGGACTGCTCTCCTCGGAGAACAGTCCTTTTGATTTCTACTGCCAGTCGCAGACGTTTGCCCAGTTGAGGAGGAATTCTCTCTCTTCGGGGTTGCCCTTTACGGACTGAGAAGCCGCGACGATCGGCATCCACGCGTTGACGTACTGACGCGCTGTGTCTGTCTTTTCGCAAAACAGCTTGAGGTACTTCTCGGCGAGGTCCTTGTCGCCCTTCAGACAGAAGAGCAGGTAGGTTCTCGCCGCGTCAGCCGCGCCGTTACCCTGAGTGGCGTGCGACCAGTCGAGGATAAACGGAGTGCCGTCGGGAGTGATGATGATGTTCGAGGGGTTGAAGTCGCCGTGGCAAACCTTGTCGTGGCGCTTCATCGATGCGAGGCGGGTGTGCAGCTCGTAGCGTGTGGTTGCGTCGAGGTCTGTGCTGCTGATCTTGTCCTGCATCTTGTCCTGCAGTCTCTTGAGCAGCGGACACTTTTTGCCGAGGATCTCCATCTGGACGTTCACGAAGAGCTCGAGGTACTCGTCGAGCTTGTCGGGGTTCTCGTCCATAAGCTGCTGGAGGGTCTTGCCCTCGATGAAGTCGGAGATGATAGCCCACTTGCCGTCGATTTTGGTGACTTCCTCGATCTTGGGGATATTCAGTCCCGTTTCCTCAACTCTCGCCTGGTTGAGCGCCTCGTTGAGGATATCGGACTTGGGGAAGGATTCGTCAAAGACCTTGACAGCGAGGTCGCCGTCGCGGTAGATGACCTTATTTTTTCTCTCGGCGAGAACATTGTCAAATTTCATGGTAAAGCCCCTTTCCGCGCATTAAACCGCGTCTTTGTTGTTGCCGTAGTAGGCGTTGAGGTACATCTGCTTGATTTCCTTGAAGAGCGGATAACGCGGGTTGGCGCCTGTGCACTGGTCGTCGAACGCCTGCTCGGTCATCTCGTCGAGGGTAGCGAGGAAGTCCTCCTCCTTAACGCCGTAATCTGCGATTGTATTCTTGATGCCGACCCTTGCCTTGAGCTCGTTGATGCCGTTGATGAGGTTCTCAACGCTCTCCTTGTCGTTCTTGCCGCCGAAGCCGAGGAACTGAGCGATCTCAGCATAGCGCGCGAGGGTGTGGGGGTGGTCATACTGGGGGAAGGTACCCATCTTTGAGGGAACCTCAGCGGAGTTGAAGCGGATAACCTGCTCGAGCATGAGGGCGTTTGCAACGCCGTGAGCGATGTGGTGGAACGCGCCGAGCTTGTGAGCCATTGAGTGGCATACGCCGAGGAAGGCGTTTGCGAACGCCATACCTGCCATAGTGGCGGCGTGTGCGACCTTCTCACGCGCAACGGGCTCGTTCATGCCGTTGTCGTAGCAGGCGGGCAGGTACTCAAAGATGACCTTGAGAGCCTTGAGCGCCAGACCGTCGGTGAAGTCCGTAGCCATCATCGAAGCGTAAGCCTCGAGAGCGTGGGAAACCGCGTCGATACCCGAGGCGGCGGTCAGACCCTTGGGGCCTGACATCATGAAGTCAGCGTCGACGATAGCCATGTTGGGCATGAGCTCGTAATCGGCGAGAGGATATTTGATGCCTGTCTCCTGGTCGGTGATTACCGCAAAGGGAGTGACCTCGGAGCCTGTGCCCGAGGAGGTCGGGATAGCGATGAAGTAAGCCTTTTCGCCCATCTTGGGGAAGGTGTAGATACGCTTGCGGATATCGACGAAGCGCATCGCCATATCCTGGAAGTCTACGTCGGGATGCTCGTAGAGTACCCACATGATCTTCGCAGCGTCCATAGCGGAGCCGCCGCCGAGCGCGATGATAACGTCGGGCTCGAAGGAGCGCATAGCCTCGGCGCCCTTCTGTGCGGAAATGAGCGACGGATCGGGCTCAACGTCGGAGAAGGTGGTGTAGGTGATGCCCATTTCGTCGAGCTTATCGGTGATAGGCTTGGTGTAGCCGTTCTTGTAAAGGAAGGAGTCGGTGACGAGGAAGGCGCGCTTTTTGCCCATAACGTCCCTGAGCTCCTGAAGTGCGACGGGCATGCAGCCCTTCTTGATATAAACCTTTTCGGGCGCTCTGAACCAAAGCATGTTCTCTCTCCTCTCAGCGACCGTCTTGATATTGAGCAGGTGCTTCACGCCGACGTTCTCGGAAACAGAGTTGCCGCCCCATGAGCCGCAGCCGAGGGTGAGCGAGGGAGTGAGGCTGAAGTTATACAAATCGCCGATACCGCCCTGTGACGAGGGTGTATTGACGAGAATACGGCAGGTTTTCATATGAGCCGCAAATTCGTCGATCTTGTCCTTGCAGTTGATCGCGTCGACATAGAGGGAAGAGGTGTGGCCGTAGCCGCCGTCGGCGACGAGCTGCTCAGCCTTTGCGATAGCGTCCTCAAAGCTCTCCGCCTTGTACATAGCGAGAACGGGGCTGAGCTTCTCGTGAGCGAATTCCTCGCTGATATCTACGCTCTCGACCTCGCCGATAAGAATCTTTGTCGTTTCGGGAACCTCAACGCCGGCGAGCTTCGCGATAGTCACGGGCTTCTGACCGACGATACGCGCGTTGAGCGCGCCGTTGATGATGATAGTCTTTCTGACCTTCTCGCATTCCTCGTCGTTGAGGAAGTAGCAGCCGCGCGCCTTGAATTCCTTCTTGACCTTGGCGTAAATCTTCTTCTCGACGATAACGCTCTGCTCTGAGGCGCAGATCATGCCGTTGTCGAAGGTCTTGGAGTGAATGATCGAGTTGACCGCGAGCAGAATGTCGGCGGTTTCGTCGATGATAGCGGGTGTGTTGCCGGCGCCTACGCCGAGAGCGGGCTTGCCTGAGGAGTAAGCCGCCTTGACCATGCCGGGGCCGCCTGTCGCGAGAATGCAGTCGCTCTCCTGCATGAGCAGGTTGGTGAGCTCGAGCGAGGGCACGTCGATCCAGCTGATGATGCCCTCGGGAGCGCCTGCCTCAACGGCAGCCTCGAGAACGATCTTGGCAGCGGCGATAGTGCTCTTCTTTGCGCGGGGGTGAGGGCTGATGATGATACCGTTGCGGGTCTTAAGGCAGACAAGCGCCTTGAAGATCGCGGTCGAGGTTGGGTTGGTGGTGGGAATGACCGCGCCGATAACTCCGATAGGCTCGGCGATCTTTTTGATTCCTGCCACGGGATCCTCCTCGATCACGCCGCAGGTCTTGGTGTTTCTGTAGGTGTTGTAGATGTACTCCGAGGCGAAGTGGTTCTTGATGACCTTGTCCTCGGCTACACCCATGCCGGTCTCTTCCACAGCCATCTTGGCGAGCGGAATTCTTGCGCGGTTAGCGGCGGTCGCTGCCGCCAGGAAAATCGCGTCGACCTGTTCCTGTGTGTAGGTGGAAAACGCCTTCTGAGCCTCGCGTACGCGCGCAAGCGCGGCGGCGAAGGATTCGGCGCTCTCTACGATCGGATACTCTTTTGTACTCATATTATCTACCTCGCTTTTGCCGGTTTAATGATTGGCTCTTTTATTTATACCGCCTCATAGCTGATGCCCTGCTCCTGTGCGTACTGCTCGGCGTAGGAGCCTGAGGCTACCTTGAGGGTGAGGTCTGCGGGACACTCGCTGAAGGTATCGTCGGCGATTTTTGTGATTGTCGCGGGAATTACAACCTCCTTGAGGTTGGGGCACTGATGGAACATCAGCTGGGGAAGCTCTGTGAGCGTCTGGCTCTCGGGGATCACGATTGTCTTAAGGCCTGCAGCGGAGAATGCGAAGGGCTCGATCTTCTCGAGGGAAGCAGGCAGCTCGATCGTATCAAGACCCGAGCAGTAGAAGAAGGCGTTGGTGCCGAGGTGCTTGAGGTTCGAGGGGAGCTTTACGTTCGTCAGAGTCTTGTTGCTCGCGAAGGCGTAGTCCTGAATGTCGGTAACGGTTTCGGGAATGGTGACCGACTTCAGACCGTCGTTATTGAACACGCTGTGACCGATCGCGGTAACGGTGTAGTTCTGGAAGCTGTCGGGGATCGTAACGTCGGTGAGTGAGCCGAAGTAACGGGTGAGGATAACCTCTTTTTCGTTGAGGATATAGAAGCCGAAGGTCTCGTCCTTGAGGTCGGGCTGTGTCGCTACAACCTCATAACCCTGTTTGCTTTCCTGGTTGCCCGAGGAGGGCTTGCTGCCGTTGCAGCCGCAGCCGTTGAGTGAAGCCGCAGCTACCGCTCCGATGGTACATGCGAGAATTGCGCAGATGACTTTTTTCATTTTAAAAATCCTTTCTGTGTGTCAATGAGCTCGTTGACTGACACTATTCTATATGATTGTTAAAGTTTTGTCAATCTTTTTCGAGCTATTGAGAGTATTTTTTTAGTGTTACATAAATTTTCGCGCGACATCGGCAATACATTATGCAACATTACGTGAGGGGCGGTTATCGACAGAGAACCACCTATACTAATATATAATAACACAACAATATTCCAAAGTAAAGTGCCAGCGGGCACATTTTATTGGTTCATCTTTCCGCTGCGTGTGATATCGTCAGGTCAGGGCGGCTGTCTTTGTCATACCTTTCTATTATATATATAACTCGGAGCGAAGCGACCCATAATTTTCCATTTTCAATTTTCCGTTTTCAATTACCAGCTTCCAGTATTTCCCAATTATTACAAAAGAATTTACAATTTTGCAATCACTGCTTTAGGAAAACCCCAAAAATCGCACATAGAGGCGAAAATTGTTAGGGAAATTGCCAGAAATATAATTCGATTTCAAAAAAATGGGCGTTAGGGGTTGATTTTTTGAAACTCTGATGATATAATTATTACAAATTTGTTAACAAGTGCATTTCGGACTGTCATTTTTCGTAACGGAAAATGAACCGATTCACCCGGAAAAATATCGGCACTTGTCGGACATTGGAGGTAATAACGATGCACAGGATAAAAAAGCTTACCGCTGTGATATTGAGTACACTGACCGTGTCTAGTGTATGTGTGTTCGGCGGTCTGAACGCCAGCGCTTCAGGCACAGGCGCGGGTCTTGCAGAATACTGTCTCAACGCTTATGACGAGGGATGGAGTTACGTATGGGGCGGAACAACCCCGGGTGCCGTTGACTGTTCGGGACTTATCTGGTCCTACTGCGGCGGCAACAGAATGAGCATGCTTTCCGACGCACAGGAAAACGGCAGAGATTGGGGCTATGTCTCCAACGGTGTACCCAGAGTACACGGTCTCGGACTTTCCAGACCCGGTCACGTCGGCGTCTATATCGAGGACGGTATGGAGGTTGACGCGCGCGGCGACGAATACGGCGTATGCTATCAGGAGATCGGCGGCTGGAACAACTGGGACTGCTGGTTCAAGCTCACCGCTGTAACCTACCCCGAAAACGGTTGGGAAGAGTTCAACGGCAACTACTATTACTATGAGGACGGCGAGTACATCGTCAACACCTCAAGAGAAATAGACGGTACTACATACTATTTCGATTCAAAGGGTCATTCGGGCACAACACCGACCGATACTTCGGCAACGGTGAGCAGCTCGTCTAATTCAGGTTCGTCAAAGTCTTCGACCTCTCTCCTCAGATACGGCTCAAGCGGCAACGAGGTAGAGAAGATCCAGAAGCGCCTTTCAGAGCTTGGGTTTTACGACGGCGCGATTGACGGCGACTTTGGTCGAGTTACCGAGCAGGCGTACAGAGCTTTCCAGGAAGCTGCAGGCGTCACAGTCGACGGTATTTCAGGTTCAGACAGAGAGGTACTCTATTCCGATGAAGCCCCTCGCGCCAACGTAAAGAACGAATCCGAAGATAAAACAGAAGATAAGACAGAAGAAGCAGCTGCGGATACAGCTGATAACGATAAGGATACAGACGAAGTCGGAGCTCCCGAGGAGGAGAAGAAGGCTGACGAGACCGTAGAGGCTGCCGAAGGTCAGGAGACCGAGGTAGAGTTCGAGGTCAAGCCCGCTCTGCCCGTTGAGGGCGACTTCACCGACGCGGTATACGAGATGCAGGCTCAGCTTGCAAAGCTCGGATACTTCGGAATTGAGCCCACAGGCTTCTACGGCGACTACACCGCCGACGCTATCAAGGCGTTCCAGCTCTGCAACGGCCTTGACGTAACAGGACAGATGGACGAGGCTACCGTTGCCGCTATGAACAGCGACGACGTTGTATATAACCCCAACGTTCTCTCAGTTCTCAACGAAGAGGTTGCAGGCCCCGTTTATGCCGCCGCTGACAGCGACGACAGCGTGGCAGCTCCCGCTACCGCAGATTCCGCTTCCGCTTTTGCAGCCGGCAACAGCAACGGCAACGGTTCGGGCAATGCGCTCGCGTCAAGCTCAAACACTGTTGACAAGACCAACAAGGCTGCCGACAAGGCGCTTCAGGGCGCTGCTTCCGCAGTGCCTGAGGGTCAGACCGCTCAGATCAAGAGAGCGGCAAACATCTGGATCTGGCTTGTACTCACCATCATCGTGATCAGTGCGGTTGCTCTGATTTTCCTCAGAAAAACCACCAGAAAGCCCCGCACAGCGAAGATGAGCACCAAGGCTGCGCTTAATACACGTTGGTAAGCATTGACTTGCATAACGAATAATTGATAACCCGAAAGGGCGGACATCATGTCCGCCCTTTTGCGTTTGTTAATGTAAAATTGAAAGTTGAAAATTGAAAATTAATGGCGGGCGCTGCCCGCACCCGAATATAACTCGGAGCGAAGCGACCCTCAATTTTCCATTTTTCATTTTACATTTTCAATTATTTATAATTCTTCCCTTTTCCACGTTCGGCATGATGAAATTGTTCAGCGAGTACTCCCAGAGCGCCTTTGAGCCCTCGGGAGTTATTTTGTTTCTCTCCAGGATCTGGCTGAGCTTCACGCCCTTTTCCTTCCACGCCCGTCCGTCGGTGGCGCAGTTGAGCATAGCGGGCTGAATGTTGTCCATCGTTCTCGCAAACTTCGCCTCGGGCGTCTGAGCCGCCTCGAATTCCTCCCAAAGGCCGCGCAGCCTGTCGCGCTGGTCGTCGGGCAGCATTCCGAATATCCTGTCCGCCGCCTTTTCCTCGCGCTCGCGCTGGGTCTGCTTTGCGTTGTCGTCGTAGGCGTAGGTGTCACCGGCGTCGATCTCGACCATATCATGGATTAACAGCATCGTCACGGTTTTAAGAAGGTCGATTTTTTCGTTTGAGTACTCGCCGAGCAGAATCGCCATCAGCGCGGCGTGCCAGGCGTGCTCGGCGTCGTTTTCCTTTTCAGCGCCGTTCGAAAGGTATGTCTGCCGTCCTATGCGCTTTTCCTTGTCCGCCTCAAGCGCGAAGCGGAACTGGCGCTCCATTCTGTCCGTCATGCGTTTGCCTTGAAGTCGAGGACTATCGTTTCGGTGTCGGTTTTGAACTGCCTGAGCTTCACGCCCGCGGACTGCAGCATTCTCGCCGAAGCGCGCGTAGCTTCTGAGTCGGCGTACTTGTTGTACAGGTAGACTACCTCGGCGATGCCCGACTGGATAATCGCCTTTGCGCACTCGTTGCAGGGGAAGAGATCGACATAGAGCCGCGCACCCTTGAGGTTCTTGCCGCGCGCGTTCAGGATCGCGTTGAGCTCGGCGTGAACGACGTAGTTGTACTTTGTATCCTCGCCCTCGCGCTCCCACGGATAGAGGTCGTCGGAGCAGCCGTACGGAAATCCGTTGTAGCCCGTCGAGAGAATGATATTATTGCTGTCGACGATGCACGCGCCGACCTGAGTGTTGGGATCCTTGCTGCGCTTTGCCGCGAGCAGCGCGACTCCCATGAAGTATTCGTCCCAAGAGATATATCCGTTCCTTTTCACGATAACGCGTCCTCCCGTTATTATTATACAATTATTGTATCATACGTACGGCGTGAAATGCAAGATGTTTTGCGTATATTGCGGAAAATCATATGTTTGGCAAATCGCAAAAAGAAATTGACAAATCGGCTTGATTTTTGCACTAAAAAGGTGTATTATCTTTTTATACTATATATACAAATTCTTCGGGGGATATCACTATCTCCCGTATGTATTTTAGGTGGAGCAATTTATGAAAATAGTAATTGTGGGCTGTGGCAAGGTCGGCACCTCGATTGCCGCCGAGCTGAATTCCGAGGGACACGAGATCGTCGTCGTAGATATCAACCGCGCGGCTGTGAACCGCCTCTCAGATTCCATCGACGCGATGGGCATCGAGGGCAACGGCGCGACCTACGAAACCCTCTCGGAAGCGGGCGCGGGTACCGCAGATCTGGTTATCGCCGCGTCGGCGAGGGACGAGGTCAACCTCTACACCTGCCTCATGTCGCGCGCCTGCGGCTGTAAGAATACTATCGCGCGCGTGCGCAATCCCGAATATACAAACGACCTCTACCGCGTCAAGGATATCCTCGGACTCTCGATGTTCATCAACCCCGAGATGACAGCTGCGGGTGAGATCAGCCGCCTTCTGCGTTTTTCCGGCGCTCTCGAGATCGACAGCTTCTCAAAGGGTCAGGTCGAGCTGATCAAGGTCAACGTCCCCGAGAACAGCCCCGTTGCAAACCGCGAGATAAGCAAGATCGATATCCTCAAGGGCAAGGTGCGTATCTGCGCCGTCGAGCGCGGCAGCGAGGTATTTATCCCGAACGGCGACTTCGTCATTCACGGCGGCGACCGCATAACGGTCATCTCAAAGCCCGAGATCGCCGCGAAGTTCTTCAAGAAGGCTAACATCAACATCGGCAGAAGCCGCGACGTCATCATTCTCGGCGGCGGCAAGATCTCGTTCTACCTCGCGCAGAGACTCCTCAAGGCGGGCATCGGCGTTAAGATCATCGAGAAGAACCCGCAGCGCTGTGACGAGCTTTCCGACCTGCTTCACGAGGCGGTCATTATCCACGGCGACTGCATGGATCAGGATCTGCTTCTCAGCGAGGGCATCGAGCACGCCGACGGCGTGATCGCCCTGATGGACTACGACGAGGAGAATATCCTCATTTCAATGTACGTGCGCAATGTTTCGCGCGCGAAAATCATCACCAAGGTCAACAACGCGCACTTCGATTCGATCGTTGAGCAGCTCAACATCGAGTGCGTCATCAACCCGAAGAAAATTGCGGGCGAGTATATTGCCCGTTATATCCGCGCGGTACAGAACTCTCTCGGCAGCAACGTCGAGACGCTCTACCGCCTCAACGAGGGCAGGGTAGAGGCGCTTGAGTTCCGCGTAAAGAGCAGCTCCCGCGTCGCTAATATCCCTCTCTCAAAGCTGAACCTCAAGGACGATCTGCAGATCATTTCCATCGCCCGCAGGGGCAGGATCATTCTCCCGACAGGCTCGGATTCCGTCATGCCCGACGATTCCGTCGTCGTTATCACAAAGCACAAGGGCCTCAAGGACCTTGACGACATTCTGAGCAGACGCTGAGGGATTGGTTATGAATAAAAGATTGATTGTCTATATCCTCGGCTGGGTTCTGATAGTCGAGGGCGCGGCAATGCAGCTGTGCACCGTAACCTCAATTATTTACGGAGAACACGAGGCGCTGTACTTTCTCGGCACGGGCATTGTCAGCGCGGTTCTGGGCGTGCTCGCCGTCAAGGTGAAAAAGCCGAAGAACATGGTGCTCTACCAGAAGGCAGGCTTCTGCGCGACGGCTCTGAGCTGGATCGTGCTCTCGCTTGTCGGCGCAATGCCGTTCTTCCTCAGCAGAGAGATACCGAACTACATCGACGCTCTGTTTGAGACTATCTCGGGCTTCACCACTACGGGAGCGACGATCCTCGTCGAGGTCGAGCGGCTCAGCCACGGAATGCTGATGTGGCGCAGCCTTATGAACTGGCTGGGCGGCATGGGCGTAATCGTGTTCCTGCTCGCGCTTATCCCGAAGCTCGGCGGCCAGCAGAATATCTACCTCATGCGCGCCGAAAGCCCGGGTCCGATCGTCGGCAAGGCGGTGCCCAAGATGCGCCACTACGCCGCTATGCTATACGGCATCTACTTCGGACTGACGATGCTGGAGATGATCCTCCTGCTCTGCGGCGGCATGGAGTTCTTTGACGCGATAAACACCAGCTTCGCGACCGCCGGCACAGGCGGCTTCGGCGTGAGAAACGCGAACATCGCCGCCTACGACACCTACTATTTCCAGACGGTTATCGCGGTATTCATGATGCTGTTCGGCGTGAACTTCTCGGTTTATATCCTCATCATCACGCGGAAGTTCCTGCAGGCGGCAAAGATGGAGGAGCTGTGGTTCTACCTCGGCTTCATCGTGCTGTCGACGGTCATAATCGGCATCAATATCATGCCGCTCTATCCGACCGCCTACGACGCGTTCCACCAGTCGTTCTTCTACACCTCGTCGATCATAACGACGACGGGCTTCGGCATAGGAGACGTCAACCACTGGCCGATGCTCTCGAAGTCGATAATAATGTTTCTGACTTTCCTCGGAGCGATGGCAGGCAGTACGGGCGGCGGCTTCAAGGTCGCGCGATTGCTCCTGCTCGCGAAGGAAGCAAAGAAGGAGTTCCTGCTTCTCGTCCACCCGCGAAATATCCGTCAGGTGAAGATGGACGGCAAGACCGTCGACCACAACACGATGCGCAGCACCTCTGTGTTCCTCGTCGTGTACATGGCAATTTTCGTCATCAGCTTCATTCTGGTTTCGATCGACGGAAAGGGCTTTGTGACGAGCTTCACCTCAGTCGCGGCTACCCTCAACAACACGGGCCCGGGTCTCGGCGACGTAGGCCCCGTCGGCAACTACACGTTCTATTCGCCTTTCGCGAAGTGCGTGCTGTCGTTCGACATGCTCGCGGGCAGACTTGAGCTTTATCCTCTGCTCCTTCTCTTCGCGCCCGCGGCGTGGAAAAGATCATAAATCTGAAAAACTACAGGGCGGGCATTTGTCCGCCCTTTTTTGGAACTGATATGAAAAAAGTAATCTGTATTCTCTTTTGCCTCATGCTTTTCTCGGGGTGCGGCTATTCGAATGTTGCAAGCGAGAGCTTTGAGAGCATGGACACCTTTATGAAAATCGATATCTACGGCAGCGCCGATACCGCCGCCGAGATCCGCGCCGAAATCGAGAATCTTGACAGCCTTCTCTCCGCGCAGGACGACTCAAGCGAGATCGGCAGGCTGAATAAAATCGGCAGCGCGGAGTTTTCCGAGGATACCGCAGACCTGCTCTCTCAGGCGCTCGAGCTGTGCAAGGACACAGACGGCGCGCTGGATATCTCGGTCTATCCGCTCGTCGAGGCGTGGGGCTTCATCGACAAAAACTACCGCATACCCGGCGAAAGCGAGATAGATGACCTGCTAAAAAACACGGACTACCGAAAAATCACCCTCTCAGGCGGCAGGGCTTATCTCGGGAGCGGAATGAAGCTCGACCTCGGAGCCGTTGCGAAGGGCTACGCCGCGGACAAGGCGGTCGAGCTTATGAAGCAAAACAACGTCAGAGCAGGGATCCTCAACCTCGGCGGCACGGTCGCGGCGGTGGGAGAGAAGCCGAACGGCGAGAAATGGCGCGTAGGCATCTGCGACCCCGAAAACACGGCGGCGTACTTCGGCTCGGTCTCGGTCAGCGGTAAGGTAGTCGCGACCTCGGGCAGCTACGAGAGGTATTTTGAGCAGGACGGCAAGCGTTACTGCCACATCATCGACCCAAAGACAGGCTGTCCGACAGATAACGGCACGGTGTCGGTGACGGTGATTTCGGACAGCGGAACAAAGAGCGACGCTTTGTCGACGGCGCTGTTTGTGATGGGAATTGACGGCGCGAAGGAGTACTGGCGCAGTCACACCGATTTCGAGTTCATTCTGCTCGACGAAGAAAATACCCTCTGGCTCACCGAAGGGGCAGAGGCGGCGTTCAGAATGAATAAGGATTATGAATATAATATGAAAGTGATAAAGGCATAAAGAAAACGGCTTCCGCACGGAAGCCGTTATTTAGTTGAAAGTTGAAAATTGAAAATCGGAGCGGAGCGACCCTTAATTTTTCATTTTCCATTTTTCATTTTCAATTTATCAAAGTCCTTCTTCTTCGATAATCTCCGCGATAAGCTCGCGCTCGTCCATGTGGTATTTCACGCCCTTGATCTCCTGATAATCCTCGTGACCCTTGCCCGCGAGGACGATGATATCTCCGTCCTGAGCGTTGAGCATGCAGTAGCGGATAGCTTCCTTGCGCTTGGGTACGACGACGTACTTGCCGTCGGTCTTGTGCAGTCCGACCTCGATGTCCGCGATAATGTCCATCACGTCCTCAAAGCGCGAGTTGTCCTCGGTGATCACGCTGAGGTCACTCAGTCTGCCCGAGGTCTCGCCCATTTCGAAGCGGCGCACCTTGGGGCGGTTGCCGCCCGCGCCGAACATGGTTATCAGGCGGTTGGGGTTGTACTGGCGCAGGGTCGTCAGGACGTTTTCCATCGAGAGCGCGTTGTGGGCGTAGTCTATCAGCAGAGAATAGTTGCCGGGAACCTTGACGGGCTCGACTCTGCCCTTGACGTGGGCGATTTTCAGACCGTCGAGGATAGCCTTGTCGTCGATGTCAAAGAACGATACCGCGCTTATCGCCGCGAGTGCGTTGTATGCGTTGAACTTTCCGGGGACTCCTACGTCGGGCGAGAGGGTTTTAAGCCCTTCTGTTTCGAAGTGAACGCCGATGAAGCCGCCCTCAGAGAGCAGCCTGTCGTTCTTCGCGCGGAGCTTCGCGTTTTCAGAGAAGCCGTAGGTGAGGATATCGCCCTTGAAGTCTGCGGTGATTTTCTCCCAGCTCGGGTCGTCGATATTCGCCGCGGCGTTTTTGCACTGACGGAAAAGCAGGCTCTTGCAGTAGAGGTACTCCGCCATGTCCTTGTGCTCGACGCCGCCGATGTGGTCGTTCGAGAAGTTTGTGAACACGCCGACGTCAAAGGTCATGCCCGCAAGGCGGCTCGCCTTCAGACCGATCGACGACGCCTCGATCACGAACGCTTTGCAGCCCGCGTTGACCATGTCGCGCATAGCCTTCTGGATTTCGTAGGATTCGGGAGTGGTGTTGTCGGTTTTTCTCGTTTCGCCGCCGAATACGATTCCGAGGGTGCCTATCGTGCCTGTCCTGATGCCCGCAAGCTCAAAAATCTGAGCGATCATCGCGGTGGTGGTCGTCTTGCCCTTGGTGCCGGTGATCGCGACGGTCTTGAGCTCGCGCTCGGGGTAACCGAAGAAGGTGCGGCTCATCAGCGCGAGAGCGAGGCGTGTGTCGGCGGTTTTTACAACAGCCACGCCGTCGGGAATCCGGGCGTCGATGTCATCGCTGACGATCAGCGCGGCTGCGCCCTTGTCAATGGCGGAAGCGGCGTATTTGTGGCCGTCTGCGGCTGCTCCCTTGAGCGCGACAAAGGCGGTGCCGTCACTCACCTTCCGCGAGTCGTAGATGAGGTCTTTGATATCGGGATTGCCGCCGCGGACGACGGTGTATTCAACGTCTTTGAGAAGGTCGTACAGCTTCATGAAAAAATCTCCTTTGTTGTTTTGGTTCAGATCGGGCGTGTCTCACAAGCGAGTGCCCTGAGCTGTAATTATTATACCAGTATTAGCTGCCAATTACAACCTCAGGCGGCGAAAGCGCAAGAAATTATAAGTCATGCAAGATTGGTTAATTTTCACTAAAAAATCCGGCAAAATTTTTAGAGCCGCTGAAAAACCGCCCCTGCGAAGGGCTCAAATCGTGCTTTTCCCTTAAATAGAGAAACGTCGATTGAGCAGTATGCACAAGAGGTCAACAGGAATAATGCACAAAATAGAATCATATAATTTGTTTAAATGAGAAAATTATCAAAAATGTCGGGTTAATTTAAACAAAAATTTAGTAAAGTTTTAACAAGTTAGTTAAAAATTACAAAACCAGTTGCAATTTGCTCCGCTTTTTGATATTATTTAATTAGTGAAGCGGACTGCCCTTTGTGCAATTTGCTCCATCGAAAAAATATTTTTTTTGAAAGAGGGAAATTCCAATGAAAAAGATTCTCGCCATTTTATTGGCAGGCATGATGACCGCAACAGTTTTTGCCGGCTGCGGCGGCGGTGGCAACACCGAGAGCGGCGGAAGCGGATCAGACACTCAGAGCAGCTCCGATGACGGCGGCGCTGAGGTCAAGGACGCTAACCTTGTAGATGTTTCCGTATTCGGCGACGAGGACAACATCTCCCTGAAGGTATGGGCTCCCGATAAGGCCGTATCTCTTGTAAAAGAGCAGATCGAGGCCTTCAAGGCTGCTTATCCCGAAAAGACATTCACAAAGATCGAAGTTGTAGCACAGGGCGAAGGCGACGCGGGCACACAGCTCATGAACGACGCTTCCACCGCTGCTGACGTATTCAGCTTTGCATCTGACCAGCTCAACAAGCTCGTTGACGCTAAGGTTATCGCTCCCGTAGCGTTCGCCAAGGCTGTTACAGACATGAACTCCGAGGCTTGCGTTACCGCCGGTACTCTCCAGGATACCCTTTACGCTTATCCCGAGACCAACGATAACGGCTACTATCTCGTATACGACAAGACCGTTGTTTCCGACGAGCAGGCAGGCAAGCTCGAGGACGTTCTCGCTGCTTGTAAGGAAGCCGGCAAGAAGTTCATCTTCAACTGCGGCAACGGCTTCTACGGCTGCACATTCGCTTTCACCGCCGGCGTTAAGATCGACGGCCTCGAGGAAGACGGCGTAACCCAGAAGTTCACAGATTATGACGAGGCTGAGGCTGTCAAGACTCTGCAGGCGTTCTCCAAGCTCATGCACGAGTACAAGGGCACATTCACCTCTCTTGACAACGCTCAGGTAGCTTCCGGCTTCTCGACCGGTACACTCGGCGCAGGCGTTGACGGTTCATGGAACACCAACGCTGACCAGGATGCTCTGAAGGACAACTTCGGCGCAGCCAAGCTCCCCACCATCAATGTTGACGGCACCGACAAGCAGCTCATCTCGCTCTTCGGTTATAAGTACATCGGCGTTAACGCTGCTTCCCAGTTCCCCGCAGCAGCTCAGGTTCTCGCATACTACCTCGCAGGTGAGACCTGCCAGCAGCAGAGAGCTGAAAAGCTCGGCTGGGGTCCCTCCAACAAGAACGTACAGGGTATGGACGTTGTAACAAAGAGCGCTGTTCAGCAGGCTATCAAGCAGCAGTCCGAGAACGCTTGCGTACAGGTTAACATCGCTCCCACATTCTGGGATCCGATGGGCAACCTCGGCAACAAGCTCGTAGCTGACGACACCGATCCCGACGACGCGGCTTACTTCTCCAAGCTCCTCAAGGACACCGTTGCCAACGTACGTGACGAAGGCTAATCGCACAACAAACATCTGAATATTTTATTACCCGGAATTAAGCTTCGGGGTGCTGCTCTGCGGTGCCCCGAAGTGCCGGCTGATTTACGTTTTCGACTGCACCAAACGAATAATGTTTTATTATGGGAGAAAACGTAATAGAATATTATTAGTTTGGTGTATACCCGTAATAAAAGAGAGATTTTCAAATTATTCAAAGGAGAGCTTATATGACATTTGTTGAATATAAAATGCTCAATCCTTTCCAGAGGTTTGCTTACAACTTCAAGAAGGTTCTCAAGTCAATTCCCAAATCGGTGGGACGTTTCTTCGTTGGCATCGGCAAGGCCATCGTGAAATTTTTCACCGGTATCGGCAAGGGCTTCAAGAACTACGGCACCACCTTCGCAAAGGGTGACTGGGCGACTAAATTATCGTATTTGATCTTTGGCGTGGGCGACCTGCACAAGGGTAAATACTACAAGGGTATCCTCTTCTTCATTACCGAGGTGCTCTATATTCTCTACATCACACTCTTCGGCTGGCAGTACATCTCCAAGTTCGGTACCCTCGGTACCGTACAGACTTCCATGCAGAAGGTCAACGGTATCCCGAAGCAGGTATTCGGCGACAACTCAATGCTTATCCTGCTTTACTCCGTACTTACCATCGTTATCACGGTAGTTGTATTCGCCATCTACATCGCAAATATCAAGGACGCATATAAGCATCAGGTAATGAGAGAAAACGGCGAAAAGCCCACCTCTCTCAGACATGACGTCAAGGAGTTCCTGGACGGCAAGTATCACATCACACTTCTTTCTTTCCCCGTGCTGATGATCGCTGTTTTCAACATCCTCCCGCTCATCTTCATGATCCTTATCGCGTTCACAAACTACGACAAGCAGCACATGCCTCCCGGAACCCTGTTCACATGGGTCGGAATGGACAACTTCGGCTCGCTCTTCAACCTCGTTGAGGGCGCCAAGAAGGGCAAGACCTTCATTGAGCTGACAGGTTGGACACTCCTCTGGGCGGTTCTCGCTACCTTCACAAACTATATCCTCGGTATGATCGTCGCTCTGATGATCAACAAGAAGGGTATCAAGTTCAAGGGTCTCTGGAGAACTCTCTTCGTTATCGCTATCGCGGTTCCCCAGTTCGTATCCCTGCTTCTCATGAACCAGATGCTCCAGGTCAACGGTGCTATCAACGTTCTTCTGACCGATATCAGCCACCTGTTCGGCGGAACGGAGACGATAGAGATCCAGTTCCTCAACAGCACGACCTTCATGGCACGTGCGACGGTTGTAATCGTCAACATCTGGGTTGGTATTCCTTATACCATTCTTTCAATGTCCGGTATTCTGATGAACATTCCTGAGGATCTTTACGAGTCCGCGCGTATCGACGGCGCTACTCCCGTCAAGACCTTCACCGCCATCACTCTCCCGTACATGATTTTCGTTACCACACCTCAGCTGATCACCACATTCGTCGGCAATATCAATAACTTCAACGTTATCTACCTGCTGACAGGCGGCGGTCCCACCACGCAGGATTACTATCAGGCGGGTCGTACCGATATCCTTGTTACATGGCTGTTCAAGCTGTCCATGGATACCCAGGACTACGGTCTCGCGGCGGCAATCGGTATTCTCGTATTCATTGTCTGCGCGACTATCTCGCTGATCGTATACAACAACTCGAAGTCTATGAAGGATGAGGAGGCGTTCTCATGATAAAAAGCTATAAGTTCAGAAGACGCATTGCTAACTTCTTCATCTATCTTCTCCTTGCGATCCTCGGTATTATCTGGGTATCACCGTTTGTATACCTGGTTATGCACTCCTTCCGTGCTGAGTCAATGACTACGGTTCCGTACCTCATTCCTCACGAGTGGACGTTTGACAACTACATCAAGCTCTTCACAAGCGCGGGTTCTTCATCGATCAACTTCCCCAGATGGTTCATTAACACCTTCGTAGTAGCTATCTTCAGCTGCATTATCTCCACGATCTCCGTTCTGGCTGTTTCCTACACCTTCAGCCGTCTGAGATTCGGCGCTCGTAAAAAGCTGATGAATGTAGCCATGATCCTCGGTATGTTCCCCGGCTTCATGACCATGATCGCTATCTACTACCTCCTCAAGGCTATGGGTCTTAACCAGAACCTTATCGCTCTCGTAATCTGCTACAGCTCCGGCGCAGGCCTCGGCTTCCAGATTTCAAAGGGCTTCTTCGACACCATTCCGCGTGCTCTCGACGAAGCCGCTACAATCGACGGCGCAACAAGAAACCAGATCTTCTGGAAGATCATTCTCCCGATGTCAAAGCCTATCGTAGTTTACACCGTACTGACCTCCTTCATCGGTCCGTGGTGCGACTTCATCTTGGCTAAGATCATCATGGGCGATAAGCGTGAGCTGTACACCGTAGCTATCGGTCTGCAGTCCATGGTAAGCGCCGAGTTTATCAACGAGTATTACAAGCAGTTCCTCGCGGGCTCCGTAATGGTTGCTATTCCGATTACAACGCTCTTCCTCATCATGCAGCGCTATTATGTAGAAGGCGTAACCGCGGGCGGCGTAAAGGGTTAATTCTCTTTATCAAACTCATATGCTCTTACGGGCGGCAGTCTTCGGCTGCCGCCTCTTTTTTACTTCGCGTTTTTTATTTCGCGTTTTTTATTTCGCGTTTTTTATTTCGCGGACTATGGGTTCGATGAAATCAAGCTGCCCGTTTACGCGGGAAGTGTTCATCAGACTCATACCAATCCCATTTCTTTGACAAAGGAACGATAAAACTCAACTCTGATATACGGGGTGTTTCTATGAAAAAAATTATTTCCCTTCTATTGTGCGCGCTGCTGCTCGCGTCAGCCGTTCTTTCGGGCTGCAGCGGCGACGTTATGGACAGCCGCAAGGCGGAAGCGTCCAAGGACAAGTACCGCAACTTCTATGAAATCTTCACCCAGTCCTACTGCGACTCCGACGGCGACGCTATAGGCGATCTGCAGGGAATCATCTCACAGCTCGACTACCTCAACGACGGTGATCCAAATACGGGCGAGGATCTGGGGATCGACGGCATCTGGCTCACCCCGATCATGCCGTCGCATTCCTACCACAAGTACGACGTTGAGAATTACTACGACATCGACCCCGCCTTCGGCACGCTCGAAACCTTCGACACCCTCGTCGGGGAGTGCCACAAGCGCGGAATCAAGCTGATAATTGACCTCGTGCTCAACCACATCTCCTCGCAGAACCCGCTCTTCACACAGGCGGCGATGGAGGTCGTCGACGGCAACCTCGACGGCAACGCGAAGTATTTTGAGATCCACAAGAAGGACTATTTCAGCCCCGACACACAGGTCGTAGCCCTCGGCGACTACGCCTGCGAGGCGAATTTTTCGCAGTCCATGCCCGAGTGGAACCTCAACTCCGAGGCGACCCGCGAGGAGTTCACCAAGATAGCCAAGTTCTGGCTCGACCGCGGCGTTGACGGCTTCCGCCTTGACGCCTGCAAGTTCTACACCAACAAGGAAACAAACGGCGAGGAGTTCCTCGAGTGGTTCGTAAAGACCTGCCGCGGAATCAATCCCGACGTTTACATCGTCGGCGAGACTTGGTCGGGCGATGCGGACATCGAGGAGCTGTACAAGAGCGGCATCGACAGCCAGTTCGCGTTCAAGTACGCCACCACCTCAGGCACGATCGTCGAGTTCATGAACACCCAGAAGGGCAAGGCTCTCGTTTCCAAGGTCAGCGGCTACGATGAGAAGATGCGCAAGGCTAATCCCGACGAGATCAACGCGATGTTCCTCTCGAATCACGACCAGGTGCGCATCGCAAACGCCCTCGAGTCGAAGGGTCTTGACTACGAAAAATTCGCCGCCTCGGTCTATATGCTCTTCCCGGGCAACTCTTTCACCTACTACGGCGAAGAGATCGGCATGACCGCGCCGAACCCCTCGGGCGACGCGAATTACCGCACGCCGATGGTTTTTGACAGCGACGATATGCCGAAAATCTACGTACAGGGCGCCGGCGACACCTTTGAACCTCCGACAAACGGCGGCGTTAAGCAGCAGCTCAAGGACAAGGATTCGCTGCTCAATTTCTACCGCAAAATAATCAAGGCGAAGCTCCAGAATCCCGAAATCCAGCGCGGCAGGGTGGTATCGACTCCCGATATGGGCGACGATACCGTCGGTGCGTTCATCACCGAGTACGACGGAAAGCAGGTCATGGTGCTCCACAACTTTGACGCGGAGAACTCAAAGCAGCTCACGATCACAGACGAAATGCTCAAGTCTCCCGAGCTCGTCGCAGACTTGTCAACAGGCAAGGAAAAGGCGAGCCTGAGCGGTACCGAGCTGAAGCTCCCGGCGCACTGCTCGGTTATCCTGAGAGTCAAGGAAGCGTAAATATTTTATTATTCCGAGGTCTGATGAAAACTCAGACCTCGTTTTTTTGTGTTGTCGGAAAATGTACAATTTAGTATAAAAATGTATAAAATCCAAAATTTGACCGTTGTTCCTTTTTGTCAATGATGATATAATCATTAATATAGGCACATAATTCGAAAACAGAATTATAAAACGGCGAAAAAGAATTATAATAAATTGATTATGGATTATTTTAGGGTTTTTTATCGCTTCTTGTCGAATTATGTCGGGAGCTTTCTCGGCGAAGAAACCCGCGCATAAAATTATCAAGGCAATACCGCGATGAGGTTTAGGAGGCGGACTTTTGAGATTAGGACTTGATATCGGCTCGACCACAATAAAGTGCGTCGTGCTTGATGAGGACAACAAGCTGATTTACAGCACATATGAGCGCCATTATTCCCAGATCACCGACAAAATCGCCGAGCTGCTCGACCGCGTCCGCCGCGAGATCGACGGAGCGGATAAGGCTCTTGTCGCGCTTTCGGGTTCCGCGGGAATGGGCGTCGCCCAGGACTGCGGCATCGACTTTGTTCAGGAAGTTTACGCCACCAGAGTCGCGGCGAATACCTTTATTCCGGGCACGGACGTTGTGATTGAGCTCGGCGGCGAGGACGCGAAGATTCTCTTTCTCACAAACGGTCTCGAGGTGCGGATGAACGGCACCTGCGCCGGCGGTACGGGCGCGTTTATCGACCAGATGGCGACCCTGCTCAACGTCCCTCTCGAGGAGATGGACGACCTCGCGAAGCAGTACGAAAAGACATACACCATCGCCTCGCGCTGCGGCGTGTTCGCGAAAACGGATATTCAGCCGCTGCTCAACCAGGGCGCGCGCAAGAGCGACATCGCGGAGAGCATCTTCAACGCAGTTGTCAGCCAG
This sequence comes from uncultured Eubacteriales bacterium, assembly GCA_900316555.1. Taxonomy (GTDB): domain Bacteria; phylum Bacillota; class Clostridia; order Oscillospirales; family Acutalibacteraceae; genus Ruminococcoides. The sequence continues at coordinate 4,673 of ONDL01000007.1, read as the reverse complement.
ACCGTCGCGGGACTCGCGCAGGGCAGAGAGATCGAGGGACAGATCGTCTACCTCGGCGGCCCGCTGACCTTCATGAGCGAGCTTCGCAACTGCTTTGACCGCACCCTCGGCACCAAGGGCATCTGCCCCGAAAATTCACTCTACTACGTCGCCTGCGGCGCGGCTCTCTGCGCGGAGCAGCCGATCGACTTCGACGCTGTCATCGAGGCGGTCAAAAACTACCACGGCTCGGGCAACTTCGCCTTCAATCAGCCGCTCTTTATCAGCAAGGGCGAGTACGAGAGCTTTTGCCTGCGCCACTCAAAGGCGGACGTAAAGCAGAAGGAGCTCAAGGGCTACAAGGGCAGGGCATATATCGGAATGGACGCCGGCTCAACCACCGTCAAGGGCGTAGTGCTCAACTCCGACGGTGAGATGCTCTACTCAAAATATCTGCCCTCAAAGGGCAACCCCGTCGAGATCATCAAGGCGTTCCTCGAGGAGGTCTACGCGATCAACCCCGACCTCGACGTCGCATCGTCCGCGGTCACGGGCTACGGCGAGGACATTATCCGCAACGCCTTCGACGTCGACTACGGCATTGTAGAAACAATAGCCCACTTCACGGCGGCGAAATATTTCATGCCCGACGTCGAGTTCATCATCGATATCGGCGGACAGGACATCAAGTGCTTCAAGATCCACAACGGCGCGATCGACAACATCTTCCTCAACGAGGCATGCTCCTCAGGCTGCGGCAGCTTCCTGCAGACCTTCGCGAACGCCCTCGGCTACGGCATCGAGGAGTTCTCAAAGCTCGGTCTGTTCGCAAAGCGTCCCGTAGACCTCGGCTCGCGCTGCACGGTATTCATGAATTCAAGCGTCAAGCAGGCTCAGAAGGACGGCGCGACCATCGAGGACATCTCGGCAGGTCTGTCGCTGAGCGTTGTCAAGAACGCATTATATAAGGTTATCCGCGCCTCAAGCCCCGACGAGCTCGGAAAGAAAATCGTTGTTCAGGGCGGAACCTTCCTCAACGACGCGGTGCTCCGCGCGTTCGAGATGGAGATGGGCGTAGAGGTTGTCAGACCGAACATCGCGGGTCTGATGGGCGCTTACGGCGCGGCGCTCTACTCCATGAAAAAGTCAAAGGGCACGGGCAGGAGCAGCCTTGCCGACGCTCAGGCGCTGCGTGACTTCGTCCACGAGATAAAGGTGACGAACTGCGGCCTGTGCAACAACAACTGCCGCCTGACGGTCAACTCCTTTGGCGGCGGAAGAAAGTTCATCGCGGGCAACCGCTGTGAGCGTCCGATCACAAAGAAAGCGCCCGCTACGGGCATGAATATGTACGAATACAAGCTCCGTCTGCTCGAGACCTACCGCCCCGTCGAGGGACTCCGCGGCAAGCTCGGTATTCCGATGGGACTGAATATGTTTGAGCTGTACCCGTTCTGGTACCGCTTCTTCACGGAGCTGAAATTCGAGGTCGTGCACTCGCCGTTCTCTAACCGCAAGCTATACCAGCGCGGTCAGCAGACGATTCCGAGCGACACGGTCTGCTTCCCGGCAAAGCTGATGCACGGCCATGTGCAGACGCTGATCGACGAGGGAATAGAGACGATTTTCTATCCCTGTCTGTCCTACAACTTCGACGAGCACCTCGGCGACAACCACTACAACTGTCCCGTCGTTGCCTACTATCCCGAGGTTATCCGCAACAACATGAAGGACGTCAAGAAGGTCAACTTCATCAAGGAGTACTTCGGAATCCACCGTCCCAAGGACTTCCCCAAGAAGGCTTACGAGAGGCTGAGCTTCTATTTCCCGGACATCACTCTCAACGAGGTGAGAGTCGCGGCAAAGAAGGCATACGAGGAGCAGGAGCTTTACCGCGCGAAGGTTCAGGCGAAGGGTGAGGAGATCATCCGCAAGGCTGAGCACGAGGGCAAGAAAATCTTTGTGCTCGCAGGCAGACCCTACCACATCGACCCCGAGATCAACCACGGTATCGACAAGCTCATCGCGGGCTTTGACGTTGCAATCGTCAGCGAGGACGTTGTTTCCTCACGCGTCGACCGCTTCCACACGGGCGTTCTCAACCAGTGGACGTACCACTCGCGCCTGTACGCGGCGGCTAAGTACGTCACCACGCGCAAGGATATGGAGCTTATTCAGCTCGTGTCCTTCGGCTGCGGCGTAGACGCGATCACCACCGACGAGGTAAGAGAGATCCTCGAGGAAAAGAACAAGATCTACACACAGATCAAAATTGACGAAATCACAAATCTCGGCGCGGTCAAGATCCGTATCAGGAGCCTGCTCGCCGCGATCGATAACGATTAGTTGTTAAATACATCACGACCAACCGATACAGAAGGAAATCTTATGGCAGATTTGAAGTATGACAAAAAAACAGGGCGGCTGCTCTTTACAAAGCAGATGAAGCGTGAGTACACTATCCTCATGCCGAACATGGCGCCCATACATTTTAAAATGCTCAAAAACGTCTTTGTCCACTACGGCTACAAGGCGGAGCTGCTCGAGACCACAGGCCCCGAAATCGCGCAGACAGGTCTGAAATATGTCCACAACGACACCTGTTACCCTGCGCTGCTCGTAATCGGTCAGTTCATTCACGCGCTCCAGAGCGGCAAATACGACGTTCACAAGACCGCGCTGATGATTACCCAGACAGGCGGCGGCTGCCGCGCGTCAAACTACATCTTCCTGCTGCGAAAGGCGCTCAAGAAGGCGGGCTTTGAATTCGTGCCAGTCATCTCGCTCTCGTTCGGCATGGAGAAGAACCCGGGCTTCTCGCTCTCGATACCGCTCATCAGGCGCTTCGTCGGCGGACTTGTCTACGGCGACCAGCTCATGCTCCTCGCAAACCAGATCAAGCCGTACGAGGTCAACAAGGGCGAAACGATGGCTCTTGTCAACACGTGGAGCGACCGCCTCGCGGATATGCTGATCGAGGGCAAGGGCTACACCCTTGAGGAGATCGACGAGACGCTTCACAAGCTGACCAAGGATTTCTCAAAGATCCCCGTGAACCGCGTGCCCAAGGTAAAGGTGGGCATCGTCGGCGAGATCTACGTAAAATACTCCAAGATGGCGAACAACGGTCTTGAGGATTTCCTCGCCGAGCAGGACTGCGAGGTCTGTGTGCCCGGTCTTATGGGCTTTGCGTCGTTCAAGGTCGACAACCGCATCGAGGACTACAAGATGTTCGGCGGCAACCGCCTCAAGTACGAGTTCTGCAAGGCGCTGCTCGACTACGTCACCAAGCTCGAGACCCTGATGGTCGAGGCGGCAAAGCGGTTCAACTTCGTTCCGCCGCACCAGTACGCCCACACTAAGGAGCTTGTCAAGGGCGTTATCGGCTACGGCAGCAAGATGGGCGAGGGCTGGCTGCTCACAGCGGAGATGATCGAGCTCGCCGACACGGGCTACGAGAACATCGTCTGCACACAGCCGTTCGGCTGCCTGCCCAACCACATCAACGGCAAGGGCGCTATCCGCAAGATAAAGGAGATACGCCCGAACGCCAATATCGTGACCATCGACTACGACCCCGGCGCGCCGAAGGTCAACCAGGAGAACAGAATAAAGCTTATGCTTGCTGTCGGCAGGGAAGAGCTTCAGAAGAAGCTCGCCGCCGAGGGTGAGAAGAAAGAGGACAAAGCGGACGCGTAAGGCGTTCGCTTTTTGGGTTACAGGAAACTTCTCTATCCCGCCGTTAATGAATACTTGGGAAAACGGACGTTTCCAAAGGCGGGCGAGGGTGCCCACCGGCACTTTATGGTTTAAAAAGCCGCCTTTCGGGGAATAATTGCCATTGATAGGTGCAATGCGCCGAAAATGGCACAAAACTCAGCAAAACCCGAAAAAAACCTTGACAAAAAGGCACTTCGTAGTTTATAATAGTAAATCGTGGAGCATTCTATAACTGCGCCCTTTTATAGGTGAGGGCAAAGAGGAGTGCGAAGCGAAGTTTATCAATTCCACTAAATTTGAAAGGAGGAAAAACATGCCTACATTTAACCAGTTGGTACGTAAGGGCAGAGAGGTTTCTGAAAAGAAGGCAAAGGCTCCTGCACTTCTGAAGGGCTGGAACTCCAAGAAGAGAGTTGCTATCAACCAGAACTCCCCCCAGAAGAGAGGCGTTTGCACCGCTGTCAAGACAGCTACCCCCAAAAAGCCTAACTCCGCGCTCAGAAAGATCGCCAGAGTAAGACTTTCTAACGGTATTGAAGTCAGTTCCTATATCCCCGGCGTTGGCCACAACCTTCAGGAGCACAGCGTTGTTCTTATCCGTGGCGGCCGTGTAAAGGATCTCCCCGGTGTGCGTTACCACATCGTCAGAGGTACCCTCGACGCGCAGGGTGTCAACGGACGTATGCAGAGCCGTTCCAAGTACGGCGCTAAGCGTCCCAAGAAAAAGTAAGAGTCTGACGAGCTCTTAACAGGAATTGACAAAACTCTTTTGACTTAATAATTTAAGTTCTGCTATGCGGCAGGCGTTCTATATATAAGGGCGTCTTGTTGGCATACGGGAGTTTGTCGCTTTCGAGTACCTATGATATCTCAATTATTGTGAAGGAGGGAAGCAAAGTGCCAAGAAGAGGTTCTATTGCTAAGCGTGACGTATTACCCGATCCGCTTTATAATTCAAAATTAGTAACCCGTCT
>ONDL01000042.1 GCA_900316555.1 uncultured Eubacteriales bacterium | reverse complement strand
TTTTTTGTCTTTGAATAATATTCTTTAAATTGTTTATTACATTTACATATTTTTCCATTTAGTTTAATTTCAACATACAAATAGCCACTACCATGTTGATTATAAAAAGATAATAAAGTTTCATTTTCATGAGTATATCTATAACTACCTCTATCTCACGCCGGATTATTACCGTCAGCTCTTCGGAACGGAACCGAAATACAACCTGATGATCACCAGTCTTACCGACAAGAGCGACGAAATCCAGAACAAGTTCAGCTCCGAGCTGCTTGCGGACGACAGAGTGACCGCCGTTTCGTTTATGGGCGCGAATATCCGGGACTTCAAGAATATGCTCAACTCACTCAACATGGTGGTCGTCGTGATGATCGTATGCGCGGCGGGACTCGCATTTGTCGTGCTCTACAATCTGACGAATATCAATATCGCCGAGCGTGTGCGCGAGATTGCGACCTTCAAGGTTCTCGGTTTCTACAATAAAGAGACCTCGCGTTTTATATATAAGGAAAACCTCATACTGACGGTTCTGGGAATACTCGCGGGACTTCTGCTCGGTATTCTGCTGACGGGCTTCATTATCCGCACGGTAGAGGTAGACAACATCATGTTCGGCAGAGATATCTACTTTACGACCTATCTTTACGCTTCGGGACTGACGCTTTTGTTCTCTCTGATAGTAAACGCAGTCATGAGCTTTAAGATAAAAGCTGTCGACATGGTAACCAGTCTGAAAAGCGTTGAATAAGAAAAAACTTCACACGAGGGTTATTTCCTGTTGAAAATGTATATTTCTTGTTGAAATATGGAGAATTATGTGTTATTATATAATTTAGGTTTTTATATCTCAGAACAGATAACAGGGAGGAAATGATATGAAAAAACCGATTGTTGCGTTTTTCGCGGCACTCATAGCGATATCCGCGTCGGGTTTTGCCGTATCCGCAGCTCAGACCGACAGCGGTATGAACGTCGCCGAAGCGTCTCAGCAGGCGCAGGCTTCATACCCCGTTGTGACGGATTTTTATAATACCGCCGACGGAACAGAGGTCAGCTGGAAGGCTTATCCGAACGCCGCGCGCTACGGACTGTTTGTGTGGAACGGCGATAGCTGGAAGGGCATTGCCACTACCTCAGGGCTCAGCCTGACCCATAAGGGACTGAAGAGCGGAGAGGTTTACCGCTATACCGTCCGCGCAATCGGCAGCGACGGCGAATTCTGCAGCGACTTCAACCGCGAAGGCTTTGAAAACACCTTTATCGCGCCGCCCGAGATGACGGCTGTGCGCAACTCTGAGAAGGGCGTTTTCCTTGAGTGGACGAGCCGCAAGGGTGCCGAGAACTACCGCGTATACCGCAAGTCGGGCAATTCGGGCTGGTCAAGGCTAACCGATACCGCCTCAAACTTTTTCACCGATGAATCGGCAGTATCTGGCACGACATACAGCTATACCGTCCGCTGCATCACCGCCGACGGCAGCGAGTGGACGAGCTACTACACCGACGGCAAGTCCGTTCGCTATATCAAAGCGCCCGTGATTACCGATTTCGCAAATACCGCTACAGGAACGCGCATTTACTGGGATAAGTGCGGCGGCGCGTCAAAGTACCGTGTGTTTTATCTCGACCGCGACAATGTCTGGAGAGGTCTCGGAAGTACCTCGTCCAACAGTTTCACGAGCGAGGATCTGCTCTCGGGCGAGAGCTACACCTACACCGTGCGCTGCCTTGACAGTGACGGAAACTACATCAGCGATTATGACCACGAGGGCAAGAGCTACCTCTTCCTGACAACTCCGAAGATCACCTCTCTCAATCCCGTCACCGAGGGAGTAGAGGTCAGCTGGGGAAGTCTCGCGGGCGCCGTAAACTACCGCGTCTACCGCAAAACAGCCGACACCGACTGGCGCAGGGTAGGCGATACCACAGCCACGACCCTCGTTGACAGGAACGCTCCTTCGGGCGTGCAGGTAAGCTACACCGTCCGCGCGATCACTGCCGACGGCAGCGACTGGACGAGCTACTTCAACAGCGGCAAGTCGATCACCTATATCAAAACTCCCGTGATTACGGGCTTCTATAATACCGCAAACGGAGATCATGTGGAACAAGTGCGGCGGTGCGGCAAAGCACCGTGTGTTTGTCCTTGAAAACGGAAGCTGGAAGGGTCTCGGCAACACGACCTCCGAGAGCTTTGTGAATAAAAATGTAAAGTCAGGCGAGAGCTACACCTACACGGTTCGCTGCCTTGACAAGAACGGCGACTTTATCAGTGCTTATGATAAGGACGGCAAGAGCTTTATTTTCCTCACTCCGCCGGTAATCAGCAGCCTTGACGTTACCGAAAACGGTGTTGTGATCAAGTGGAACGCCGACAAGAACGCGGAGAATTTCCGCATTTACCGCAAGACCGGCGGCTCCGACTGGAGCAAGCTTGCGGATACCGATTCGAGAACTTACACCGACAGAACCGCAGCGTCCGGCAAGGAGTATTCCTACACAGTCCGCTGCATAACCGCGGACGGCAGCGAGTGGACGAGCTACTACAACAGCGGAAAGTCCGTCATGTTCGTCAAAACTCCTCAGGTCAAGTCCTTTGAGAACGTTTCCGAAGGCGCGAAGCTCAGCTGGGACAAGTGCGACGGCGCGTACAAGTACGGCGTTTTCTATCTTGACGGCGAGAACGGCTGGAAGGGCATCAGCTCAACCACCGATACATATTTTATCGACAAGACCGTCAAAAACGGCGAGACCAGAACCTACACCGTCCGCTGCCTTGACAAAGCTAGCAACTTCATCAGCCCGTTCAACAGGACAGGCTGGACAAACCGCTATTTCGCGCCGCCTGCTATCTTGAGCGTAAGCAATGCGGTCAAGGGAAATAATATCAAGTGGAACGCTGTTGACGGCGCCGCGGGTTACCGTCTGTACAGACGCACAATAAGCTCCGGCTGGGCAAGACTTTTTGATTCTACCCCCGAAACCTCCTACAATGATCTGACAGCCGAGAAGAACAACGCCTACGCCTACACTCTCCGCCTTGTCAATGAAAAGGGCGAGCTTATCAGCTCCTACATTGACGATACAAAGTTCTACTACAACGGCGCTGTCGCTAACGGCACGCTTTCGATCAACGGCAAGTCATATGTATTTGTCAACGGCAAAATCCGTCAGGGCTATGTAAAAATCGGCAATGACACATATTACTATAATTCCGACGGCGTAATGCTGAAGGATTGCCTTGTCGGTTCATCAGCCGAGGGCTTCCGTTACGCCGGCAAGGACGGCAAGATCGATTTCAACTTTACAGGCGTTACAAAGAACTCCTACGGTTACTGGTACCTCGAAAAAGGTACTCTCGACTTCACGATAAGAACCGGCGTGACCTACGGCGGCTATGACTGGAACGTCGAAAACGGCAGAGCCACGAAGGTCACCACCGAGAAGGACAAGACCTATCACCGCGCTTTCCTTCTCCTTGACAAGGTCTGCGACAGAAACATGAGCAAGAGCGATAAGCTCTGGAAGATGTTCCGCTATATCCAGAATGCCTACACCGAGTTGAACCCCAGAATCCCGCACTATCACGGCGACGGCTGGGAGGTTCTCTACGCCAACGATATGCTCGTCTACGGCAAGGGCAACTGCATCAGCTATGGCTCCGAGTTCGCCTTCCTCGCAAAGGCTATCGGCTATGACAACTGCTACGCCTGCCACAGCGGCGGTCACGGCTGGGCAGAGATCGAGGGTAAGGTCTACGATCCCGAGTGGGGCAGACACTTCTTTGACCACACCTATTTCGGCATCGACTACTACAACAATCCTACCAGCGTGAATTACACCGTAATCAAGGGCGGCGCTGCATGGATGCACGTCAAGATCTAGTCGGAAGGAATATCTTAAATGGTTTTTAGTTCACTCGTTTTTCTCAGCGTGTTTCTGCCCGCGGTGTTTCTTCTCTACACGGTGATACCCTCGCTCAAGGTCAGAAATATCCTGCTTATTCTCGCGAGTCTCGCGTTTTACGCCTACGGCGAGCCTGTATATGTGCTCCTGATGCTTTTCAGCTCGGTGCTCAATTACCTGTGCGCGCGGTGGGTGGAGCATAATCCCCAAAAGAAAAGCAAGGCGGCGCTTGTCACGGCGATTGTCGTCAACCTCGGCATTCTCGCCGTGTTTAAGTACACGGGAATGTTTGTCACCACCTTCAACTCCCTTACAGGCTTGCAGGTGCCCGTTCCCGAAATCGCGCTGCCGATCGGCATCTCGTTCTTCACCTTCCAGGCGCTGTCCTACGTCATCGACGTATACCGCGGCGCTGTTGAGGTTCAGAAGAACTATCTCAACATCTTACTCTACATAACCTTCTTCCCGCAGCTTATCGCGGGTCCCATCGTAAAGTACCGCGATATCAACCGTCAGATCACCGACCGGCACCAGGATATCGGGAAGATTGCGCGCGGTCTGAGACGTTTTATCTGCGGTTTGGCAAAGAAGGTATTCATCGCAAACACCATGGGTCAGGTCGCCGACGTTTTGTTCGCGCAGGACGTGAGCACTCTCGCTCTGCCTTCCGCGTGGCTCGGCGCGGCAGCCTACCTGTTCCAGATTTACTACGATTTCTCGGGCTATTCGGATATGGCTATCGGCCTCGGTCTGATGTTCGGCTTCGAGTTCAAGGAAAACTTCATGTATCCCTACGGTGCAGTTAGCATTCAGGACTTCTGGAGACGCTGGCACATTTCGCTCTCCACATGGTTCAAGGAGTACCTCTATTTTCCGCTCGGCGGCAACCGCAAGGGTAAAGCGCGCACCGCGCTCAACCGCCTGATCGTATTTTTCTGCACAGGCCTCTGGCACGGCGCAAACTGGACGTTTGTCCTCTGGGGACTCTGGCACGGCTTGTTCCTCCTGCTTGAGGAATACGTTCCGGTCATGCGCAGGCTCCCGAAGGTGCTTGGCCACATCTATACAATGCTGGTCGTAATACTCGGCTTTGTCCTTTTCCGCGCGGACACGATTTCCTACGGCTTCGCCTATATCGGCAGAATGTTCGCGGGATTCGACTTTTCTCCGTCCGCTCTCAGTGTCGCGCTCACACAGCTCACACCCTGGTTCCTCGTCATGCTGGTCGTTGCAATCATCGGCTGCGCGCCTATCCGTCCGCTGGCTGATAAGATCCGCGCCAATGTTTACGGCGGCGCTGAGCTTTCAAAGGCATGGAAGGGCGTACAGGCAGCTCTGTATGTTCTCGCCGCGGCAGGTCTTGTCTGGTGTATGCTCCGCCTTTCCTCGGGCGCGTACAACCCGTTCATCTACTTCAGATTTTAGAAAGGCGGCGTGACATGAAAAGAATATTACTTATAATCTTCACCGTGTTCTGCGTCGCTGTTTGCGCTGTACCGTCGGTCGGAATGATTTTCCGCCCGACAGACAAGCCGATAGGCAACGAGCGCCAGTCCGCCGCTCCGACGGTCACAAACAAGGACGGCAGCTTCAATTTCAGCTACTTTACTCAGCTCGGCGGCTATTATGAAAAGCACTTCGCTTTCCGTCCCGAGATGATACAGGCTGACGCTATGATTCAGTCGAAGGGCTTCTTCACTTCTAACATCAACACCGTCCTCGTTGGCAATAACGACTGGCTGTACTACACCTCGAGCACCGACGATTACCTCGGCAAAAACACCCTTTCCGATAAAGAAATCAACGGCGTTGTAAATAACCTCAAGCTGATCCAGCGTTACTCCGAATCAAACGGCGCTCATTTCCTGTTTACGGTCGCGCCGAACAAGAACACGCTCTATCCCGATAATATGCCCTATACCTACAGCGCGAAGGTGTCCGATACCCATAACAGGGATTTGCTCCATTCCGCGCTCAAGGACAGCGGCGTGAACTACTGCAACCTCTTTGAGCCTCTGTCCGAACAGAGCGAAACGCTCTATTTCGCGCGTGATTCCCACTGGAACAACAAGGGCGCTCTGCTCGCGTACAACACGGCGCTTGACACACTGCAGAAGCCTCACGACGATTATTCCGCCGCCGAGGTAACGCGCAAGAAGGACTTTACGGGCGACCTCAGCAAGATGCTCTATCCCGTATCTTCCGAGCCGGAGTACAATTACTACTACGGCGCTGAGGAAAAGTACACATACACCACAGATACCAAGTCCGTCGAGGATACCCTGATTCAGACGACAAACCCGAACGCTTCGGGCGCTCTCTATATGTACCGCGACTCGTTCGGAAACGCGCTTGTACCGTTTTTCGCGTCCGCTTACGGCAATGCGACCTTCACAAAGGCGTTCCCGATGAATATCCGTCAGGATATTGCAGCAAACAAGCCCGATACCTTTGTCATGGAGCTTGTCGAGCGCAACATCAAGTGGCTGATCACAATGCCGCCGATGCTGCCCGCGCCCGAGCTGAGCTACTATAAAGCCTCGGGTACGGTTGAGGGCAAGGTGAATGTAAGTGTTAAGCCCTGCGATTACGCCGCGGAATACACTCAGATTTCCGCTCTTATTGACAGCGCGGATTTAAGCGGCAGCGAGGAATACAATATCACCGTCAAAGATCAAAGCGGAACGGAAAAGACCTTTGAGGCGTTTTCCTATAAATCCGAGGACGGCGAAGGTTGCCTTGCGTATCTGCCTTCCGAGAGCTTCCCGGCGGACAGCTCGTACGAAATCAAATTAATGGTAAAAAACAAGGACGGCTTCTTTGAGCTTCGTTCTTGATAGGAGGAATATATAATGAAAAGATTAACAACTGCCGCGCTGGCGGTACTGACCGTTCTGGTAATGGTATTTTCACTCACGGCATGCGGAGGAAAGGCCGTTACTTTGACTGTTCACGACAAGGACGCCAAGACCGAGGTTGAGGCTAACGTCGGAATGACCGTTTCACAGGTTCTCGAAAAGGCTGAGATCAAGCTCGGCGAGAAGGACGAAACCGAACCCGCCAAGGACGAGAAAATCGCCGAGGATATAAAGGAAATCACCGTTAAGCGCTACGCCAAGGTAACCGTCAAGCTCGGCGATGAGTCGAGAGAGATCGAGATGACAGGTGGCACTGTTGCCGACGCCATCAAGAAGTCAGGACTTAACACCGACGGCTGCGAGCCCGACGTCGACAAGGACAAGTACCTCGAGGACGGCATGGTTATCAACATGGTAAAGGGCACAAAGGTCACACTTACCGTTGACGGCAAGACAAACGACGTAGCTACCAAGGCAAAGACCGTTGAGGACTTCCTCAAGGAGCAGAAGGTTACTCTCGGTGCGGACGACGAGGTCAGCGAGAAGCTCACCGCCGAAATCAAAGACGGCATGAAGATCGTCGTTAAGCGCGTTGAGTACAAGACCGAGGAAAAGACCGAGAAGATCGAGTACAAGACCGTAGAGAAGGAAAGCGACAGCCTCGAAGCCGGCAAGGAAGAGGTTACCCAGGAGGGTAAGGACGGCGAAAAGACCGTTACCTACAAGGTCAAGTACGTAGATGGCAAGGAGGACAGCCGCGAGAAGGTAGAGGAGAAGGTCACCAAGGAAGCGGTTGACAAGGTTGTCACACGCGGTACCAAGGCAGAGTCCTCTCAGCAGGAGCAGCCCCAGCAATCACAGCAGCAGGAACAGCCTCAGCAGTCACAGCAGGAGCAGCCCGCGGGCAAGACCGTTGTCAGCAAGGAGAACTTCCCCGATTGCGACGGTTCGGGTCACGGCTACTACGAGATCCACTACTCCGACGGTTCCGTTGAGTACCAGCAATATTAATAACCATCAAGCCGGCAGCTTTCTGTCGGCTTTTGTTTTACATTTTTTCGCATTTATGGTATCATGGTTTCAGATAGATTTTCAGGCGGTGATTCTATGAAAAAAATCGCGGTGGGTATTCTCGCTCATGTCGATTCGGGCAAGACGACCCTCTCCGAGGCGCTGTTATATACGTCTGGCGCTCTCAGCAAGCTCGGCAGGGTAGACCACAGGGATTCCTTTCTCGATACGAACGCTATTGAGCGCGAACGCGGCATTACAATATTCTCAAAGCAGGCTATACTCTCCTGCGGCGACGTTGAGTTCACTCTTCTCGATACTCCCGGGCACGTCGATTTTTCGGCAGAAACCGAGCGCACGCTGCAGGTGCTCGATTATGCAATTCTCGTAATCAGCGGCTCAGACGGTGTTCAGAGCCATACACAGACGCTTTGGAGGCTTCTACGCCGCTACCGTGTGCCGACGTTCATTTTTGTCAACAAGATGGATCTTGACAGCGCAAGCAGGGAGGTGGTGTTCTATCAGCTCCGCACAAAGCTCAGTGACGGCTGCGTTGACTTCGGAAATCAGGACGAGTTATTTGAAAACGTCGCCTTATGCGACGAGGAGCTTCTCGTGAAATTCGAGGAGGATACGCTGAAAAAATCAGATATTATTGAAGCGATAAAACAGCGCAAGGTTTTTCCGTGTCTTTTCGGTTCCGCACTCAGATTGGACGGCGTGAAGGAGTTTCTAGACTGCCTGTGCGAATATACCGAGATGCCAGGTTACGGCGCTGATTTCGCCGCGCGCGTGTTTAAAATCTCCGAGGATTCCTCGGGTAACCGCCTGACCTTTATGAAAATCACAGGCGGCACTCTCAGGGTCAGAGAGGTTGTAAAGAGCGATAACAACAAGAGCGGCGAGAAGGTGAATCAGATTCGTGTCTATTCGGGCGAGAAGTTCGCCGCCGTGGACGAAGCCGCCGCGGGTACGGTCTGCGCCGTTACGGGACTCAGCTTTACGCGGACAGGCGACGGTCTTGGCAGCGAAAAAAACGCCGCATTGCCGATGCTCGAGCCAGTGCTCAATTTCTCGGTTATTCTGCCTGATAATATTGACGCGCACACTGCCCTCGCGAAGTTACGCATTCTCGAAGCAGAGGACCCGCAGCTAAACGTCGTCTGGAACGAGCGGCTTGGAGAGATCCAGCTCCGTCTGATGGGTGAGATTCAGCTCGAGATCCTCAAAAGAGTAATAAATGACAGATTCGGTTTTGAAGTAAATTTCGATAAAGGAAATATAATTTATAAAGAAACCATTACCGATACGGTTGAAGGGGTTGGTCATTTTGAGCCGCTCCGCCACTACGCCGAGGTTCATCTCATTATGAAGCCGGCAAAACGTGACAGCGGAATTGCAATTCGCAGCGAGTGCCGCGAGGACAGCCTTGACAAAAACTGGCAGCGACTTATCCTTACACACCTCTCCGAGAAAACCCATCTAGGTGTTCTCACGGGTTCACCGATCACCGATATGGAGATAATTCTCGCGTCGGGCAAGGCTCACGCCAAGCATACCGAGGGCGGTGATTTCCGTCAGGCAACCTACCGCGCTGTCCGTCATGGTCTGCGCTCGGCAAAGAGCATTATCCTCGAGCCTGTGTTTGAATTTACGCTCGAGGTACCGGTTGAGTGCGTCGGAAGGGCGATGACTGATATTCAGCGTATGCACGGCGACTTCGATCCGCCCGAAACCACAGAGGACAGCGCAGTTATCACAGGTACCGCACCTGTATCCGCCATGCGCGACTATCAGCGTGAGGTGGTGCAGTATACGCGCGGAAAGGGCAGGCTGCAGTGCTCGCTCAAGGGTTACGCGCCGTGTCACGATCCCGACGAGGTAATCGCCGCCATTGGCTACGACTGCGACGCGGATACGGATAATCCCTGCGGTTCCGTATTCTGTTCTCACGGAGCGGGTCATAATGTTAAATGGAACGAGGTCAAAAAGTATATGCACCTGCCGAGCGCGCTTGAGCAGCCAAAGCAGAAGCCGCTTACACGAGAGAGAATGATTGCCGAGTGCAGCACGCAGGAGGATATTTTCATTCTCGACAAGGAGCTCATGCACATCTTTGAGCAGACCTACGGCCCTGTCAGAAGGCGCACGTCAGGCGAGAGCAAGCGTCATTTCGCGGCACCGTCAGAACCGAAATATCAAAAGAAAAAGCCGTCCTACGACGGCACGGAGTATGTGCTCGTTGACGGCTATAACGTGATTTTCGCGTGGGAACACCTCAACGAGCTCGCCGAGACTAATATCGACGGCGCGAGAAGCGCACTGATCAATATACTCTGCAACTATCAGGGCTTCCGTCAGTGCGAGCTGATAGTCGTGTTTGACGCCTACCGCGTAAAGGGCAGCCACCGCGAGGTCGAGCAGGTGAACGGGATCAGCGTCGTTTACACAAAGGAAGCTGAAACCGCAGATATGTACATCGAAAAAACCTCCCATCAGCTCGCCAAAAACAACCGTGTGCGAGTTGTCACCTCAGACGGATTGGAGCAGCTTATCATTCTCGGAAACGGCGCTCTCAGGGTTTCCTCTCGCGCTTTTCTCGACGAGGTAAGGAATGCCGAAGAGGAAATCAGGCGGATAATCAGCGAGGAGAATCAGTCACATATATGATACTGCCCAATATATTTTTGAAATAATAATTGTTTTTTGTCGAAATATGTGGTATAATATTATATATGTATTTAGGAGGTAATATTATGAATAATATTGTCAAGTCGGCTATTTCCACAGCCGCAGGAAAAATCTTTAAGCTGAAAACCTCACAGAAAATCGCAATCGGCGCTGCTGCCGCTGTTACCGCCGCTGCTACGGGTCTTGTTATCGCCAAGAGCGTTCAGGCAAAGAAGCAGGACAGAAGTGTCAAGAGCCTTGTTCTTGAGGACGCCACAAGAGCTTTGCCCGTTTCCGTCAAGAGAGAACCGAGCTTCGAGGAGAGCATGGAAAAGAGCTCAAAGCCCTTTGTGCTTCCGCAGGCGGTCAGAAAGAGAATCGGACTCCGTGAGCTCGACGATTTCGAGGATACATTTGTTCTCGAGCCTAAGAACAAGACGACCGACGACGTGATTTTCTATTTCCACGGCAGCAATTTCTGGTACAACCCCTCGCGCTACCACTACGCTTTCATGAGAAGGCTTTCAAACAAGCTCGGCGCACAGCTCATTCTTCCCGTATATCCCAAGGCTCCGGCTCATACCGCGGTGGAGATTCAGCAGATGCTTATCGACCGTTATCTCTACATAGTGAGAGGCAAGGGTATTCCCGCCGAGAACGTAGTATTTGTCGGCGACGCGGCAGGCGGCGGTCTGGCTCTGGCTATTCTGCAGAAGCTCAGATATCTCGCGCTTCCCATGCCCAAGCAGGCTTTCCTGATTTCTCCGTGGCTCGATATCACCAACAGCAACCCCGAGATGGAGGAGATTCAGCCGAGCGACCCCATTCTCAATATCGAGAAGCTCGCCTTCAAGGGTGAGAAGTACGCGGGCGACCTTGACCTGACACACCCCGCAGTCAGCCCGATTTACGGCGACCTCGTCGGTCTGCCCAAGCTGACCGTATTCGCGGGTACACGCGAAATTTTCTGCGCCGACGTCAGGAAGCTGCGCGAAATCGCCGAGGACAAGAACCTCGATATCGACGTTCATATCTACAAGAACCAGATGCACTTCTTTGTAGGTCTGCCGATTCCCGAGGGAGAGGAAGCGATCGGTATTATCGCTTCCGAGCTTTACGGAGCCGAGGAGGACGACAGTCTGATGGATATTTCCGACCTTGACGAGTCCGAGCTTGCTGATGCTATTGTGAGCGAGGCTGAAACTGAGGACGGCGAAGGCGAGATCCCTTCCGTAGAAGAGCTTAACGCTATCGCAGAAGATGCTGTCGACGAATTCACCGAAGCCGAGATTGAGGACTAACACACAAAAATAATCAACGCCCCGACAAACGTCGGGGCGTATTTTAATATCTGTCCAGAAAGCTGTATTCCTTGCCCTTTGTCTTGAAGCCGACAAAGGTGTCGAGGTGAACCCGGTGCAGACTGTTGAAAATACTTTTCTCGATATTTGGGTTAGTCTTTTTAAGCTCGCGGATAAGCTCTTTGATTTCCTGCCTTTTTGTGCCGCCCGTTTCCTCAACAAACTTCGCGTCGGTAAAGCGGCAGGCGCATTGAATGAAACGCAGACCGTTGTATCTTGTCCACGCGATGATATCGTCTTCGTGAACGCAGTAGAGCGGTCGGATAAGCTCCATTCCTTCGTAGTTGGTGCTTTTCAGCTTTGGAATCATGCCCTGCAGCTGAGAGCCGTAAAACATAGCCATAACAGTTGTTTCAATCACGTCGGAGAAGTGGTGCCCGAGTGCGATTTTGTTGCAGCCGCGTTTTTGCGCCTCATGATAGAGGTGTCCTCTGCGCATTTTCGCGCACAGGTAGCATGGGTAACGGTCAACCTTTTCGGTGATATCAAAAATATCTGTGTTAAAAATTTCAACCGGCAGCTCTAGCAGCTCGGCGTTCTTTTTTATCTGCAGCAGGTTTTCTTCGTTGTAACCCGGGTTCATCACGAGAAAAATCTGTTCAAACGGCACCTCGCTGTATCTTTGAAGCATCTGCATCAGCTTTGCGAGCAGCATTGAATCCTTGCCTCCGGAAATACAAACGGCGATCTTGTCGCCTTCCTTTATCAGTTCATAGCGCTTTACGGCGGCGACAAACGGATTCCAGATCTTTTTGCGGTACTTTTTTGTTATACTGCGCTCAACCTGTTGAGCGAATGTGAGTTCTCTTTTCATACTATCTCCTCGATTCAAGAGAATTATAGTAAAAAATCGCTTGGTTGTCAATATGGGATAAAATTGCTGATATGATAAATTGTCATGACACGTATTGACAAAGTGTAAATTATTGTACACAATACCAATTGTTTGCGACATAATTATATATTATAATATATATAAGGTATATAACGAGGTGGTGATTCGTATGCTGACTGATAACAAGTTGCTGCGTATCAAAAACGGAGTATTGCTCCTCCTTGCTGTTATCTGTCCGATTGTGTGCAGACTGATTTCTATTCCGCTTCCATCGGTGATGACTGAGTGGGACAAGACCTCTCTCTATATTCGTAACATGACCGGTTATCTTCGCGATAACTATGTTTCACTTGTGTTTTTCTTTGTATTTGTAACATCGGGATTGACCTCGCTGCTTCTGGGTAATCTGATTCACAGAAAGTTTGACCGCAACAAGGAAGCTTCGGTAATCAGTTTAAGAGCGGGATTATTTTTCCTTATCGCAGCGGCGTTTTTCCTTACGGACGCGAATACAATGTTTGTTCTGCCCGGCTCACGTGAGCTCTCGGGTTATATTTCGTGCGCGAGTCTAATGCTTATGCCGCAGCTGTTTATCGCCTGCGTCAAGCTGGTATACAAGCGCAAATGGATTATTCTGTCGGAATGGATCTTCCTTATTTTGGAGGCAGCGTTTTTCATTCTCGGTATGCTGCAGGCGCCGCAGGAGTACGTGACGTTGACAGTTCGCGTTTTAGGCTTTTTGCTCTGCTTTTTCGTTATGTCCAGTGCGTTGCTGCATATCAGAACGCTGTCAGGCAAACAGACCGACGGCAAGCATCTTGCAATGGTGCTGTGTGTTGTTCAGATAGCGCTGATTATTTCGGGACTTGTATTTTATATCGTCCAGCAGAGAAAACTATTTATGCTGTGCTGTGGTCTGGCACTATCGATTTATGCGTATATCGTATTTTCGGAAATGCTGAATATTGCCGCCCGCAGGTATATAAAGACTTCTGATTACGAGAGCGTGCGCAAGATGGCTTATATCGACAGCCTGTGCAATATCAGTAACCGAAATGCCTTTATTCTAGAGCAGGAGGCCAGCTTTGACTGCGATGAGCTGTGTTACATTGTCTTTGACCTCAACAATCTCAAGCGGATCAACGATAAATACGGTCATGCCGAGGGTGACAAGATAATAAAGAAGGCGGCTGAGATAATCTCACTTTCATTCGAGGACTTCGAAAAATGCTTCCGGATCGGCGGCGACGAGTTTGCCGTGATTGGACGTTACAAAACTCTTGCTCAGATTGAGAAGGCGCTTCGCAAGTTTAAAAATCATATTAAGGAATACAACAGCAAATCCAATCTGAAGCTCGACCTCGCATACGGCTACGCCCGCCGCGAGAATACAGATATCAGTACATACGAGCTGTTCAATAAGGCAGACAAGGAAATGTACCGCTTCAAACGCCGCGGAAAGGCGCTTATAAAAATGAACGCATAAAACAGGGAGCTGACGCGAGTCAGCTCCTTTTTGCATGTTTTTGCAATGATTTCACATACTATCTGAGAGGTGATATCATGAAAAGAATCGGAAACAGAACTCTGATTTTTGAAAATACTCCCGTAATCAAGGGATACGCGTCGGTTGCGGGAAAGAAGGAGTACGAAGGGCCTCTCGGAAAATTCTTTGACAGAATTAT
>ONDL01000001.1 GCA_900316555.1 uncultured Eubacteriales bacterium | reverse complement strand
GCACGAGGCGGCTCAGACAGGCGATGTGCTGGAGGCGAGAGCCGTGATGTGCGACGCCGCTCACAACCTCACTGTCGACCTCGGCTGTATGCGCGGAGTGATTCCCAGAGAGGACGGCGCGCTCGGTATCCGCGACGGCAGCGTCAGGGATATCGCGATCATATCTCGTGTCAACCGTCCCGTGTGCTTTACGGTGACGGGGTTTCGCACTGACCGGAGCGGCGCGGAATACGCCGTACTTTCGCGGGAGAATGCCCAGAAAAAATGTATGGAGAGCTTTATCTCGTCACTCAGAAAAGGTGACGTAGTTGACGCGAAAATCACCCACCTCGAGAGCTTCGGCGCGTTCGCGGACATAGGCTGCGGTATCGTCGCGCTTATGCCTATCGACGCGATCTCTGTGTCGCGTATCGAGCACCCGAAGGAGAGGTTCTCCGTCGGAATGGACATTCGCGCGGTGGTGCGCTCAAAGGAAAACGGCAGGATCAGCCTCAGCCACAAGGAGCTGCTCGGCACATGGGAACAGAACGCGGCGCGCTTCCGCGCGGGCGAAACCGTATCCGGAATCGTGCGCAGCGTAGAGCATTACGGCGCGTTTGTTGAGCTGGCACCGAACCTTGCGGGTCTGGCGGAAAGCCGAGCAGGAGTTGAGGCGGGTCAGCAGGCGAGCGTGTACATCAAGAGCATTATCCCCGAGAAAATGAAAATCAAGCTGATCATCATCGACACCTTTGACTATAAGTACAATCCGAAGCCGCCCGAGTACTTCTGCAAGGAAAGGCACATCGACCGCTTTCTATACTCGCCCGAGGGCTGCAAAAAACACGTTGAGAGCGTATTCGACTGAGCATTGTCCGATATACTGCCCTATGCTCGCTTGAAATATCGACCCTTCTGTGGTATGATATGAGCAAGGAGTTGATGAAATGGAAACGGTACTTCTTGTTATCGGAATCGCCGCCGTTATTTTGCTTGCGGCGCTGATTGTCATAGTTCTTTTATCGAATAAGAACAAGGTCGACGAACAGTATCTCGCGCGGCAGATCAGCGCCGATATCTCGCGGCAGCAGAGCGAGCTGCGGCAGGAACTGACCGCGCAGACCCAGAACTCTGTCGGCGCGATGGGCGGTATGCTCGAGCAAAGGCTTCAGGGCTTTGCAGCGGAAAATCAGCGCAGCCTTAACTCGATCCGTGATACCGTCGAAAAGCGGCTCAACGAGATTCAGACTGACAACGCCCGTCAGCTTGACGAAATGCGCAGCACTGTCGACGAAAAGCTCAACAAGAGCCTGGACGAGAAGTTCAGCAACAGCTTTTCTCTCGTCAGCCAGCGGCTCGAGCAAGTATACAAGGGCTTGGGCGAGATGCAAAACCTCGCGGTGGGCGTCGGCGACCTCAAAAAGGTGCTCTCGAACGTCAAGACGAGGGGTATTCTCGGCGAAATCCAGCTCGGAAGCATTCTTGCGGAAATCCTCTCTCCCACCCAGTACGAGGAAAATGCCGCGACAAAGCAGGGCTCGCGCAACCGCGTCGAGTTCGCCGTTAAGCTGCCTGCTGACGAGGGCGGATTCATCTACCTGCCTATCGACTCGAAGTTCCCGGGCGACACATACCTTGCTCTCCGCGATGCCGTTGAAAGCGGCGACAAGGCGCAGATCGAGGTCTGCGAGAAGGCTCTGCTCGGCACTATCCGCAATGAAGCGAAGGACATTCACGACAAGTACATCGACCCGCCGCACACAACCGACTTCGCGGTGATGTTCCTGCCGTTTGAGGGCTTGTACAGCGAGGTCGTCAACCGCGGAATGGTTGAAGAGTTACAGCACAAGTACAAAGTCAGCATTGCCGGCCCGAGCACGATGGCGGCTCTGCTCAACGCGCTGCAGATGGGCTTCCGCACACTCGCGGTTCAGAAGCGCAGCGCGGAGGTTTGGGACGTACTAAGAAGCGTCAAGAAGGAATTTGACAGCTTTGCTGATGTTCTCGAAAAGACTCAGACGCGGCTCGACCAGGCGAACAAAGAGCTTGACAACCTCGTCGGAGTCAGGACAAGACAGATGCAAAAGCAGCTCGCGAAGGTAGGCACGGACGAGGGAATTGAAAATTGAAAATTGAAAATGAAAAATGGAAAATTGCGGGCGGGCTCTGCCCGCACCCGATTAAAAAATCAAACGGAAAGGTCTGACAAAGCGTCAAGCCTTTCCGTTTTTTCTATTAAAAAATATTTTACTCCTGCAGCAAGGGTTTAAGATATTGTCCCGTAAACGAATCGGGGTTCTGCGCCACCTGCTCGGGTGTGCCCTGCGCGATGATCTGTCCGCCCATATCGCCGCCCTCGGGGCCGAGGTCAATAATATGGTCGGCAGTCTTGATCAGGTCGAGGTTATGCTCGATGACAACGACCGTGTTTCCGCCCTCAACGAGCATCTGCAGCACGTCCACAAGGCGGTGAACGTCGGCGATGTGCAGTCCAGTCGTCGGCTCGTCGAGAATATATATCGTCCTGCCAGTGCTGCGCTTCGACAGCTCCGTTGCGAGCTTGACGCGCTGTGCCTCGCCGCCCGAAAGCGTAGTTGCGGGCTGACCGAGCTTGATATAGCCCAAACCTACGTCGTAGAGCGTCTTTAGTCTGCGGTAGAGCTTCGGGAGGTTCGCGAAAAACTCCATCGCTTCCTCGACAGTCATGTCGAGCACGTCCGAAATGCTCTTGCCCTTGTATTTGACCTCGAGGGTCTCGCGGTTGTAGCGCTTGCCCTTGCAGACCTCGCAGGGTACGTAGACGTCCGAAAGGAAGTGCATCTCGATCTTGATTATGCCGTCGCCCTGACACGCCTCGCACCTGCCGCCCTTGACGTTGAACGAGAAGCGGCTCTGGTCAAAGCCGCGCATTTTTGCGTCCTGAGTTGTGGCGAAGAGCGCGCGGATATCCGTGAACAGTCCCGTGTAGGTCGCGGCGTTCGAGCGCGGAGTCCTGCCTATCGGGCTCTGGTCGATCTCGATCACCTTGTCGAGGTTCTCGACGCCGCGCAGCTCCTTGTGCTTGCCCGAAATCGTCTTGGCGCGGTTCAGCTCGCGCGCGAGCGTCTTGTACAGTATCTCGTTGATCAGCGAGCTTTTGCCGGAGCCGGAAACGCCCGTGACGCAGACGAGCTCGCCGAGTGGAATTTTTACATTGATATTCTTGAGGTTGTTCTCGGCGGCTCCTCGTATCTCGAGGAACTTGCCGTTGCCCTTACGCCTCTCCTCGGGTACAGGCACGGCGCGCTTGCCGCTAAGGTACTGTCCCGTGACGGAGTTCCCGCACGCCTTTATCTTATCCACGTCGCCGGTGCAGACGATCTCGCCGCCGTGTATACCCGCGCCGGGGCCGACGTCGACAATGCAGTCGGCGGCGTACATGGTCTCCTCGTCGTGCTCGACTACGATCACCGTGTTGCCGAGGTCGCGAAGGCGCTTGAGGGTGCCGAGGAGCTTTTCGTTGTCGCGCTGGTGAAGTCCGATGCTCGGCTCGTCGAGGATATACAGAACGCCCATCAGAGAGCTGCCTATCTGGGTCGCGAGGCGGATACGCTGGCTTTCGCCGCCGCTGAGAGTGCCCGCGCTGCGCGAAAGGGTCAGGTAGCCCAGACCGACGCTCTTGAGGAAGTTAAGGCGCTCGGTGATCTCCTTGATGATTTCAGCGCCGATGATACGCTCCTTCTCGCTCAGCTCGAGCGACTGAATAAAGTCGATCGCGTCGACAACGCTCTTTTTACAGAAATCTGCTATATTGATTCCGCCGACTGTGACGGCAAGGCTCTCGCGGCTCAGGCGGTCGCCCTTGCAGTCGTCGCAGGGGATCTCCGCCATATATGTGCGGATCTCGTCCTTAATCCAGTTGGACGAGGTCTCGCGGTAGCGGCGGTCGAGGTTGTTTATCACGCCCTCAAACGGGTGCTCGTAGGTGCCGCTGCCGTAGACGGACCGGCGGTGCAGGGTGAGACTTTCGTCACCGGTGCCGTAGAGGATCTTATCAACAACGTCGTCGGGCAGGTCGCGTATCGGCGTGCTCAGCGAGAACTTGTATCTACGAGCGAGCGCGTCGAAGTACATCGCCGCGATCGTGCTGCCCTCCATCGCCCAGCCGCCGCCTTTGATACCGCCGTCTTTTATACTTTTATTCCTGTCAGGAATTATCTTGTTCTCGTCTATCTTGAGAAAAACGCCCAGACCCGTGCACTTTGGGCAGGCTCCGAAGGGATTGTTGAACGAGAACATTCGCGGGGTGAGGTCGTCGATGCTGACGCCGTGGTCGGGACAGGCGTACTTCTGCGAGAATATCACGTCCTCGTCGCCGAAGTTCACCATGACGATGCCGCCGCTGTGCTTTGACGCGGTCTCAATGCTGTCCGAAAGCCGCGAGGATATCTCGGGCTTGATGACAAGGCGGTCGACGATGATCTCTATATTATGTTTTTTATTTTTCTCTAAAGGAATTTTTTCCTGCAGATCGTAGACGATACCGTCGGCGCGCACGCGGACAAAGCCCGCCTTTCTCGCGCTGTCGAGAACCTTGGCGTGCTCGCCCTTTCTTCCGCGAACCACAGGCGACATAACCTGTATCTTGGTTCCCACGGGGTACGCCATGATTTTGTCAACAATCTGGTCAACCGTCTGCTGGCGTATTTCGCGGCCGCAGACCGTACAGTGCGGCACGCCTATCCGCGCGTAAAGAAGTCGCAGATAGTCGTATATCTCCGTGACGGTTCCGACGGTCGAGCGCGGGTTCTTGGAGGTCGTCTTTTGGTCGATTGAAATCGCGGGCGAAAGTCCCTCTATGCTCTCTACGTTCGGCTTGTCCATCTGGCCGAGGAACATTCGCGCGTAGGACGAAAGGCTCTCGACATAGCGGCGCTGACCCTCGGCGTAAATCGTGTCAAAGGCGAGCGAGCTCTTGCCCGAGCCGGACAGTCCCGTGATAACAACGAGCTTTTCGCGCGGGATCTCAACGTCGATATTCTTGAGGTTGTGTTCCTTCGCGCCTTTTACAATAATCTTTTCAAGTGACATAGCTATTTTCCTGTCGTTTTGTATTTATATTAGTATACCATATTAATTTGAAAATATCAAGAGTTTTCGCAAGTTTGTTCGAAATTTCAGTCACAAAAAGCGGCGGAGATTCTTGACCTCCACCGCCTGTTATTATTCTTCTGCAGAATTATCTTCCGCTTCGTCGGGTGCCTCGACAACACTCTCGTCAGCCGTTTCAACAGTCTCGGAAGCAGGCTCTGTTACCTCTTCCTCAGGCTCTTCCTCGGGCTCGACATAGGTGCCGTTCATGACAGCCTCGAAGTCCGCGCCGCTCATCTTCTCGTGCTTGATCAGATACGCGGCGATCTCATGCAGCTTGTCGATATTCTCGCTGAGGAGCTTCTCGGCACGCGCGTACGCGTCGTTTACGATCTCGAGAACAAGCTCGTCGATCTTCGCCGCAGTCGCCTCGCTGTAGTCCTGAGTGCGCGCCATATCCCTGCCTAGGAATACGCTGCCGCTCTCGGAGCCGTAGTTGACGCAGCCGAGCTCCTTGGTCATGCCGTACTTGGTGACCATTGCGCGCGCGGTCTTTGTTGCGCGCTCAATGTCGTTGGACGCGCCTGTGGAAATGTCGTCGAGGATCAGCGCCTCGGCAACGCGTCCGCCGAGGGATACCACGATATCCTCGAGCATCTCACTGCGCGAATTGTATGACTTATCCTCGGTGGGCAGAGGCATTGTGTAGCCGCCAGCCATTCCGCGGGGAATAATCGAAATCTCGTGAACGGGATCCTGCGTTTCGAGCACGTCGAAGAGGATAGCGTGACCTGCCTCGTGATAGGCGGTGAGCTTCTTCTCCTTGTCGCTCATGACCTTGCTCTTCTTCTCCGCGCCGACAACGACCTTGATGGTTGCTTCCTCGATCTCCTTCATGGTGATCGCCTTCTTGTCGGCACGTGCCGCGAGAAGCGCCGCCTCGTTGAGCAGGTTCTCGAGGTCGGCTCCTGTGAAGCCCGCGGTGGTCTTTGCGATCGTGCGCAGCTTTACGTCGGGCGCAAGAGGCTTCTTGCGCGCGTGAACCTTGAGGATAGCCTCACGGCCGTTGACGTCGGGATAGCTTACTACAACCTGACGGTCGAAGCGTCCCGGTCTGAGAAGCGCGGGGTCGAGTACGTCGGGACGGTTGGTCGCGGCGATGAGGATTACGCCCTCGTTCACGCCGAAGCCGTCCATCTCCACGAGAAGCTGGTTAAGGGTCTGCTCGCGTTCGTCGTTGCCGCCGCCGAGACCTGCGCCTCTCTGTCTGCCGACGGCGTCGATCTCGTCGATAAAGATAATGCAGGGCGCGTTCTTCTTCGCCTGGTCAAAGAGGTCGCGGACACGCGACGCACCTACGCCGACGAACATCTCTACAAAATCCGAACCCGAAATCGAGAAGAACGGTACGCCTGCCTCGCCCGCGACTGCGCGCGCGAGAAGGGTTTTACCTGTTCCGGGAGGGCCTACGAGCAGTACGCCTTTGGGAATGCGCGCACCGAGCTTGTTGAACTTCTCGGGGTTCTTAAGGAACTCGACGACCTCGGCAAGCTCTTCCTTCTCCTCGTCGGCTCCTGCCACGTCGTCAAAGGTCGTCTTGCGCTTTTCGTCGTTGGTGTTCTTGATCTTTGCCTTGCCGAAATTCATCTCTCTGCCGATGCCGCCGCTTCCCATGCGCTTCATCAGGAATATCCACGCTCCGATGAAGATTGCGACCATAATGATCGTCGGGATAAGCTCGAGCAGGAACGAATTGTCGCTCGCGCGGATGTAGTTGTACTTTACAGGCTCGTCGGGCGACGACTTCTCGTTTATCTCCTCGATGAAGAGGCGGATATCGGCAAGCTGTCCCTTGACGACGACCTTGGACTTTGAGTCTGTCTGCTGGTCTGTGCCCGCGAGAGCTGTCAGCGGATTGCTCGCCGCGCTCTCCTCGGTCTTGGGATACGCCTTCTCGCCCTCCTTGAGGGTGATCTCGACAGCGCCGGAGCCGTAGTTGATAGTGTAGCTCTCAACCTTGTCGTCGATGAAGTACTGCACGAGCTCGGATGTCTTTGGTGAATCCGACTGGCGCGTACTCAGAAAAATCGCCGCGACAACAATCAGCACAATCGGGATTGCGAGATAGAGCAGCAGGTTGCGCGTCCTCTTTTTATTGTCCAAATTATTTCACACTCCTTGGGTTTGTTGACCGCGGGGTCGCCGCCGTCTGTATCATTCATAAACGGAACGTTTGAGGATTCCGATATAAGGCAGGTTGCGGTATTTCTCGGCATAGTCGAGGCCGTAGCCGACGATGAACTCGTCGGGGATCTCGGCGCCGCAGTAATCCGGTACGAGAGGTACCTTGCGGCGTGAGGGCTTGTCGCAGAGGGTGCAGACCTTGACGGAATTTGCGCCCTTTGTCATAAGATAGTTCATGACGAAGTTGAGGGTGTTGCCCGAGTCGATGATGTCCTCAACCACCAGAACATCCTTGCCCTGAACAGGCAGAGTGAGGTCGCTGACGATCTTGACCCTGCCCGAGCTTTCGGTGCCGCTGCCGTAGCTCGAGGCAACCATGAAGTCGATCGAAAAGTCGAGATTCACGCGCTTCATCAGATCCGCCATGAACGCGACGCTGCCCTTGAGCAGTCCGACCATCATAAACTCTTTGTCATTATAATCTTTTTCTATCTGTTTTGCAAGGGACTTCACAATTTTTTCAAGTTTTTCCTGCGAAAGCAGTACGGATTCAACGTCCTTGTGTAACATCATAGCACTTCTCCCCGTTCAGTTCAATGGTTAGATTTTGGTTTTGGGCGTATATTTTACCCTGAGTTGAATATCCCAGCGCCTCGCACCAGAGTACAACGCTGCCCTCACACAGGCAGATCACGCTGTCCCTGAGCTTTGAGGGTACTCCAATCTCGCGCAGAGCCTTGCCGAGAGATTTGGTTATATTTCTTTTTTGGAAAGAAAACATATCTCCCTCGCGGCGGGTGCGGAAAATCAGGGTTTTATTTTCTTTATTAGAATTATCTATCGACGCGGCGACGAGCTTGTCTATAAAGCTGAAGCTCACGCTGCCGCGCAGCTCGACTTCAGGCATCTCTGGGCTGCCGCTGCCGGCGATACAGAATATATTGCGCCTGCAAACCGCGGTATATTCGCGGCTAAGCTCTGCAGCGCCGCCGTTTCTGAGGATATCAGCGATAAGTCCGAGCTTCTTGGAATCGGTTTGAATATAATATTTCTTTAACAGAATATTAATTGCCGTTTTCAGGACGGCCGGGTGGTTGTCAAGCAGCCTGTCCGCGAAATATCCGTAGTCGGTTTCGGCGGCTGTGAGAGCGGCGTCCGCCTGAATGTCGAGGTAATCCGAGACCTCGGCTGCCGTGTCGGTGAAGCGCGTTACCGCAGCTTCAAACGACGGATTCAGCTCACGAAGTACGGGAATCACATGGTGGCGGATTTTGTTTCGGGTGTACTCATCTCCGAGATTTGTGCTGTCGGTGACGAAGTCAAGCCCGTTCTCCGCGCAGTACTCCTCGATCTGAGCACGCGTGACCTCGATCAGCGGACGGATGATCCTGCCGCGCTTCGGCGGAATGCCTGCCGCGCCGCGAAGAGAGCTTCCCCGCGCGAGGTTGAATATCAAGGTCTCGGCGTTGTCATCAGCGTTGTGGGCGGTGGCGATTCTTGCGTTATGCGCTTCGGCGAGCGTTCCGAGAAAGGCGTAGCGCTCATCTCTGCCGCAAAGCTCCTCGCTGACGCCGCGCTGCTTTGACAGAGCGGGAATATCGAGGGTCTTGGTATAAAAAGGTATATTATATTTCTCACAGAGAATTTTGCAAAACCGCTCGTCGCGGTCTGCTTCCTCGCCGCGAATGCCGTGGTTAAGGTGGGCGGCGAGAATCGTGAGGTTGTATTTTTCTTTTACGGAATAAAGAAAGTGAAGCAAAGCGGTGGAATCCGCTCCGCCCGAAAGAGCGACAAGCACTGTGCCGCCGTCTTCGAGCAATTTATATTTTTCGCAGGTCGAGAGAGCCTTATGCGTCATACTTCTTCTCCATGCCCGTGAAGCGCATGAACTCGCCCTGCCAGTGGAGGTTGACGGTGCTGGTCTCGCCGTGACGGTTCTTCGCGACGATGCACTCGCCCGAGTTCATATCCGCCTGAGGAGCTGGATTGTCGCCGTTTTCGCGGTCGTAGTAGCCCTCGCGGTAGAGGAAGAGCACGATGTCCGCGTCCTGCTCGATCGAACCCGAATCACGCAGGTCTGAGAGCTGAGGACGGTGGTCGCCCGTGCGCTGCTCGGACGCACGCGAAAGCTGCGAGAGCGTGATGATCGGGACGTTGAGCTCCTTCGCCATGATTTTGAGGTTTCGGGTGATCGCGGATATCTCCTGAACGCGGTTGTCGATACGCCTGCCGCTCGCCATTAGCTGGAGGTAGTCGATGACAACAAGATCTACCTGCTTGAGCCTTCTCAGGCGCGCCTTCATTTCGGTGATTGTGATAGTCGAGGTGTCGTCGAGGTAGAGGTCGGCGTTCTTGAGCACGTCGCTCGCAGGGATAAGCCTTCCCCAGTCGCTGTTGTCGAGCTTGCCCGTGCGCAGCTTTGTGCCGCTGACGAGAGCCTCGGACGACAGAAGCCGGCTCGCGAGCTGCTCGCGCGACATTTCGAGAGAGAAAAACGCGACGGTTTTCTTTGACTGGCAGGCGACGTTGCGCGCGATGTTCAGCGCAAAGCTCGTCTTGCCCATACCGGGACGGGCGGCGAGAATGATGAGGTCGCTGCGGTTGAGTCCCGTGATCATGCGGTCGAGGTCGCCGATACCCGTCGGAATCGCGCGGGTGTTGCTGTCGCGTTCGGAATTGAGGTCGTCGAGGCGGTCAAATGTCTGCAAGATAACCGAATTGATGCGCTCAAGTCCCTTGGAGTTCTCGTCGCTGCGGATATCAAACAATCTCTGCTCGGCGGCGTCGAGAATCAGCGAGGTGTCCTCGGCTCCCTCGGTTGCGTCGTCGATGATCGCCCTTGACGCTGTGATAAGCTGTCTGAGCTTGTACTTGTCCGCGACGATCTTAGCGTACTGTCCCGCGTTGCTGTAGGACGGACAGGAGTCCGCAATATTGATAACGTAGGTTTTGCCGCCGCTGCTCTCAAACTCGGGATTGCCCTCGAGCCTGTCGATCAGCGTTACGGGGTCGACGGGAATGCCGTTGTTCATCATCAGCATCATTTCCCTGTACATCAGCTTGTGGACGCCGACGTAGAAATAATCGGGGCTTTTGATGAAGTCGAGCACCTCGTCGAGCATCGAGCTCTCGAGCAAAATCGCGCCGAGAACACTCTGCTCAGCCATGGTGTTGTATGGCATTACGCCGAGGTCGGAAGTGAACTCCTCAGCCATGATTACGCCTCGGAAACCTGTACGTCAATCGACGCGGAGATGCCTGTGTAGAGCTTGACCTCCGCCTTGTAGGTGCCGAATTCCTTGATGTCGCGCTCGAGCACGACCTTGCGCTTGTCGACGGCGATGCCGTACTGCTTCTTGATCTCATCGGCGATCTGCTTTGAGGTGATGCTGCCGAAGAGCTTGCCGTTGTTGCCGTTCGCCTTCATCTTGAACACCTTGCCCTCGAGCTTTTGCTTGTCCTGCTCAGCCTGAGCCTTGGCGGTAGCGATCTTGTAGTTCTTGGAGTTCTCGGCGTTCTTGTACTCGTTCATAGCCTGAGCGTTGGCTTCCTTAGCGAGCTTCTTGGGCAGCAGGTAGTTTCTGCCGTAGCCCTCGCTCACCTCAGCGAGCTCGCCCTTTTTGCCGAGAGCCTTGATGTCCTGCAGTAAAATTACTTTCATTTATATCAGTCCTTTTTTGGTTTATTTTGTTTGTCGGAGTTGTCCTCCTCGGCTTCGTCGAGCACGTTGTCGATAGCCTCCGTCAGCTGCTTTCGCGCCTCCTCGATGGACGAATTGTAAAGCTGGGTCGCCGCCATTGTCTGGTGGCCGCCGCCGCCCATTTTTTCCATGATTAGCTGGACGTTTATCCGTCCGTAGCTGCGCGCGGAGATGTTTATCTTCTTGTGGTCGCCGAAGATTACGAACGACGCGACTATACCCTTGAGGGTGAGCATCTCGTCAGCCGCCTGCGCAGACGCGAGACGTATGTCGTCGGTGAGCTTGTCTGAGGTCGAGATCGCACAGCCGCGGTGAACCTCGCTGCGGACTACGATGTCGACCTTCTCGCGGTATGTATCGATGCTGCCCGAGAACAGCTCCTTTACCGTGAGGGTATTCGCGCCCTTGCGCCTGAGATACGCCGCCGCTTCGAAGGTGCGCACGCCCGTCTTGAGCACAAAGTTCTTGGTGTCGAGCATTATGCCCGAGAGCAGCGCGTCAGCCTGAATGTAGCCGAGCGGCTTGTCGTCGAGGTAGCTGATGATCTCGCAGCACATCTCGCACGCTGACGAAGCTGACGGCTCATGACAGAACACGAGCGCGTTGTTTATGTAATTGACCGCCTTGCGGTGGTGGTCGATAACGACGATCTTCTTTGCCCTCTCGTATAGCTCTCGGCTCTCGAGAGAGGTCGCAAGGTGGGTGTCGACGATGATCAGAAGCGATTTCGGTGTGATACCTCTGAGCGCTTCCTCGGGAGTGGTGTAGATATCGCTCTCGAGCCTTTCGTCGGTGTACTCGATAAGCTGCTGCGCCATCGAGGTCTCGCGGTTTATGACGACCTTGCTGTACTTCTTGAAGGTCTTGTCCATGATGCACTGCATGCCGATCGCCGCGCCTACGCAGTCGAGGTCGGAGAAGCGGTGTCCCATGACGTACACCTTGTCCGCGTCGGCAACGGCACGGCTTATCGCGTTCGCGATGACGCGCATTCGAACCTTGCTGACCTTCTCTGCCGCAGCCGCCGTTCCGCCGAAGAACTCGTAGGTATTGTCGCGGATTATCGCAACCTGATCGCCGCCGCGTCCCAGAGCCATCTCGAGCGCCTTGCGCGCGTTGAGCTCGCTCTCGCGGACGGTCTTGCTGCCGCGGCAAAGTCCCACGGATATCGTCGCGATGTGGCGCGCGGTGCCGATCGAGCGGATATCCCTTAGTATCGGGAACCGCTGGTTGACCATGTGGTCGATGTCGGCGTCGCGGAAGATTATCATATAGCGGTTGTTGGTGATCTTCTTGTACATCGCCTTGTACTCGTTCGCCCAGCGCTGCAGATTCGCCTCGACCGAGATCGCGACGGTGGAGTAGTACTCCTCGGAGCTGGAAACAAAGTCCTCGGCGTTGTCGAAGGTTATCAGCGCCACGCACGGGATCGACGCGTGGTACTCGCGGACTGTGGACTTGTAGTAGGTGTTCTCAATGAAGTGGCAGACCGTGCTGCCGTCGGCATTGAGACAGTAGACGGTGAATTCCCTGCCGTCTACCGCTACGTCCACGCCGTCGCTGTCTATGATATCGACGATGTCGTAGCCTGATATATAGTTGTTGATATGGTCGCCCTCGGGGCTGCGTCCGCCGATCGCCTTGCGGAACCGCGCGTTGCACCACACGATGTCGCCCTCCATTCCGACGACGGCAACGGGGTACTTGTAGCGCTCGAGGTAGTCGCGGTCGATGCCGTTGATCCTGTCCGCGGTCGACCTGACTATTCCGCGTATATACGCGCTGAAACGCAGGCTGAGCGCGATCACGGCGGCAATCGACAGCACCGTTATGCCCAGCTCAACGTAGAACACGATTATGTTGTAGTTTGCGGAAATAGTCGTCATCAGCAGCATCACAATCGTGAAGATTATGAACCACGGCGACAGCATCCAATGTTTTTTTCTCATAGCAGTCCTTTTGTTAATTGAAAATGAAAAATTGAAAATTGAAAATTTCGGGTCGCTTACGCTCCGAATTGTATTTTTGGGTCAGCGGCAGTTTCCAAACCGTCCTTATACTTCCTGTAAGATCGGGAGGATCATCGGCGCGCGGCGGGTTCTCTGGGCAATGAGCTTCGAGATCTCGTCCTTGATGCGGTTCTTGATGATGCCCCACTCGTGAATGTTGTTGTCAGCGCAGTCCTCAAGGATATCGAGCGCGAGCTTGCGCACCTCCTCGAGCAGCTGCTCGCTCTCGCGCACGTATACGAATCCGCGCGAAACTACGTCGGGACCGCTGATTACATGGCCGTCGTAAACGTCGAGCGAGGCGACGATGATGATCAGGCCGTCCTGTCCGAGGTGCTTTCTGTCGCGCAGAACGATGCTTCCGACGTCGCCGACGCCGAGTCCGTCGACAAATACCTTGCCTGCGGGTACGGGCGCGATCTCCTTCATGTAGTCCTCGTTGATCTCAACCGTGCTGCCAACGTCGCCGATGAAGATGTTCTTTCTGTCCATGCCGAGGAATTCGGCGAGGTCGGCGTGCTTGCGCAGATGCTTCTGCTCGCCGTGGACGGGAATGAAGAACTTCGGTCTGACAAGGCGGTGAATGATTTTCAGCTCCTCCTGGCAGGCGTGACCCGAGACGTGTACGTCGTACATAGACTCATAGATGACCTTGCAGCCGCGCTTGAGCAGCTCGTCAACTACGTTGCCGACGGTCTTTTCGTTGCCGGGGATAGGATTCGCGGAGATGATGATGAAGTCGCCCTCGCCCACCACGACCTTGCGGTGGTCGGAGTACGCCATACGCGACAGCGCGCTCATCGGCTCGCCCTGACTGCCCGTCGTGACAAGTACGATCTGCTCGCGCGGATATTTGTCGAGCATGTCGAGGTCGATCAGAATATTGTCGGGCACGTTAAGGTAGCCGAGCTTCTTGGCTACGTCCATGTAGTTGACCATGCTTCTGCCCGAGAAGGCGACCTTTCTGCCGTACTTCGCGGCGCAGTCGATGATCTGCTGGACGCGGTTGACATTCGACGCGAAGGTCGCGATGATAATGCGGTAGTTCGCCGCGTTGTTGAAAAGCATATTCAGGCTGTCGGACACGAGCCTCTCTGTGCGCGTAAAGCCCGGACGCGATGCGTTGGTGCTCTCGGCTAAAAGTGCGAGTACGCCCTCGTCGCCTGCCTGCGCGAAGCTCGAGAAGTCGATAGCGTCGCCAAGGATAGGCGTGCAGTCGATCTTGAAGTCGCCCGTGTGTACAAGCGTGCCCGCGGGTGTGCGGATAGCAAAAGCCACCGCGTCGGGAATGCTGTGGTTGACGTGAATGAACTTGACTTCCATGCAGCCGAGTCTGATTGTGTCGCCGGCGTTGACGACGTTGAGCTTCGCCTTGTTGAACAGGCTGTGCTCCTTGAGCTTGTTGCCGACAAGTCCGAGCGTCAGCGGCGTGCCGTAAATCGGTATGTTCACGCGAGAGAGAAGATAAGGCAGTCCGCCGATATGGTCCTCGTGGCCGTGGGTGAGCACGATGCCCTTCACCTTGTCGAAGTTCTGCTCGATATAGGTGAAATCGGGGATTACAAGGTCGACGCCGAGCATGTCTCCGTCGGGGAACGCCATGCCGCAGTCGATTATTATCATATCGCCCTCGCACTCAATGAGGGTGATGTTCTTGCCGATCTCATTCAGTCCACCGAGGAACGATACCTTCACAGACGGCTTTGTGGGTCTTTGAGGCCGGCGGTTTGCCTTCGGCTTCGAGCTTTTAGCGCTCTTGGACTTTGCCTGCCCTTTCCCGATATTTGTATTTTTGAGCTTAAAGTTTCTGTTATTGCGTTCTTTGCTCACAAAATTACCTCCATATTCTTCAGATTTGTTCCGATCATATATTAATCCATTACGGATAAAAACCAAAATGGGTATACTGATTTCAGCATACATATACATTGTATATTTTACCTCAAACGCCGCTTTGCTGTCAATATGTTATTGGAATTATGAAAAAGTTTTTCCAAATTTCCCCTGCCCTCTTGTTATTATGGGCGATTTGTGAGAAAATATATCCGTGACAATCAGATGCAAGAAGGAGATACATATGAAAAGAGTTCAGGTCTATACGGACGGAGCGTGCAGCGGCAATCCCGGCCCCGGAGGCTGGGGCGCCGTACTGAGGTACAACGGAGTGGAAAAGGAGCTTTCGGGCGGCGAGCGTGAAACCACCAACAACCGCATGGAGCTATGCGCGGTGATTTTCGCGCTGGAGGCGCTAAAGGAGCCTTGCGAGGTCGAGCTGTACAGCGACTCGCAGTACGTCTGCAACGCGCTCAAGCTCGGCTGGGCAAAGAAGTGGCAGGCTCAGGGCTGGATGCGCAACAAGAAGGAAAAGGCTCAGAATCCCGACCTCTGGGAAAGGCTGCTCAGGCAGTATGACAGGCATCAGGTCGAGATAAACTGGGTCAAGGGTCACGCCGGTCACCCCGAAAACGAACGATGCGACAGGCTCGCTGTCGCTCAGGCGAAGAAGTTTTCTTGATAATTGAAAATTGAAAATGGAAAATTAAGGGTCGCTTCGCTCCGATTTTTATTTTTCATTTCAACAACCAAAAAAGCCGCCCGATCGGGCGGCCTTTGCTCTTTAAATAGTATTACTGTTTCTCGGTGAGCAGCTTGTTGAGCTCCTCGAGGAAGGTGTTGATGTCCTTGAACTGGCGGTAAACCGACGCAAAGCGCACGTAGGATACCTCGTCGACTGTCTTCAGCTCCTCCATCGCGAGCTCGCCTATCTGGCGGGTTGTGATCTCGCGGTCGAGCATGCTCTGGATCTTCGCCTCTATCCTGTCGACCATTTCCTCGATCTGAGTGAGTGATACAGGGCGCTTTTCACAGGCGCGGAGAATGCCCGCGGTGAGCTTGTTGCGGTCGAACACCTCGCGGGACTTGTCGCGCTTTACGACGATGATCGGAACGGTTTCGATCACCTCATGGGTGGTGAAGCGCTTGCCGCATTTCAGGCATTCCCTGCGGCGGCGGATCCTCTCTCCGTCGTCCGCCGATCGCGAGTCGATAACCTTGCTCTCCTCAAAGCTGCAATATGGACATTTCATAACCTGTCACCCCGTCTTTGTGATACTATATTTTCTTATAATAATTCCATAAAGAAATTATACCACAAGATGTTGTGAATTACAACTACATATTGTTTACAATTTAATTACATCAGAAGTTGCGGTACTTCTTGACCTTCCTTCTCTTTCTCTGTCTGTTGCGGTGGATCTTGCCTGCGATGACGTAGCCTGCAAGGATGAGCAGGATCGCCACAATAATGACAATGAACCAGTAGGACCGGAAGATCGTGCCGATTACGTCGAGCACCGCGAGGATTCCGCTGCGGTCGAGATTCTCAGATGGCACGAGGTTTACCGTAGCTACGATCTGCTTGTCGCCTGTCTTTGTGTCGACGTAGTAGACTGCCGCGGTACCTACGGGCGTATCTGTCCTGAGAGGAGCGGATATCACCTCGTCAACATTGGTTTCAACAACGATATTCTCAGGCGTCAGATCCTTTGGCATTATGGCATTGAGGTTCTTCTCGGGAACGAGGGTCACCTTGTCCCTGCCCCAGGCGAGCTTGACCTTTGCCTCGCAGATCGGAGTCTGGGTGGACTTGATCGTCTGCATCTGGAGGTCAACAAGCGCCCAGCGGAACAAATCGGCAGCGTCGGTGAAGGTGTAGTACTCCTCCATCTCGCCCGCCTTGTACGGAGCGCCGAGAAGGATAAGGATATATGAGTTGCCGTCGGCTGAGGCGGTGGTGACAAGACAGCGGCCTGCTTCATTTGTGGTGCCGGTCTTGACGCCCTCGGCGTACTGGTAGTAATACTCGCCGCCGCGGTACTGGTCAATCA
This sequence comes from uncultured Eubacteriales bacterium, assembly GCA_900316555.1. Lineage (GTDB taxonomy): Bacteria > Bacillota > Clostridia > Oscillospirales > Acutalibacteraceae > Ruminococcoides. The sequence goes on along the minus strand of ONDL01000001.1, from coordinate 82,781 downwards.
GGTAGTTGGTGGTGGTCAGGGCATATTCGTCGCCCTCGCACTTGTACTCCGTGGTGTTCGATATCTCGAAAAAGTGCGGCAGCGTCAGCGCGTAGGTGGTAATTTTGTAGAGGTCGCGCGCTGTGGTGTAGTGGTCGTCGTCATGGAGACCGTCGGGGTTCATGAAGTGGGTGTTCTCGCAGCCGAGCTCGTCGGCCTTCTCATTCATCATGTCGACGAACTTGTCGATATCGCCGTCGCCGACGTAATCTGCGAGAGTCAGCGCCGCGTCGTTGCCCGAGGGTACCATCATCGAATAGAGCAGGTCGATCGCGCTCATCTTCTTGCCCACGTGGTCGGCAAGGTTCGCGGAGGAACTGTCGGTGCCCTTGAGCTTGTCGAGAACCGACTTCTTGATCGGGATACGGGTGTTTTCGATGTCGTCGATGTGCTCGTAGGCGACGATGTAGGTCATTATCTTGGTGGTAGATGCCGGATAGCGCTTCTCGTCGGCGTCCTGCTCAAACACAACCTGACCGATGTCGCGGTTAACCATGAGAATCGACTTTGAGCGGGTGACGACGTTGTTTGAGAAGCTGATTGCGCCTGCGGGCAGGGTCGCCGCACCGAGCAGCACACAGAGCGCGCACAGTACGCAAATGAACTTTTTCATATACTCACTCCTAATTCATCGTATTGTGACCGCCGCGGCTGAACAGCCTGTCGATTTCGGCGTTGAGCAGCCGAAGCTCATCGCTGCGGAGGTCTTTGTATCGGAACATGATCTCGTCGGCGATCTTCTGCGAGAGCTCGAGGCTCTTCGTATCGGCAAAATCGGCTATGGCGAGCTGCGGAAGTCCGTGCTGGCGCTCTCCGAAGAAGTCGCCCGGTCCGCGCATTTTCAAGTCCTCGTCGGCGATTTTGAAGCCGTCGTTGGTCGAGCACATGACCTCCAGACGCTGACGCGTGACCTGATTCATGCGGTCGCTTATCATCACGCAGAAGGACTGCGCATCTCCTCTGCCGACGCGGCCGCGGAGCTGGTGGAGCTGAGAAAGCCCGAACCGCTCGGCGTTTTCTATGAGCATGACAGAGGCGTTCGGAACGTCAACCCCGACTTCGATCACGGTTGTCGCGACGAGTATTTTGTATTCATTCCTGGCAAAACCGTCCATGACGGCGTCCTTTTCGGCGGGCTTGAGCTTTCCGTGAACCACGCCGACGGGTATATCGGGGAAGTGCTTTAGCATCAGCTCGGCGGCGTACTCCTCGGCTGAGGCTACGCCCTCGAGCTCGCCCTCCTCGACGAGCGGACAGACGATATACGCCTGCCTGCCGCGCGAAACCTCCTCGCGGATAAACTTATATATCCTGCCGCGTCCCGATACGGGCAGCAGCACCGTGCGGACGGGCTTTCGGTTCGGCGGAAGCTCGTCGATTACCGAGATGTCGAGGTCGCCGAAGATTATCAGCCCGAGTGTGCGCGGAATCGGCGTCGCGCTCATGACGAGCAGGTGCGGATTGTCGCCCTTTGAGAGCAGCTTCGCGCGCTGTGCGACTCCGAATCGGTGCTGTTCGTCGGTTACTGCAAGTCCGAGATTATTGAACTCCGTCTTGTCGGTGATAAGCGCGTGAGTGCCGATCACGAGCTGTATCGTGCCGTCGGCGAGGCCTGAGCGGACGCGCTTCTTCTCGCTCTCCCTGAGTGAGCCTGTCAGCAGTCCGACGGTGACTCCCGTACCCTCCAAGAGCTTTTGGAAGGTCTCGTAGTGCTGTGCGGCGAGGATCTCGGTCGGCGCCATGAACGCCGCCTGAAAGCCGTTCTTTATCACGGTGAAGCAGACCGACGCGGCAACCGCCGTCTTGCCCGAGCCGACGTCGCCCTGTACAAGGCGGTTCATCTGGGACGGCTTACTGAGCATATCGTTAACGCAGTCGGCAATCGCCCTCTTCTGCGCGCCCGTCAGCTCAAACGGAAGCAGCTCTTCGAACTGAGCGGAGAAGTCCTCGTGTATCTTCACGCCGCTGAGCGTGCGGCTGTGGTCGCGCAGGCTGCGCATTCCGAGATTGAGCACGACAAGCTCCTCGGTGACGAGCCTTCTGCGCGCGTGCTCGAGGTCTGCGGTTGTTTTCGGGAAATGGATATCCTCTATCGCCTTTCGCAGACCGCAGAGATCAAACTTCTTCCTGATACCCTCGGGCAGCGGGTCGCCGACCGTTTCGGGCAGCATTTTCAGCGACTTCTGCACCGCACCCTCTATTGTCTTTGAATTCAGCCCCGCGGTAGAACGGTAAACAGGGTGGATATGAGGCCCCTGACGCGCCGGTGAAAACGCGGGAGCGACCATCTGGGAGCCGTAGCTGTCGAAGGTTATTTTTCCGTAGAAGAAATATTCTGCTCCGTAGGCGAGCATCTGGCTTATGTACTTGTTATTGAAAAAGACGAGCTTTATGGTGCCCGTGTCGTCGTAGACGGTGGTCTTGCATATGAGCCTTCCGCCCGCGAGCATCGTGTTTGATACCGCGGAGCCGACAACCGCCTTGACGCAGTAGGTGCCCTCTTCGGTGATATCGGCGATGGACGTGACCTCGCTCCAGTCCTCGTAGGCTCGGGGATAGAACTGTATCAGCTCGCCGACTGAGGATATTCCGAGCTTTTCAAACTGCTCGGCTCGCTTTGGCCCCACCCCCGAAAGAGCGGAAACGGGTGTTTTGAATAAAGATGGCATAGTTTTTAATTGAAAATCGAAAATGAAAAATGGAAAATTTCGGGTCGCTTGCGCTCCGATTTTTTAGTTGGTAATAAAAAACGGTCAGCATAGGCGAATCACCGCCGGACGCTGACCGCAATATTCGGTTGGAATTACTCGATGCTGAGAATGAAGTAGTAAACGGGCTGGTCGCCTTTGACGAGAGAGATGTCCGCGCGTGAGCCGAACTTGTCCTGAAGCTCGTCAAACGCCTTCTGAGCGTCCTCCTCCTCGACGTCCTCGCCGTAAATCAGGGTGATGAACGAGGTGTCGCGGGTAACCATGCTCTTGGCGAGCTTTACGAGAGCCTTGACGGCGCTCTTCTCGGTGATGGTGAGCTTGCCGTTCTCGAGGGCGATGATGTCGCCTTCCTTGATCTTCTTGCCGCCGAACTCGCTGTTGCGCGCCGCAAAGGTTACAAGTCCCGTTCCGACGTTGCGAGCCGCGTCCATCATCAGCTGGGCGTTGCTGTCGGCGGAAATCTCGGGGTCGAAGTTGAGAAGCGCGGTCATGCCCTGCGGAATCGTTCTGGTGGGAACGATGATGACGTTTCTGTCATTGACCATGGGCACGGTCTGCTCAGCCGCGAGAATGATGTTCTTGTTATTGGGAAGCACGATGACGTTCTTCGCGGGCGTCGCGAGAACAGCCTCGTAGATATCGTCGGTGCTGGGGTTCATGCTCTGTCCGCCCGATACGACGTTGACGCAGCCAAGCTCCTTGAAGAGGTTCTTCATGCCCTCGCCTGCCGCTACTGCGACAAATCCGATATCCTCGGTGGGCTCTGCGAACTCGAACTTCTCCTTCTTCGCCTTCTTGGACTTCTTGCTTGCCTTCTTGGCGTTCTTGTGCTGCTCCTTCATGTTCTCAACCTTGACGGCTAAGAGCTGACCGTAGGTAAGACCCTGCTCGAGAACTACGTTAGGAGTCTCGGTGTGAACGTGAACCTTGATGATCTCCTCGTCGTTGACTACGACTACGCAGTCGCCGATCGTCTGTAAATATGTGCGAAGGTCGTCGGGATCGAGTGTGCACTCGGTATCTCTGCCGACGATGATTTCAGTGCAGTATGTGAATTCGATGTCGTCGTCAAACTCAGCCGCAGCGCTCTCGAAGGTATCGACCGTAGGAGCTGTTGTCTCCTCGTAGGGAATTACCTCGCCGTCGCGGAAGAAGGTGAGCATGCCCTCGAAGATCGTGCAAAGACCCTTGCCGCCCGCGTCTACTACGCCCGCCTTCTTGAGTACAGGGAGAAGCTCGGGAGTGAGAGCCAGTGCGTCGTTTGCCTTGTTGACGATGGTCTGCCATACATAGAGCGCGTTGTGGTTCTCCTTGGAAGCCTCAACGCCTGCCTCGTATGCCATGCGGGCTACAGTGAGGATAGTACCCTCGGCAGGCTTCGTTACCGCCTTGTAGGCAGCGTCAACGCCGATTCCGAGAGCTGCGGCAATGTTCTTGCCGTTGACCTCCTCCATGTCCTTGAGTCCCTGACCAAAGCCGCGGAACAGGATCGAGGTGATTACGCCCGAGTTGCCTCTCGCGCCGCGAAGCATCGCCTTTGCCGCAAGCTGAGCTACCTCGCCCGCGTTTGTGCTGTCGCAGTCCTCGAGAGCCTTCGCCGCCGCCATTACGGTCATCGACATATTTGTACCTGTGTCGCCGTCGGGTACGGGGAAGATATTGAGATCGTTGATGTGATTCTTCTGGGCGCTGATATTGTGGGCGCCGGAGATAATTGCCTGCTTTAGCATCTCACCGTTAATCATAAGCTGCACGTCCTTTTTGTAAACATAAGAAAAATGACATTCTATCAAACATACCTATTATACAAGGTTTCTGCAAATTTTTCAATAGTTAAAACAGATATTAATACGAATTTTCTCTGTAAAATTTTATTACTCTATGCGCAAACTTTCAGCAGTTACGCACTTTCCGCTTTTGTCATCAACTTCGAACAGCACAGCCTCCATCGAGCACTTGCCCGCTGCCTGCTCGAACCGCTCGGGCAGCTTGGTTTTGAGGCGGTTGATGATTATTTCGGTTTTTACGCCGAGGACTGAGTGGATAACTCCCGTCATTCCGACGTCGGTGATGTAGCCCGTGCCCTTCGGGAGAACCTGAGCGTCCGAGGTCTGAACATGGGTGTGTGTGCCGAACATCGCCGAAACCCTGCCGTCGAGATAATATCCCATCGCGCGCTTCTCGCTCGTGGTCTCGGCGTGAAAGTCGACGATGATGATTTTGCTCTCAGCCTGCTCGAGCATTCTGTCCGCGCACTCAAAGGCGTTCTCGAGTCCGTCCTCGACGCCGAGATTGCCCATGAGGTTAATGAGCGTGACGATCCGCCTGCCGGTGTCGATGTTGATAATCCCCTTGCCGGGCGTGGACTTTGAGGGGTAGTTTGCGGGTCGGACTATGAAGGGATTTTCGTCGAGCAGCTCATAGACCTCCCTGCGGCGGAAGGTATGGTTGCCGAGGGTGAGCGCGTCGACGCCGCTGTCAAAGAGATACTGCGCCGACTGCGGCGTTATTCCGTTGCCGTCGGCTGAGTTCTCGCCGTTGCATATTACCAGATCAACTCCGTGGAACCGCTTGAGCGCGGGCAGCTTCGAGCGCAGAAATTGACAGCCCGCGCTGCCTACCACGTCGCCGATACATAAAATTCGCATAAATTAAGCCTCCGTTTCGGTGCGGAAAAGCTCCGCTTTTTTTATTGTAACATATAATCAGTCCTCTGTCACGCTGAATTCGGCTGTTTCGGCAATATTTTCATTGAATACGCAGTTGAATTCGCAGGAAAAGCCGTCCTTGCTCTCGCTGACGGTCAGGCTGCGGCTTACAGGCCGGCTGTCGGGACGTGAAAACGCCTCATACAGCAGCTCGTCGTTTCGGAAAATCTCCCGTGCAGCAGCCTTGTCGGTCGCGGCGTGCTTTTGCTCGAGCTCATGCGAGGTCTCAACGCTCGTTCCGACAGGCAGGACTGTGCCGTTGAGCACGAGAGAATTGTCGCGGACTGTCACCGTGCGGTACAGGCAGCTTCCGAAGCTCAGCGACGCGGGCAGCTCGAACCAGAGGAACCTCAGGCGCGTGCGGTCTATTTTATTTTCTGTTAAAGAATAATAATCGTACTGTTTGGGAATTTTTAATTCTCTATTGGAAATAACATCAGCGTAGATATCCGCGTCGGCGTGCATATATCTCACACCTCCCTGCTTTGTCGGGTTGAAGCCGCTGACGATAAGCTCGCCCTTTGCGACTCCGCTGCCCTCCTTGACAGCGGCAAAGCCCTCGCGCACCTTGAGCTTTGTGATCACTCCGTCGGCGGACGCGACTATATTGCACGGCTCCATGCTCTGTATCTCGGGCTTCTGAGCCTTCTGACGCACCTCGACGTCGGCGGTGCAGCCCATAATATTGACGCTGACCCACGTTATACCGTCGAGGTCGCGCAGGATATGCCGCTCTATCGGCTCAACATCGAGATTGCCGAGATACGTGCCGACCGATATTCCGTTTTCGGCGAGTACGCGTCGTATCTGCTGCTCGCTCATGCTGTCCGCGCCGAGGATACGGTATGACCAGAGAAACTGCGAGAGCACCGCGATAAGAACCGCCCCCAGCGCCGCGCCGACGAACAGCCCGAGCCTGCCGCGGTACTTTCGAACAGCGAAGGGCAGACCGCGGCGCTTCGTCACCCTCATGCGGACTCTTGCCTTCCTCGCGAGCGGACGGACCCGGCGGTAATCGGACACCGACATTATTCCGCTGACTCCGCCTTCAACCGGACGCGGATCTGCGATATTCACTCCGCGCACGGCGGCGAGATTGAGCAGCCGTTCGGGAAACCTGCCCTTCGCCGTGAAGCCGACATAACCGCGGAACCATCTGACAACTCCGACTAACATACTCCCACCTCAGCTGATAAACTCGATTTTTGTGATGAAGCCCTCGATTTCGACGCACGAGCCCGAGATACAGCGCACGCTCAGCCCGCGTCCCTCGAACGAGAGCACCATGCGGTTCGTGCTGACCTTGATGTTGCTCGTTTCGTAGAGCAGGATTCCCGTTGAACCCTCGACGTTTACGCGGCGGTTGCCGCTCATCTCAATCAGCGGCGCAGTTCCGAGGTCGAGCTGCACCGCGCTGAGGTTCTTTTTCATAAAAGCATCTCCTTTTCGGGGAAAATTACCCCCTACGGGAAATATTTATGCGGCAGCGGTCATATATATTAGCGGTGATGTGATGTTTGCACGGATTTCCACGCGGCGTTTTGGAGCAATCGGCGCGGCGGTCACGGCTGCCCTTTGCTTTGCGCTGATGATCATTTTCCCGGAGGGCTGCAAAAAAGGCGCCGCCGAGGGACTGAACCTATGTCTCGGCGTGCTCGTTCCGTCGCTCTTCCCCTTTATGGCGGCGGCAGGACTGGCGGTGAAGCTCGGGCTGTGCAGGTTCGGCGGCAGCAGGCTTCCGCTCATGCCCGTCATGCTGCTATCGCTTATCGGCGGCTACCCTGTCGGCGCTAAAGCGGCTGCCGAGATGTACCGCAGCGGTCAGCTAAGTGAATCGCAGGCGAAAACCGCCGCCTACTGCCTTGTCTGCGCAGGGCCGGGATTTTTGCTAGGGTTCGTCGGCAGCATGTACGGCGACGAAACGGTCGGGCTGATTATCTACACGGCTCAGGCGGCTTCGGTCGTACTGCTCACCGTCGGAGCAAATATTCTTTTTCGGAATAATAAATCACCGGCTGCAGCTGTACGCTTCACGCCTCTGCCCTTCGGCACAGCTCTTGTTGAGGCGGCTCACGGCGCGGCGGTCAGCATGGTGAGTATCGGCGGTCTGGCGGTGCTGTTCGGCGCGTTCGGCGGCATACTCGATATTGTCATTCAGAATGAGGATGTGCGGCGGTACCTCTTGTCCTCGCTCGAGGTATGCACGGCGGTGAAGCTGGTCGGCGGCTGTCCTATAGAGTTCTGCGCTTTCGCTGTGGGCTTCGGCGGATTATGCGTGCACTTTCAGATTTTCGCCGCACTCGGCGAGCTGAAAATCAACAGGTTGTTATTTTTCTTTATCCGAATATTGCAAGGACTGATCACCGCTCTGCTGACACATTTCGGGCTGCGGCTCTTTGTCAGAAAGACGGCTGTGTTCTCGACGGCGGCGGTGGACAGTTCGGGCTTTTTCGGCGGCAGCGCGCTCTCGGGCGCGGCGCTGCTGACAGTCGCGGTGTGCTTTCTGTTCACACTGCGAAATCAACTCAGGAGGTAATTTTTATGTGCGGAATAGCGGGCTGGATCGAAAAGGACTGTATGATGACGGAAAGGCGCGAGACGCTGCAGGCGATGTCTGAAACTCTCACGCGGCGAGGCCCCGACGAAAACGGTATCTACCTCAACGGCGACGTCGCGCTTATACACCGCCGCCTTGTCGTTATCGACCGCGAGAACGGCAAACAGCCGATGGCAGCGCGTCACGGCGACGCGACATATGTCATCGTTTACAACGGCGAGCTGTACAACACCGAGGAGCTGCGTGAGGAGCTGCGCTCAAAGGGCTTTCACTTCCGCGGTCACAGCGACACTGAGGTCGTGCTAAAAGCCTTCATTCAGTACGGCGAGAGGTGCCCCGAAAAGCTCAACGGAATATTTGCCTTCGCCGTTTTCAACACGCGCGACAGGACGCTCTTTCTCTGCCGCGATAAAATCGGCGTAAAGCCGCTGTTCTATCATGAGTACGACGGCGGACTTATCTTCGGCTCCGAGATAAAAGCCCTGCTCAAAAGCGGAGTTGTCAAGCCGCAGATCGACGAGCAGGGACTGAACGAAATATTCTTCCTCGGCCCTGCGAGAACTCCCTCGTGCGGAGTGTTTAAGGGCGTTTTTGAGCTGAACCCCGGTGAGTGCGCCGTCTACAAAAACGGGCGGCTCAGGCGCAGGACTTACTTCTCGATCGAAGCGCGAGAGCACGGCGAGAACGAGGCGGAAACTATCAAAACCACGCGGTACCTGCTGACAGACGCGATACGGCGGCAGCTAATCAGCGACGTGCCGAGGTGCCTATTCCTGTCTGGCGGCTTAGACAGCTCGATCATCGTCAAAACAGCCGCGATGTACCACCGAGAAAACCGCATGGGCAGGGTACACACCTACTCTGTCGAATACCGCGACAACGCGGAGTTCTTCCAAAAGAGCCTGTTTCAGCCGAACAAGGACTCCGACTACATCGGGCTGATGGTCAAGGACGCGGACACGAAGCACCGCGAGGTTATCCTCGACAACAAGCTCCTTGCAGACGCTCTTTACGACAGCGTTGAAGCGCGCGACCTGCCCGGGTACGCGGACGTCGACTCGTCGCTGCTGCTCTTTTGCCGCGAAATAAAGAAGGACTATACCGTCGCGCTCTCGGGAGAATGCGCCGACGAGCTCTTCGGCGGTTATCCGTGGTACCACAACAAGGACATTCTCTTTGAGGACTGCTTTCCATGGTCGCGGAGTCAGGACGTTCGGCGAAAGCTGCTCAAGAAGGGCTTACTGCCGCGCGGCGAGGAGTACGTGCGGCAGCGTTACCTCGACACGATCTCAATAGCGCCGAAGCTGAGCACAGACAGTAGGCTTGAAGCGAGAATGCGCGAGATGTTCTTCCTCAACTTCTATTGGTTCATGCAGTGCCTTCTCGAGAGAAAAGACCGCTGCTCGATGTACAGCGGTCTTGAGGTGAGAGTGCCGTTCTGCGACTACAGGCTCGTTGAGTACGCCTACAACATGCCGTGGAAGCTCAAGGCTTACGGCGGCAGAGAAAAGGGGATCGTGCGCAAGGCGTTTGAGGACGTTCTGCCAAAGGAGATCGCGTGGCGCAAAAAATCTCCGTACCCCAAAACCCACAACCCCGTGTACTTTGAGGAATGTGCCAAGCGCGTGCGGTTAATTCTGCAAAAGAATAATGTTCTCACCGAAATGCTCGACAAAAAAACGGTGGAGGATATTATCGAGCGTCCCGAGAGCGTTACAGAGCCGTGGTACGGTCAGTTGATGAAGGCTCCGCAGATCCTCGCGTACATCATTGAGCTTGATTACTGGTTCGAAAAATACGGTGTTGAAATCGTCGGCTGAGTGTGATAGAATAATGCCGAGGAAGTTGAACTATGAACAGAAAACGCTACGAAACAACTGTGCGGTTTTTTTCCGAGAACAAAATCGCTAATACATTTTTACTGATAATATACAAGGCGCTGCCGTACATCGTGTTCGTCGCCTACCCTGCCCTGCTGATCTACAAGTTCTTTGAGATCGGCTACGGGATAGAGTGGCAGAAGCTGATTCTGGTGCCGCTCGGTGTGCTGATTCTGGTAACGGTGATGCGAGTCGTGATCAACGAGGAACGCCCTTACGAGAAGTACGGCATGGACTCCGTGTTCCACAAGACAACCGTCCGCAAGAGCATGCCCAGCCGCCACACCGCGAGCGCGTACATCATCGCGATGACCTTTCTCAGCGTGAACCTTCCGCTCGGCATTGTCGCGCTGTGCTTCGCCTCGATGATCGAAGCGTCGCGCGTTATGGCAGGCGCGCACTTTATCCGCGACGTTGTCGTCGGCGCGCTGATAGGGATTACCGCGGGCGTGGTGTTTTATTTCATTCTATAAAAGAAAAAAAGAGGTAATGATCGGCAGAAGCCTTTCATTACCTCGTTTTATTTGTATTGCCCGCTCAGTTGCGCCCTGCGTGCGCACGAGCGATGGCTGAAAAAAGCGCACGCACAAGGTGCGCACGCTTTTTTATGCGAAAAATTATTATTACTTCTTGTCGAGTTCGCTTGTGCAGTGCGGGCATCTTGTAGCCTTGATGTCGATCTCGCTGCAGCAGAACGGGCAAACCTTTGTTGTGGGCGCTTCTTCGATTTCTTCCTTCTTCTTGAGAGAAGCGAGCTTGTTGAAGCCCTTAACGATCAGGAATATGATGAACGCCATGATGATGAAGTTGATGATCGCGGCGATGAACGCGCCGAAATCGATCGGGTTGTCGGCGGGGCCGACCTTGAGCATGCTGGTCATCTCCTCGATGCTCTTGCCCGCGATCGTGCCGATGATGAGATTGATCAGCGGAGTGATGATCTTTTCGCAGAGTGCGGTTACGATCGCGTTGAACGCGCCGCCGATCATAACGCCGACTGCGAGGTCGAGCACGTTGCCGCGGCTGATGAATTCTTTGAACTCACCGAAGAATTTTTTCATTGATACTTTCCTTCTTTCCTCTTTTTTATAAATTAGCAGAAAACTCTGCCTGAATCCAATATTATTTCAGTATCGCCTTGTGGAATACCTTCTTGCCCTTCTTGATTACGACGAAGCCCTTTTCAAACGCTTCCTTCGTAACCCTTGCGGTAGCCTCGGTCACCTTCTCGTCGTCGAGCGATACGCCGCCCTGCTCGATAAGACGTCTGCCCTCTTTCTTTGATGGGATAAGTCCGCACTTTGAGAGCAGGTCGAGCACGCCGATTCCGTCGTCGCCGAAGTCTGCGTCCTCAAGCTCGGTTGAAGGCATGTTGTCGGTGTTCTGCTTGCTGCCGAACAGTGCGCGCGCTGCCTCCTGAGCCTTGTCAGCCTCTTCCTTGCCGTGGATCATCTCTGTCAGCTCGTGAGCGAGGATCTCCTTAGCCTTGTTGATCTCGCTGCCCTCGAGCTTTGAGAGCTCCTCGATCTCGTCGAGAGGCAGGAAGGTCAGCATCTTGAGGCACTTGACAACGTCCGCGTCGTCGATGTTGCGCCAGTACTGATAGAAATCATATGGGCTTGTCTTTTCGGCGTCGAGCCATACTGCGCCCGACTGTGTCTTGCCCATCTTCTTGCCCTCGGAATTGAGAAGCAGGTTGATAGTCATGGCGTAAGCGTCCTTGCCAAGCTTGCGGCGGATAAGCTCCGTACCGCCGAGCATATTGCTCCACTGGTCGTCGCCGCCGAACTGCATGTTGCAGCCGTAGCGCTGATAGAGAGCGTAGAAGTCGTAGGACTGCATGATCATATAGTTGAATTCGAGGAAGCTAAGGCCTCTCTCCATTCTCTGCTTGTAGCACTCTGCCGCGAGCATTCTGTTTACGGAGAAGCACGCGCCTACCTCGCGGAGAAGCTCTACGTAGTTGAGGTCGAGCAGCCACTCGGCGTTGTCAACCATCAGAGCCTTGCCGTCGGAGAAGTCGATAAAACGGCTCATCTGCTTCTTGAAGCACTCTACGTTGTGCTGGATCTGTTCCTTTGTGAGCATCTGGCGCATATCGGTACGTCCCGACGGGTCGCCGATCATGCCTGTGCCGCCGCCGAGAAGCGCGATAGGCTTGTTGCCTGCCATCTGCAGACGCTTCATCAGGCAGAGCGCCATGAAGTGGCCTACGTGAAGGCTGTCGGCCGTGGGGTCAAAGCCGATATAAAATACCGCCTTGCCTGTGTTGACCAGTTCTCTTATTTCTTCTTCGTCTGTTACCTGAGCAATCAGACCTCTTGCAATGAGTTCCTCATATACTCCCATCAATCTATTCCTTTCTTACGTTAATACTTTTATATTATAGCCTCTAAACACATTTCGGTCAAGGCTTTTTTAGTTAATAATGCATAATTTTCGGCGTTATTTGCGCAAAAGGCTATTTTTTCTTGCGCGAGTACCGCGAATACTTATTCTTTTTGGGCTTCTGTTTATCCGCCATTCCCGCGGGTGCCGTGACGAGGCATTTCTTGCCGCTGCCGATCAGATCGCGCCGTCCCGCCTTTATCAGCGCCTTGACAACGAGCGGCTTGTTCTCGGGTATGAAATACTGCAGCAGCGCGCGCTGCATAGCCTTCTCGCTCTCGGCTTTCGGCACGTAGACAGGCTCGAGGGTGTACGGGTCAAGCTCCGTGTAGAACATCGCCGTCGAGATCGTGCCCGGTGTGGGATAGAAGTCCTGCACCTGCTTCGGGTGGATATTCTCAGCCTTGCAGAACAAGGCAAGCTCTACCGCGTCCTTAAGGCGCGAACCGGGGTGGCTGCTCATGAGATACGGCACGACGTACTGATCCTTCTTTGCCCTGCCCGTAAGAGAGTAGAACCTGTCGCAGAAGCGTTTGTATACCTCGATATGCGGCTTGCCCATCTTGTCTAGAACCGCCGCCGAGCAGTGCTCGGGCGCGACGCGGAGCTGGCCGCTGATGTGGTGCTTTATCAGCTCTGAGAAAAACTCGTCGCTCTCGTCCTCCATTAGGTAGTCAAAGCGGATTCCGCTGCGGATAAATACCTTCTTTATGCCGTCGAGCGAGCGCAGCTTTCGCAGCAAACCGAGGTATTCACTGTGCGACACCTGCATATTCGGGCACGGCGTCGGAGCCAAGCACTTGCGGTTCTTGCAGAGTCCGAGCCTGAGCTGCTTTTCGCAGGACGGCAGGCGGAAGTTTGCCGTCGGGCCGCCTACGTCGCTTATGTAGCCCTTGAAGCGCGGATTCTCAAGAAAGCTCTCGGCTTCCTTTATCACACTCTCCTCGCTGCGGACGGTGACGGCTCGCCCTTGGTGAAACGCGAGCGAACAGAAGTTGCACGCGCCGAAGCAGCCGCGGTTGTGAGTTATCGAGAACTCAACCTCCCTGACGCCCGGCACTCCGCCCTGTTTCTCGTAGCACTCAGGGTACCACCGCATATACGGCAGCGAATATACCCAGTCGAGCTGCCCGGTATCAAGCGGCGGCATAGGCGGATTTTGCAGCAGGAGGTAATTTCCGTGCCGCTGGATAAGCGTCTTTCCTCTGACCGCATCGGCTTCCTCGAGCTCTCGCCGTGCGGCGATCGCGTAGTCGCGTTTACTCTCGCGGACGCGCTCATATGAGGGCAGCTCGACCGCTGACTTCGGCACGTAGTCCTTCGTCCTCACCTTGAAGCAGGTGCCGCGGATATCCTGCAGCGCTTCAGCCGGGTAGCCTTCGCTTAGTCGCTTTGCGATCTCAACAGTCTGCAGCTCGCCCATGCCGTAGACGAGCAAATCCGCGCCGCTGTCAAAGAGTATCGACGGCATGACACTGTCGCTCCAGTAGTCGTAGTGCGCGAACCGCCGCAGAGAAGCCTCAAGTCCGCCGATGATTATCGGGCTGTCGGGGTAGCATTCTCTGATTTTGCGGCAGTAGACCGTGACCGCTCTGTCGGGACGTCTGCCGTTTTTGCCGCCTGCGGTGTAGGCGTCGTCGTGACGCTTGCGCTTGGCGACGGTGTAGTGGGCAACCATGCTGTCGATGTTTCCAGCCGACACCATGAAGCCCAGACGCGGCCTGCCGAACTGTGTAAAATCACGCGTCTTCCTCCAGTCGGGCTGCGCGAGAAACGCCACGCGCATTCCGCAGTCCTCGAGCACGCGCGTGATTATCGCCGCGCCGAAAGAAGGGTGATCGACATAGCTGTCGCCGCTGACATATACAAAGTCAACTCCGTCCCAGCCGCGCGCCTTCACCTCGGCGGCGTTCATAGGAAGGAAAGCCATGTTGATCACCCCGTTTTTAATGTAAAATTGAAAATGAAAAATTGAAAGCTGCGGGCGGGCTATGCCCGCACCCGTTTTATTCTTCCCTGTTCTGCAGCGCGTTGCGGCGTTCAAGCCACTCGCTGTAGGTCATCAGAACGTCGCGCGGCTTTGAACCCTGGTGAGGGCCTACCACGCCGAGCTGTTCCATGTCGTCTATCATTCGTCCCGCTCTCGCGTAGCCGACCTTCAGGCGGCGCTGGAGCATGGACGTGGACGCTTGTCCCGACTCGATAACGAACTGGATAGCCTCTTCCATCTTGGAGTCGACGTCAAGACCGTCGTCGCCGCCGTCCGAGCCGCTCTTCTTGCCCTGGGCGATCTCCTCTGTGGCGATGCGCTTGATACTCTCCTCGATCTCGGCGTTGTACTCCGCTTTTGAGGACTTCTTGATGTAGCTCGTTACGCCCTCGATCTCTTCCTCGGAGGCGTAACAGCCCTGAACGCGGACGGGCTTGGGCGCGCCTACGGGCGAGAACAGCATATCGCCGCGTCCGATGAGCTTTTCGCCGCCGCCCGTGTCGAGAATCGTGCGGCTGTCCATGTTGGAGCTTACCTTGAGCGCGATTCGGCTCGGGACGTTCGCCTTGATAAGACCTGTGATTACGTTAACGGTCGGTCGCTGGGTCGCGAGAATAAGGTGCATGCCCGCGGCACGCGCCATCTGAGCCAGACGGCAGATGCTGTCCTCTACCTCGCTCGGCGCCGCCATCATCAAATCCGCGAGCTCGTCGATAGCGATAACGACGCGGCTCATCTTCTCCTTGGCGACGGGCAGTCCGCCAACCTCCATTACGGGCTGGACAAGCTCGCCCTCCTCGTTCTCAACGGGAGGATTCTCGCGCATATAGCGGATATTTTTTTCTATCAAAGAATTATAAGAGTCGATATCCTTGCAGTCGTACTCCGAGAATATCTTGTAGCGGTTGAGCATTTCGTTGACAGCCCAGCCCAGAGCCGCGGCTGCCTTCTTCGCGTCGGATACGATCGGCACGAGCAGGTGCGGAATGCCCTTGTACTTTGAGAACTCAACCATCTTCGGATCGATGAGCAGCAGCTTGACCTCGTCGGGAGTCGCCTTGTAAAGAATCGAGATAAGAATTGAGTTTACGCAGACGGATTTACCTGAGCCTGTTGTACCCGCGATGAGCAGGTGAGGCATTTTCGCGATATCCGTGACGACAATATCGCCCGAGATGTCGCGTCCGAGGACGGCGGTCAGCTTGCTCTTTGAATTGCGGAACACGTCGGAATCGATCAGCTCGCGCATCGAAACCATGCTGACGACCTTGTTGGGCACCTCGATGCCGACAGCCGCCTTGCCCGGGATAGGCGCTTCTATTCGCACGCCGTTGGCGGCGAGGTTGAGCGCGATATCGTCCGAGAGGTTCGTGATCTTGCTGATTTTTACTCCCGGCGCGGGCTGCAGCTCGTAGCGTGTTACGGACGGGCCGCGGCAGATATTGACGATCTTCGCGTTTACGCCGAAGCTCTGGAGCGTGTCCACCAGCTTGCGCGAATTCTGCTCAAGTTCCTCGCGCGCACTGAGGTCGTTGTTGTTTTCGTTTAGCCGCAGAAGCTGTATCGGAGGATAATGATAGACCTTCTTCTCTTCAATCGGCTGCTCCGCCTTGTAGCCGACGTTGTCGAACTCCGACGGCTCAGCGGCAGGCTCTGCAGGCTTCTTGGGCGGCTCGCGCTTCGGCACCTCGACGGGCACGGTCTCGGGGTCAGCCTGAACCGCTCCCTGCGAGATGTGCTGCGAGCGCTTCTCCTGAGAGATATCGTCGGCGATATGCTCGACGGTCGAATCTGTATTGTTGTCGTAGGAACGCTCCGCGCGGCTGATGATATTTATCAGGTCGGTCGAAAGGTCAAGCTCGGAGGCGTTGCCCTCGTTGGAGTCGGAATAATCGACCTCGGTGTTGCTCTGCTCGACCTTCTCCTCGGGCACATCCCTGCGCTTGCGGCGCTTCTTCTTGGGGGAATCGAGCGGAATATCGATCGCGCCCGTATTCGACGGCGTGTACTGCGGAAAATCCGTCGCGTACCTGTCGTTTATGTACTCCTCCTGCTCGCGCTGACGGCGTTCCTCCTCGTCACGCTGACGTCGCTGCTCCATGCGCTCACGGTAGCGGCGGCGCTGTTCCTCGCCCGCACGCTTCGCGCGGTCCATTGTGCGGCTCGCGGCTCGCGCAACGTCCTTTACGCTGAGGTTGGTGAGGATAAATATCAGAACGGCGAGCGCGACTATGGTGAGAATAAGCGCGACCGTGCTGCCGCAGAAGAACGCGAGCGGATAGCCCAGAATGCCGCCAATCAGACCGCAGACGAGCGGAATGTAGCCCGTGTCGTTAAACGCGTCGAGGTAGAGGTTGCCGAGCGCCGCGAAGTAGTTCATATTCTGGTGCTTCGCGCCGCCGAGCATATAGACGAACGCGCCCGCGAAGAGTATCGTCAGCACGCACAGCGCGACCTTCGCCTCAAAGTGCGCGACGTACCTCTCTTTCTCATTCATCACGGTCATGTAGATGAAAAACGCGGGAATCAGCAGCATTCCCAGACCGAAGATGCCGAAGAAGAACGAGCGGATAGCCGTCCAGACGTTGCTGCCGGGAATGAATACCATCACGCCGAAGATTATCGCCAGAGCGACGTATAGTATCGACTTTATTCTCGGGCTGAGCCGCGGCTTCTGCGGCTGCGGCGATTTGCGCTTTGCGCGGGTGCGCGCGGCTGTTTTTGATTTAGCTGTAGATTTTTTTGACTGCTTTTTTGCTGCCAAAGCTGTCACTCCTATTTAGTTATCCTGCGACGGGCATCGGGAAAAGATTGTTTCCGATGGGCGCGCCTGTGAAGAGGTTGGTGCCGTTCATGATCTCGATGATTGAAACGACGATAAGTCCGATGCCGACTACCGCGGTGTAGACTACGAAAATGATCATCTTATCGGACTTGAGGAACCACTTGAAGATCCAGATAGCAAGGTAGCCGACTACCGCCGAGACCGCCATGCCGATAAGGGTGGGCACGAGCTCGACATTGGCGGAAGCGGGGTTCTTTACTACGTCGAGACCCTCCATAGCGGCTGCCGCGATGATTGCGGGAGTGCCGAGAACGAAGGTGTAGTCGAGAGCCTTCTGCTTGTTGATGCCGCGCATTTCGCCGACCGCGAGGGTTGAGCCCGAACGCGAGATACCCGGGAAGATAGCCGCCACACACTGCATAAGACCGACGCAGAGCGCGTCGACTACGGTGTAGCTCTCTCTGCCCTTAGCACCCTCGGAGCTGCCCTTCATGTGCTTGAAGGAAACCTGAGAGTTGCGCTTGTTGCAGATGATGCCGACAAGAAGCAGGGCGCTCGTTACGCACAGCGAGATTGCCGTGACCAGAAGCACCGGCGACGCGGAAAATACGTCCGCGAGATCCTTGACCTTCATGCCTGTGCCCGGAATCGGGATAAACACCAGAACAAGCGGAAGAAGTCCGATAATGAGCATCATAATGAGGTTGCGCTCGTAGTTCATGTTCTTCCAGCTGAACTTGCCTGTGAAAATGTCCTTGAGCATGCGGAAAAACTCCACGATCAGGCTGCCGATCAGCTTGTGGTAAAAGACGATTACCGCGACTAAGGTGCCGATGTGAAGCATTACGTCGAAGAACAGGTTGCTCTCGCCGCTGACGCCCAGAATATGCTGGGTGATGGCGAGGTGGCCGCTGCTTGACACGGGCAGAAATTCGGTCAGACCCTGAACTACGCCCTGGATTACTGCGTCTAGAATTGTCATATGTAGCCTCCTTGGTTTTTGGGCAAACGCCGCTGCCGCTAAAGGAAACGGCGTTCGCGTTTTTATTGGTTGATTATGAGTTCATACAGCGCGTCTATCGCGTCGGAAACAGTGCCGACGCTGTCTATCAGACCCTCGCGCACCGCGTCCTCTCCGTCGAGGATAGTTCCGACGTCGGTGACAAGCTCGCCCGTGTTTAGCACAAGCTCGCTGTAGCGCTCGGGTGTGATGCCTGAGTTTTCGACCACAAAGTTCGTTATCCTGTCCTGCATTCTGCGGAAATACTCAAAGGTCTGCGGCACTCCGAGCGTCAGCCCCGTTGTTCGCACGGGGTGGACGGTCATGGAAGCGCTCTTCGCGATAAAGCTGCGCTTCGCCGCTACAGCGAGCGGTATTCCGATAGAGTGACCGCCGCCGAGTACGATCGACACGGTCGGTTTTCTCAGCCCCGATATCACCTCGGCTATCGCAAGCCCCGCCTCGACGTCGCCGCCGACGGTGTTGAGCAGAATCAGCAGTCCGTCGATCCGCTCGTCCTGGGCGATCGACACGAGAAGCGGAAGAATATGCTCGTACTTTGTGGTTTTGCTGCGGTCGGAGAGCAGGTAGTGTCCCTCAACCTGACCGATTATCGTCAGGCAGTGTATTATCTTGTCCTTGTGGGCAAAGAGCATTGAGCCTGTGTCGGGAAGCTGGCACGGCTGACTCTCCTCATTCTCCGTCCCGGGCTCCATATCGCCCGGACAGCGTACAAATTCATCATCGCTTTGCAAAATCATTTTCTGTTTCGCACCTCCGCGGTTATTTTTCCCGAAAGGCGGACAGTAATGCATATGAGTTTCGCGAAAACGATATGAAACCATTTTGTATTATATCATCAAACGCATTCTTTTTCAAGATTTTCACGTTATATTTCTAATAAATAATAATTATTTTACGGAATTATTGTACTATTATTGTAATTATACAATTATGGAGTGAGTTTCTTTGGATTCCAACATAATAATGGGCGTCGTCATCGGTCTGCTCGTGCTGCTGTCGGCATTCTTTTCGGCGACCGAAACCGCGTTTTCCTTTGTCAACCGCATACGCGTCCAGCATTCGGTTGAGAACGGCGACAAAAACGCGGAAAAGGTGCTGTACGTTATCGAGCACTTCGACAACGCCCTGACCGCTATACTTATCTGCAACAACATCGTCAACCTCGGCTGCTCGTCCATTGCGACGGTGCTCTGCCTGAGACTTTTCGGCGACGTAGGCTCCGCTATCGCCACAGGCGCGACCACCCTGCTGATCCTGACCTTCGGCGAGGTTATCCCGAAGTGTCTTGCTAAGGAGCACTGCGACGACTTCTCCGCAAAAACCGCGGGTCTGCTCAAATTCATCACCATCGTGCTCACACCTCTCGTTTTCATCTTCATGAAGCTGCGCTCGCTCGCGCTCAAAATCGCGGGCAAGAGCGAGGACGCTCCCTCCGTCACCGAAAACGAGCTGAAATACATCGTCGAGAGCATTGAGGAGGAAGGCGTTCTCGAGGAGAGCGAGAGCGAAATGGTTCGTTCGGCTCTCGACTTTGACGAGACGACCGCCGAGGAGATACTCACGCCGAGAGTCGACGTGGTTTTTATCAACATCGAGGACTCACAGCAGAAAATCAAGGACATCATCATCGAGAACCGCTACTCGCGTATTCCCGTCTATGAGGAAACGATCGACAATATCGTCGGCATTCTGCACACACGCGACTATCTCGAATGCCTCGCGGACGGCAAGGCTCCCGAGCTCAAGGAGATCATTCAGCCGCCGTTCTTCGTATTCAAATCACAGCAGCTCTCAAAGATCCTGAGCAACTTCAAGCGCACCAGAAACCACATCGCTATCGTCACCGACGAATACGGCGGCACGCTCGGTATCGTGACGATGGAGGATTTGCTCGAGGAAATTGTCGGCGATATCTGGGACGAGGACGAGGAAATCGAGCATACCTACTACAAAATCGGCAAGGACGAGTTCCTTGTCAACGGCGACATCGAGCTTGACGATATGCTCGCGCTCTTCAACATCGACGAGGGCGCGCTTGAAAGCGACTCCATCACCGTCGGCGGCTTCATTCTCGAGCACGCGGGCACTATCCCCAAAAAGCGCGAGAGCATTGAGGCTGACGGCTTCCGCTTCACCGTCATGGAGGTCGAGAATCAGCGCATCATGCGCGTTGTGGTCAAAAAGCTCGAGGAATCCGCAGAAGAGGAAGCGGAGTCATAATCAGCAATCTAAAACCAATACATACAAAAACAGGAAAGGTCTGAAAATTCAGCCTTTCCTGTTTTGTTATTTTGTATTGATATAGCTTACCGCCGCTGTTGCCGCGACCGCTCCGTCGGCGGCTGCGGTGACAAGCTGGCGCACTTCCTTAGTCCTGTTGTCGCCCGCGACGAAGATACCGTCCGTCTTTGTGCGGCAATCCTCGCCTGCGACCGCGTAGCCTGAGCCGTCAAGCTCGATGACGGACGCGAAGTCCCGGTTCTCGGGAGTCCTGCCGACCGCGACGAAGAGTCCGTCGACCTCGATTTTTCTCTCGGCTCCCGACTTATCCTCAACCGTCACAGCGCTGAGCTTCTTTTCAAAATGCAGCTCCTTTACGGTGCTGTTGAGCACGAACTCGACGTTATCGCGCTCTCTGAGCAGCGAAACCGAGGCTTCCTCGCCCCTGAAGGAATCGCGGCGGTGAATCAGATATACCTTTTCCGCGACGTCAGATAGATATAGCGCGTCCTCAAGGGCGGTGTTGCCGCCGCCCACTACCGCGACTGTCTTTTTGCGGTAAAACGCGCCGTCGCAGGTCGCGCAGTACGAGATACCCCTGCCGACGAGCCTGTCCTCGTTCTCAACGCCGAGCTTACGGTTCTCGCTGCCCGTCGCGATGATCACAGCCTTCGCGGTGTATTCGTTCTTCTTGGTTCGGACTAGCTTGTCCTCTCCCCTGTCAACGATTTCGAGAGCCTTCTCAAACTTGAACTCCGCACCGAGCTCTTTCGCCTGATTGTAAACGCCCGTTGCAAAGTCGAAGCCCGAAACGTGAGCCGCCGCTGGGTAATTCTCGATGTCGGGGGTGTTGATAATCTGACCGCCGTAGCTCAGAGCCTCGAGCACGAGCACGGTCTTGGCGGCGCGGCGCGCGTAAATCGCGGCTGTCATGCCGGCGGGCCCCGCGCCGATTATGATTATATCATACATTACAAAAGCTCCTCAAGCGCCTCGCGGGGCTTTAAGCCGACGCTTCTGTCGACCTCCATGCCGTCCTTTATCAGCACTACGCAGGGAATCGCGCTCACGTCGAACTGCTCGGCGAGCTCGTCCTCCTCGTCAATATTGATCGATACGACCTTTACGTCCTGTCTGTCGTCTGAGATCTCCTCAAGAATCGGTCTGAGCATTTTGCAGGGACCGCACCAGTCAGCGTAGAAATCCGCCAACACGGGTCTGTCGGACTGTAATACTTCCTTCTCAAAGCTCGCGCCTGTAACTTCCAATACTGCCATATTTATCCTTCCTTTCAAATCAGCTTTGCTATATCCGCGTCGATGTCCTTCGGCGGACAGGTCGGGCTGTAGCGCTTTACCACATTGCCCTCACGGTCTACAAGAAACTTCGTAAAGTTCCACTTGATGTCGGAGTCAGCCTTGGCGCTCGTGCTCATCTTGGCTATCGCCTTCATCGTGAGCTTGTTTTTCACGCCCTTGACCTCCTCCGAGGGAGCCTGAGCCTTGAGGAACGTGTAAAGCCCGAGCTCGTTTTCGCCGTTTACTTCGCTCTTTGCCATCTGGTCAAACTGAGTCTTGAACCGCGCTGTGCAGAACTCGTGTATCTCCTCGTCGGTGCCCGAAGCCTGATTCGCGAACTGGTTGCAGGGTATGTCGAGCACCTCAAAGCCCTTGTCGTGGTACTTCTCATACAGCGCCTCAAGTCCCTCGTACTGCGGTGTGAAACCGCAGCCCGTGGCGGTGTTTACAACGAGCACCACCCTGCCGCGCCACTGTGCGAGGTCAAGCTCGCCGCCGCGGCGTTTCTTCAGCTTATAATCATAAAATCCCATTTGCTCATCTCCTTTGATTGTGTTCAATTAGATTGTATCAAATCTAATTCCATTTGTCAATAGTATTATGCAAATTTTTTCGCGGATTATAACAAGAGGCCTGACGAAACCGCCAAACCTCTCCGCGTATACATATCTTATATTTACGCCCACGGGTCAGAGCTCTCGGGCGGTCTTATTCCGACTAAAATGAACTGCTCCCAGAGATACCACCTGCCGTCCTTTGCAAGCCTGAGCTGCACCTGACGCGGACTGTCCGCGCCGCCCGAACGTATATGGAGCGTGGCGTAGTTCTCATTCTGATAGGAGTAAGGGTTCTCGCTGACGCGCACGCGGTACGGCTCCTGCGGCAGATAATCGTTCTGCGGAGTCGCGCCCTCAAAGTACGAGCGCGGCACATAGTCGCCGTCGCGGAAGCGATCCATTATGAAGCTCTTGTCGTAGCCGCTGAGCGGTCTCGGCCCGCGAAGATATTCTATCATCGAAAGTGACAAATCGGGGTTATCGGGGTAGTAGCAGAACGCGAGCACAGTAAGCGCCGCAGTGTCAAACGGAGTCGCAAGGCGCGCCTGCGGTAATGACAAAAAATCCTCAAAGCTCTCGGGAAGCTTTTCAAAAACGATCTCCTCTGTACGGTTGCTGTCCGAAGAATATCCCGACGGCTTCGGCGCGGATTTGTTCACGCTGTCAAAAAGTCCCATCTGTCAATTCCTCCTTCTCATTTTTACTGATACTATTGTACAACTAAACTCTGTGAAAATCAACAGCTTTATCGTTAAAACCGGATAATTTCGCGCATTCCGAAAAGCTGTCATTATGCACAAATCGCACAGAAGGAATTTGACGAAGCAGCACCCAAACGGGCGGAAATCGCGCAGAGATTTTCAAAAGGGCGCAGATTTGCTAATAAAAAATACAAAAGCACCTTGTAAACCGCCGGAATTTATGTTACAATTTAAGAAATATATAATCATCAATAAAAACGAAAGTGAGGAAAATCTTATGGAAATCACCAAAGACATCCGCTATGTGGGCGTTAACGACCACAAAATCGATTTGTTTGAGGGTCAGTACGACGTTCCCAACGGCATGGCGTACAACTCCTACGTGATCCTTGACAGCAAAATCGCCGTCATGGACACCGTTGACCGCAACTTTACCCACGAGTGGCTCAACAACCTCGAGGACGCTCTCGGCGACCGAAAGCCCGACTACCTCGTTGTTCAGCACATGGAGCCCGACCACTCCGCGAATATCTTCAACTTCATGAAGAACTACCCCGACGCGACTATCGTATCATCGGCAAAGGCGTTCAACATGATGCAGAACTTCTTCGGCACCCAGTTTGAGGAGAGAAGAATCGTCGTCGGCGAGGGCGATACCCTCGAGCTCGGCGAGCATACCCTGACCTTCGTCACCGCTCCGATGGTTCACTGGCCCGAGGTCATCGTGACCTACGACAGCAAGGATAAGGTTCTCTTCTCGGCGGACGGCTTCGGCAAGTTCGGCGCGCTCGACGTTGATGAGGACTGGGCTTGCGAGGCAAGACGCTATTACATCGGCATCGTCGGCAAGTACGGCGCTCAGGTTCAGAACCTGCTCAGGAAGGCCTCTAAGCTCGACATTCATATCATCTGTCCGCTTCACGGTCCCATTCTCACCGAGAACCTCGGCTACTACCTCGACCTCTACAACACATGGTCAAGCTACTCTGTTGAGAGCGAGGGCATTATGATCGCCTACACCTCCGTTTACGGCAACACAAAGAAGGCAGTAGAGCTGCTCGCCGAAAAGCTCAGAGTCAAGGGCTGCCCGAAGGTAGTTGTAAACGACCTCGCGCGCGAGGATATGGCTGAGTGCGTTGAGGACGCGTTCCGCTACGGCAGGATCGTTCTCGCGACCACCACCTACAACGCCGAGATCTTCCCCTTCATGCGCGAATTCATCAACCACCTCACCGAGCGCAACTTCCAGAACAAGACTATCGGTCTTATCGAGAACGGCTCGTGGGCTCCTCTCGCGGCAAAGACGATGAAGAAGATGCTCGAGGGCTGCAAGAACCTCGAGTTCACCGACACCACCGTCCGCATTATGTCCGCGCTCAACGGCCAGAGCAAGGAACAGCTCGAGAACCTCGCGAACGAGCTCTGCAAGGATTACCTCGCCCAGCACGACGAGACCGCCGACAAGAACGACCTCACCGCGCTCTTCAACATCGGCTACGGCCTGTATGTAGTTACCTCCAACGACGGCAAGAAGGACAACGGTCTTATCGTCAACACCGTCACCCAGGTCACCAACTCGCCGAACCGCATCGCGGTCTGCATCAACAAGCAGAATTACTCCCACCACGTTATCAAGAACACGGGCATTATGAACGTCAACTGCCTGTCCGTTGAGGCTCCGTTCAAGGTATTCGAGACCTTCGGCTTCCAGAGCGGCAGAAACGTCGACAAGTTCAAGGACTGCGAGCCTCTCCGTTCCGACAACGGCCTCGTATTCCTGCCCAAATATATCAACTCCTTCATGTCGCTCAAGGTTGAGGACTACATCGACCTCGACACCCACGGTATGTTCATCTGCATCGTCACCGAGGCGAGAGTCACCTCCGACAAGGAGACCATGACCTACACCTACTACCAGAACAACGTCAAGCCCAAGCCCCAGACCGAGGGCAAAAAGGGCTGGGTCTGCAAGGTTTGCGGATATATCTACGAGGGCGAGGAGCTTCCCGAGGATTACATCTGCCCGCTCTGCAAGCACGGCGTTGCCGACTTCGAGCCTATCGAATAAAATCCATTTAAATGCCAAGACCGACGCGGTAAAACGCGCCGGTCTTTTTTCGTTCATTTTTCAATACTACTACCAAACCCAGAAGGTTTTGCCTGTAACGCCCGCTCCCTCAAAGATGTCTGCGGAGTACTTCTGAATGGCTGTGGCGTCGGTCACACTCACAACGCCGTCGCCGTTCACGTCGGACGCAAAAAGCGTGCGGGTGTCGGGAGTTTCCATCTCGGCGGCGATTTTCTGAATCGTTGTCGCGTCGTTGACGTCAACCTCGCCGCTGCCGTCCGCGTCGCCCATCTTTACGAACTCAAAGTCGTAATCGCCGTAGAACTGCGACGACAGCCACGCCGCGCGGCTGTAGCACCAGTCGGAAGCGTAATTATACATATCGTAATAGCTGTTCTGGTTGTAGGTCTTGGGCATCTTCATCAGCTCAACGCCCTTATCGTCAATGGTGAAGCCGAGATAATCGAGCGTCGTGTGGTCGGCGACCCAGCCGCTTGTTCTGAGCAGCCAGCCGCTCCTGTAGTTCATCTCGGCGCTGCTGCTGAGCAGGTTGAAGTAGCCGTTGCGCGTGTACAGCTCGCCGTCGATCTTCGCGCTCGGAAACAAGCCGTAGAAGTGATATAGCGCCGGCATGAAGCTCTCGAACCAGATCCTCGGCGCCGCCTCCTGAACCTCGGTGTTCAGCGAGATCCTCGCCATGATGTTGGATGGAGTCTTTGTGCCCTTCGGAGTGCCCTTATAGCGGCACCACCAACCCGTCGGCTCCTCGTAATCGGTAACGCCGAAATTTTTCAGGTCGCGAGTAACGCCTGTCGCGTTGCCGAGGGAGTTGTCGTAATCCCACACGGGCGAGCCGTAAAACTTATACTTGCCGTTTTCGTCTGGCTTGTAGGTAAAGAAGGTGCTCGAAACGCCGCTGTCCCAGTTCTTGCCGAGCTCGTTGATGAGATACAGCTTCGTCACGGAATCAACATCAGCGTAATCAGAGAGCATCATCAGCTTTGAAGAGGTCGCGTTGTAGAACTTGTCGAACTTGCTCTTGACATACGCCTTTACCTCCTCGTAATACGGCTGACCCTCCTCAATTTCGGGAGATTTGATCGTTACCTTGAGTCCCTTTGTGCTGATATAGTAGTCGCCGTCGCCCGCGCTCGCGTCGACCTCCGCGATAAACGCGAAGTTGTCCTTCAAGGTGCCGTCCTCGTTGAGGTAGCCCTCGTCGTCGACCTCGGGTACAAGGCTGCCCGGCTCGACCTTCTCGCACATCTGGTAGCTGCCCCGGTAGAAGCCGTTGACATAGAAATCCACAAACCGTGAATCGGACGCGTAAGGCAGTCCGACCGCGTCGGAAAGATCATATAGAATGCGGTTGCGAGCGAGTGAATCGTCCTGATAGTTCGCAAGAATGGAGTATTTCTTGTTCTTCTCCATGCCCGCGATGCTGACCTTCTTGTCGTAGGTGATGTTGTAACCCTTCTTCGGCTTGTCCCACGAGGTATTGCCTCTGCCCTTTATCTTCTTGATCGGGGTGTTGTCGACCTTGCCGTCGGGAGTGACGATCGCGCCCGTCGCCTTCGCGGAAAGGCTCTTGTCTGAGTTAAGATAGCTCATCAGGTCGGTGCCTTCGCCGTCGGCGTCGCTGTTGTTTATATAAATCGCCGCCTCAGCGCCCGACTTCATCACGCGCAGGGTATAATCCTTTCCGTCAGCGCTGACGGAATAGCTTTCGTCCATGCTGTAGGGTACCTCGGCTGTGGTCTGAGAAGCGATGTCAACTCCGTTGACCGTTACGCTGCCGTCAAAACCGTTGAAAACGTCTATCGTATTGCTGTTCGCCGACGAGGGCAGGAAGAAATACTTCTCGTCGGAGCTTATCTCGTTAAAATCCTCGTCGTGGACGCACTGCCACCGCTGCCACGCCTCGCCGTCGTCAGAACCGAGAACCGCGTGGACAAAGAGCGCCGCGTCCGTCGTAAAGCCCGTGGGCTTGCCGCTGTCGGCAGCCGAAACAGGTACCGCCGAAAACGCGCCGAGCGTCAGGATCGCTGTCAGTAATAACGCCATTATTTTTTTCATTTTCATTCCCCCTTTGCATTATGATTATATCACAAAAATCAGCATTTATCAACATGAAAAACCGTTGAAAAACAATCCGCGTTATGATAGAATGAAAAGAGAAATAACTACGGGCAGGTGCGCTTATGAAAAAGTACATTTTGGCTCTCGACGAGGGTACTACCAGCGCGAGAAGCATACTGTTTGACAGGAACCAGAACGTCGTCAGCGTGTCGCAGCACGAGCTGCCGCAGATCTTCCCTCACGCGGGCTGGGTCGAGCAGAACCCGATGGATATATACGCCAACCAGTACGCCTCGATGACCGAATGCGTCGCCAAAAGCGGCATTTCACCCGATGAGATCGCGGGGGTCGGCATCACTAACCAGCGCGAAACCGCCGTTGTCTGGGAAAAGAGCACGGGCAAGCCCGTCTGCAATGCGATCGTCTGGCAGTGCCGCCGCACCGCAGATATCTGCGACAGGCTCGTTGAGGACGGATACAGCGATTATATCCAGCAGACGACGGGTCTGAAAGCGGACGCGTATTTCAGCGGCACAAAGATTAAATGGATACTCGACAACGTACCGGGCGCGCGCGAAAAGGCTGAGAACGGCGAGCTGCTTTTCGGCACAGTCGACACATGGCTCGTGTGGAAGCTGACGGGCGGAAGGGTTCACGTTACCGACCGCACCAACGCCTCGCGCACAATGCTGTATAATATTCACACGCTTTCGTGGGATACTAAACTCTGCAGACTGCTCGGCATACCCATGAGTATGCTGCCCGAGGTCAAAAGCAGCAGCGAGATCTACGGCGAAACCGAGATCATGGGCGCGAAGGTGCCTATCTGCGGCATCGCGGGCGACCAGCAGGCGGCGCTCTTCGGTCAGGGCTGCTTTGACGCGGGCGACATTAAGGTCACCTACGGCACGGGCTGCTTCCTCCTCGCAAACACGGGTCACGAGCCTGTGCAGAGCCGCCACGGACTGCTCACCACGATTGCCGCCACCGAGAAGGACAGAGCGGTCGAATACGCGCTCGAGGGCAGCGTTTTCACCGGCGGCGCGGTCGTTCAGTGGCTGCGCGACGGTCTGAGGATAATCTCGGACTCGAAGGACACGGATTACTTTGCCCAAAAAGTCAGGAGCAGCAACGGAGTGTACGTCGTGCCCGCGTTCTCGGGTCTCGGCGCTCCGCACTGGAACATGAGAGCGAGAGGTATCATCACGGGGCTGACGATGGGCAGCACCCGCGAGCACATTATCCGCGCGGCGCTTGAGTCGATCGCATACCAGACCGACGACGTTATCGCCGCTATGGGCAGCGACACAGGCAGGAAAATCACCTGTCTGCGCGCGGACGGCGGAGCTTCGGCGAACAGCTTCCTGATGCAGTTCCAGTCGGATATCTCCGACACTCAGGTTATCCGCCCGAGCCAGAAGGAAGCCACAGCGGCAGGAGCCGCGTTCCTCGCGGGACTTGCCGTCGGGTTCTGGGAGAGCCGTGAGGAAATCATGAAAAACGCCTCGGCTGAGAGCGTTTTCAAGCCCGCAATGGACAAAAACGAACGAGAAAAACTGCTCGGCGGCTGGCACAGCGCCGTCAGAGCGTGTACGGGGGTAACAAATGATTGATGTAATTGAAAAACGCTTTCCGTCCTCTGACGAAAAGCACGAGCTGTACGCGAGAATATATCTGCCCGAGGGCGAGGTCAAGGGACTTTTCCACGTCGTTCACGGCATGATTGAACACATAGGCAGATACGACGGCTTTATGCGCGTCATGGCTGAGAACGGCTGGATCTGCTACGGCTACGATAACCTCGGCCATGGCAAAACCGCCGCCGACAGCAGCGAGCTCGGCTACATGGGCGGCTACCGCTACCTGCTCGCGGACGTGCGCCGCTTCACCGCCGAGATGAAAAACGACTACGGCGACGACCTGCCCTGCATTCTCATGGGTCACAGCATGGGCTCGTTCATCGCGCGCTGCACCTTCACAAACAAGCTCTGGGACAAGCTGATCATCATGGGTACCGCCGGTCCGAACCACGCGTCGTACTTCGGTACCTCGCTGCTTGACCGACTTATTGCGACCAAGGGCAAGCGGTACATCTCAAAGACTATCGAAAAAATGATGTTCGGCACCTACAACAACCACTTCGACGAGGAGGACGCTCACGCTTGGCTGAGCAGTATCAAGGAAACGCGCGACCTGTATCACGCCGACCGCTACTGCGCCTTCCATTTCTGCGTAGACTCTATGAACGACCTGCTGCAGATGCTGCAGATCTGCAACCGCAAGGCGTGGTTCTGCCGCGAGGAGCTTAATGTGCCGATCTTCCTGCTCTCGGGCAGCGAGGATCCCGTCGGCAACTACGGCAAGGGCGTTCAGGAGGTCTGCAAGAAGCTGCTAAGGTACGGAAAAAACGCACAGATGAAGCTCTACCCGAACTGCCGCCACGAGGTTCTTAACGACACCTGCCGCGACGAGGCCATCAGGGATATTCTGGTGTTTGCCGAGAGATAATATTCTATAAAAGAAATAACGGAAGGGTTCTGCCCTTCCGTTTTGCTTTATGTATTCAAAAATTCCTTTAACTCGCTGAGCCTTCTCTCGCCTATCGCCCTGCCGATGTTGTAGGCGTTACGCATTTTGTCGGGGTCGTGCTCGATTCTTCCGATCGGCAGCGGCTCGTCGGGACAGATCACAAACGCCCTGCCTGCCTTTTCCTCGGCGAACACGAGCCTGCGGCTGCGGTTGTAGTTTTCGTGGCGGTTCTTCATCGCCGCGAGCAGGTTAGGGTACTTTCGCAGAGAAAGCTTCATCAGCGGCATAAGCGACGCGGGCTGCTTCTCGAAATCGCGCGGCTGAGTGAGGATAACTACGTTCTTCTCAAAGCCGCCGCGTATCATAAACCTGAGCGGTATTGAGTCTGACATTCCTCCGTCGAGCAGTTTCTTTCCCTCAAGCTCAACGGGCTTTGACACGAGCGGCATGGACGCAGAGGCGCGTATCCACTCAAAGCAGGTGTCGTCCGCAAGGTCGAGGCGCTTGTAAACGGGCAGGCCGGTGACGCAGTCGGTGCAGACAACGTAAAATTCCATAGAAGAATTATTAAACGCTTCTCTGTCAAAAACATCGAGCTTGTTCGGCACGGTGTGGTAACAGAATTCCGCGCCGAAAAGGTCGCCCGTGCGGATAAGCGACCGGGTGCTGCAATAGCGTTTGTCCTTTGCGAAGCGGGTATTGTAGCGGACAGCCCTGCCGTTCTGACCCGATTTATAGTTACAGCCGAACGCCGCGCCTGCCGAAACGCCGACGAGGCAGTTAAAGCTGATTCCGTTCTCCATCATAACGTCGGTGACGCCCGCGCTGAACAGTCCGCGCATCGCGCCGCCCTCGAGAACCAAGCCTGTTTTCATAAAGACACACATCCTTCCGACATATATGGTACCACAAAATAGAATTTTTGTAAACAACAAAACCGCGCCGGTGGGCGCATTCTCCCGCCTTTGACCGGGTTGAGCTTTATCAGGGCAATCATCAACGGCGGGGGCAATCGTCTTATTATAACAAAAACCGCCCTCGAATCTCTCCGAAAGCGGCATTATTGTTATTGAATTATTCCTTTACTGTCTTTTTGTCGTCCTTGCCGACGATGAGCTTGATGCCGATGAGGACAGCTACCATGAGAGCTGCGGAAACGCCGAGAACTACGAATACGTTCTGGACGAAGCCCGCGAGCAGATAGCCGACAGCCGCAACGCCCGCAACGGTGAGAGCGTAGGGCAGCTGGGTCGATACGTGGTTAACGTGGTCGCACTGTGCGCCAGTTGAAGCCATGATAGTGGTATCGGAAATCGGTGAGCAGTGGTCGCCGCAAACCGCGCCCGCAAGACAAGCGGAGATACAGACGATAACCATTGAGGGGATAGTTCCGTCGGTGACGTTGGCGAGCTGTGACTGGAACACGCCGGTGACGATCGGAATGAGGATACCGAAGGTGCCCCACGAGGTGCCTGTCGCGAAGGAAAGTCCGAGCGCGACGACGAAGAGCAGCAGCGGAAGCAGGATCTGGATCGCGGTAGCGCTCTCAACAATGCCTCTTACGAACTCAGCGGCGCCGAGCTGGTTGGTCATTGTCTTGAGTGTCCATGCGAATACGAGGATCAGGATAGCGGGAACCATCTGCTTGAAGCCCGCTACGATGGAGCTCATGCACTCTGTGAACTTGAGCACGCGGCGAACCATGTAATAAACCATGATCACGATAAGAGCGCCGATCGAGCCGAGCGACAGACCTACGGAAGCGTCGCAGTTAGCGAATGCGTCGATGATGCTCGCGCCCTCAAAGAGACCGCCTGTGTAGAGCATTCCGACAACGCAGAAGCCGATGAGCAGAAGTACCGGAAGAATGAGGTCGATGACCTTGCCCTTTGTGTGGGTAGGCTCGTCGTCCTTGTCATATACGCTGTTGCGTGTGGTGAAGAGGTCGCCGTTGATAGCGTTGATCTCGTGGGTGCGCATGGGGCCGTAGTCTACGTTTGATACGGAAACGAAGATCACCATGATGAGAGTGAGGATCGCGTAGAGGTTGTAGGGAATCGTGCTGATGAAGAGCTGGATTCCGTTTACGCCGTCAACTGTGCCGCTGACAGCCGCCGCCCATGAGGAGATCGGAGCTATGATGCATACGGGAGCTGCGGTCGCGTCGATGATATAGGCGAGCTTTGAACGCGAGATCTTGTGCTTGTCGGTGACAGGGCGCATTACCGAGCCGACTGTCAGACAGTTGAAATAGTCGTCGACAAAAATCAGAACGCCGAGCAGGAAGGTTGCGATGCTCGCGCCGACGCGTGTGTGAATGTGCTTTGCAGCCCATTCGCCGTAGGCACGGCTGCCGCCCGCGCGGTTCATGAGCACGACTATCGCGCCGAGAACTACGAGGAAAACAAGGATACCGACGTTGTAGCTGTCGGCGATGTTGGCGATAAGACCGTCGTTTACGACCGTGGTCATCACGCCGACGAAGCCCGTGCCCATCGAAACAGCGTGGAGCACAGCGCCCGAGATGATACCGATGAAGAGTGAGGAGTAAACCTCCTTGGTGACCAGCGCGAGACCGATCGCGATGATCGGCGGCAGCAGCGACCACCATGAGCCGACCGCTACGGCTTCTTCACCGGTTCCGGTGACGGTGACCGCCTGCGTAATCGGCGCTTGGGTAAAGCAGAACACGATATAGGCGATGACTGCGCCTATGAATATCAGGTTCTTTACCAGATTCTTTTTCATTTTAATTCTCCTATGAAATTATTTTCGCCGAAACGACAATTTTCGGCAAATGAACATTAGTATTTTATCATATTAAAGCGTTAAGTGCAATAATTATTTTAATCCGAATAGATTTTTAGGAAATACGCACAACAATCCGGGTGTCAAATTGGACAGTCTGAACAGTGAAAAACGCAATACCGCACCATTTCGCAATCTCAAAAGCGGTTTTCTGTCCGCAAAGGAAGATTCAGCTTAGTTGTATTGCACAATAAAATCATAGGCGCTCCATATATTCTGCACAAAACTGTGCTATACCTCTTGACAAAACGAATAAAAAGTGAGATAGTAGATAGGTAATCGCGACCCCGATATCGTATTGGTTTCGGGGTATTTTTTCGGGCAGTCTGCTTTAGCCATTTAAATCGCAAAAAAACGGGCTGCCGTCCTATCAAACTTAAAGGAGCATGATTATGCCAATCACAGAGTTTCTGACAAGAAACGCAACCTATTTCAAAAACGACGTCGCGCTTGTGGAGATCAACCCCGAGGTCAAGAACATTCCGCATGTGACATGGCGCGAGTACTCGCTGATCGAAGCCGCAAGAGGCGGAGCGTTCCGCAAGCAGCTGACATGGGGCGAGTTTGAGAAGCAGGCGAACCGCTTTGCGAATCTCCTGCTCACCAGAGGTATCAAGAAGGGCGACAAGGTCGCTATTCTCCTGATGAACTGCCTTGACTGGCTGCCGATCTACTTCGGCATTCTCAAGGCGGGCGCTGTCGCGGTTCCGCTCAACTTCCGCTACACCGCCGAGGAGATCAAGTACTGCCTCGAAAAATCCGACTCGGATATCCTCGTTTTCGGCCCCGAATTCATCGGCAGAGTCGAGGAGATCCGCGACAGGATCCCCAGACTCAAGGACTGCTTCTACGTCGGCGACGAGTGCCCGAGCTTTGCAGACAGCTACGACAAGCTGCTCAATTACTGCTCGTCACAGGCTCCCAGCGTTTATATCACCGACGAGGACGACGGAGCTATCTACTTCTCGTCGGGCACTACAGGCTTCCCGAAGGCTATCCTGCACGCTCACGCCGCGCTCGTTCACTCCGCTAAGGTCGAGCAGGCTCACCACCACCAGAAAAAGGACGACGTTTTCCTCTGCATTCCTCCCCTCTACCACACGGGCGCGAAGATGCACTGGTTCGGCAGCCTTATCTCGGGCGGCAAGGCTGTTCTGCTCAGAGGCGTTTCTCCCGAGTGGATAATCCGCACCGTCAGCGAGGAGAGATGCACTATCGTCTGGCTGCTCGTTCCGTGGGCTCAGGACATTCTCGACGCCATCGAAAGCGGCAGAGTCGACATCGACGGCTACGAGCTCAGCCAGTGGAGACTTATGCACATCGGCGCTCAGCCCGTTCCGCCCACTCTTATCAAGCGCTGGAAGGCAGTATTTCCGCACCACGCATACGACACCAACTACGGTCTCAGCGAGAGCATAGGCCCCGGCTGCGTTCACCTCGGCATGGAAAACATTAACAAGGTCGGCGCTATCGGCATTCCCGGCTACGGCTGGCAGGTAAAGATCGTCGACGAGAACCGCAAAGAGGTCACCGACGGCGTAGGCGAGCTCGCTGTAAAAGGTCCCGGCGTTATGAAGTGCTACTACAAGGACGCTAAGTCCACCGACGAGGTTCTCGACGACGAGGGCTGGCTCTACACCGGCGACATGGCTGAGCGCGACGAGGACGGCTTTATTTACCTCGTCGACAGAAAGAAGGACGTTATCATCACGGGCGGCGAGAATATCTATCCCGTCCAGATCGAGGACTTCCTCCGTTCAAACGGCAGCATAAAGGACGTCGCGGTCATCGGACTGCCCGACCAGCGCCTCGGCGAGATCGCAGCCGCGATCATCGAGGTCAAGGAAGGCTTCTCGCTCTCTGAGGAGGAAGTCAACAACTTCTGTCTTGATTTGCCGCGCTACAAAAGACCGCGCAGGGTGATCTTCGCGAAGGTTCCGCGCAATCCCACCGGCAAAATCGAAAAACCCGTGCTCAGAAAAATCTACTGCGGCGAAAGCGTTGTCGCCCAGCAGAATGAGATAAATATCAAATAAGCGGAACGCAAAATCAAAACCGCTTAAAATGGGGGTATCTTAAATGGTATTGAAAATTGTAATGTTGGTTCTGTTCTTCGGCGTAATGGTCGGAGTCGGCATCTACTGCCGCAAGAACGCAACTGACGTAAACGGCTTTGTGCTCGGCGGACGAAGCGTCGGCCCGTGGCTGACGGCTTTCGCCTACGGCACATCGTATTTCTCCGCGGTAATCTTCATCGGCTACGCGGGACAGTTCGGCTGGAAGTACGGTATCGCGTCCACCTGGATCGGTATCGGCAACGCCCTTATCGGCTCGTTCCTCGCATGGGCGATCCTTGGCCGCCGCACGCGCATTATGACCCAGCACCTCAACTCCGCGACTATGCCCGAATTCTTCGGCAAGCGCTTTAACAGCAAGGGACTCAAGATCGGCGCGTCGATCATCGTATTCATCTTCCTCATTCCCTACACCGCTTCTCTCTACAACGGCCTTTCAAGACTGTTCGAGATGGCGTTCGGAATTCCCTACATCTGGTGCATCATCGCGATGTCGGTGCTCACGGGCATCTACGTTATCGCGGGCGGTTACATGGCTACCGCTATCAACGACTTTATCCAGGGTATCATCATGCTCATCGGTATCGTCGCGGTAATCGCCGCCGTTCTCAGCCAGCAGGGCGGCTTCCTTGAGGCTCTCAAGGGTCTTTCGCAGGTCACTGACGAAACCGTCAGCGATATGCCCGGCGCGTTCAACTCCTTCTTCGGCCCCGACCCGCTCAACCTGCTCGGCGTTGTTATCCTCACCTCTCTCGGCACCTGGGGTCTGCCTCAGATGGTTCAGAAGTTCTACGCCATCAAGCACGAGAAGGATATCCGCAAGGGTACCGTTATCTCGACGGGCTTCGCTATCATCGTCGCGGGCGGCTGCTACTTCCTCGGCGGCTTCGGCAGACTCTTTGACGTTGACGTTGCGGCAAACGGCTACGACGCTATCATTCCCACAATGCTCTCTACCCTGCCCGATATCCTTATCGCGGTCGTCGTAATCCTCGTGCTCTCGGCTTCGATGTCAACTCTCAGCTCGCTCGTTATCGCGTCGAGCTCAACTCTGACAATCGACCTGCTCAAGGGCAACATCATCAAGAAGATGAGCGACAAAAAGCAGGTCGTGCTTATCCGTATCTTCATTGTGGTATTCATCGCGATTTCGGCGTTCATCGCTATCTACCAGACCCAGAGCAAGAACGAGAGCGTGAAGTTCATCGCTCAGCTCATGGGCGTTTCGTGGGGTGCTCTCGCAGGCGCGTTCCTCGCTCCCTTCCTCTACGGTCTGTACTGGAAAAAAACCACAAAGCTCGCCTGTTGGGTCAGCTTTATTTTCGGCGCGGGCGTTATGGTGCTCAACCTCTTCTTCCGCTCCTTCTTCCCCGTTATTCTCCAGTCGCCCATCAACTGCGGCGCGTTCACTATGATCGCGGGTCTTATAATTGTTCCGCTCGTCAGCCTCATTTCACCCAAGCCCGACAAGCAGCTCGTTGACGACGCGTTCGCCTGCTACGAGAAGCGCGTTCCCGCCGCTCAGAAGAGGTCGCTCGACTGATGAAAAAGCCTTTGAAGCGTATGATTCACCTGCTGAACCATACGGGAACGATGAAAATCTTCTTCGCATACCTTATCGTGCTCTGCATAGGCGCGGTGCTGACGTGGATTTTTGAGCCGCAGGTTCAGTCCCTCTGGGACGGCTTCTGGTTCTGCTTCGTGGCGTCGACCACGATCGGCTTCGGCGATATCACCGCCGTCACAGTGATAGGAAGGCTCGTTGTGATTTTTGTCACTATCTGCGGTATCCTCACCGTAGCTATGGTGCCGGGCGTAGTCGTCGCGTACTACACCGAGTACCTCAAAACCCGTGAGAGAGATACGGTTTCGACCTTCCTCGAGAAGCTCGAGAACCTACCTGAGCTGAACAAACAGGAGCTTAAGGAAATCTCGGAGCGCGTCAGGGAATTCAAAAAAAGGCATAAAAAATGATAAAGGCGCCGGCGGTCAAATCCGTCGGCGTTTTTTGTTGAAATCGGGCGTGGTTTGTGATAGAATATTTTCATACAGGAGGACGCTATGAAATCCGCAAGAAACAAGACTATCGATATCAGCGTTGACGAGGGCAGAGAGTACCTCGGGCGCTGCGTGACCGTCCGCGAAAAGGCAGCGGCTGATGAAATACTGGACAGGACTATACTCGGCGATACCTTTGAGGTTTTGCCGCTGCTGCCCAAGAGCTTTGCCGACCTGATAATCGCCGACCCGCCGTACAATCTCACAAAGGACTTTCACGGCAGCACCTTCCGCGAGACGACCGCCGACAGCTACCTTGAGTACACCGAGAGGTGGCTGAGCCTGCTCGAGCCGATTCTGAAGGACAACGGCAGCATGTACGTCTGCTGCGACTGGAAATCGAGCATCGTCATAGGTCAGGCGCTCGCTAAGCGCTTTCACATTCAGAACCGGATTACCTGGCAGCGCGAAAAAGGCAGAGGAGCCATGCGCAACTGGAAAAACAGCATGGAGGACATCTGGTTCGTTACGAAATCAAAGGACTACACCTTCAACCCCGACGCGGTCAAAATCCGCCGCAGGGTCATCGCGCCGTACAGGGTGGCAGGCAAGCCGAAGGACTGGGAGGAAACCGCCGAGGGCAACTTCCGCAACACGGGCGCTTCGAACTTCTGGGACGATATCTCGGTTCCGTACTGGTCGATGCCCGAGAACACCGCTCACCCGACTCAGAAGCCCGAAAAGCTGCTCGCAAAGCTGATTCTCGCCTCATCAAACGAGGGCGATACCGTATTCGACCCGTTCCTCGGCTCAGGCTCAACCTCGGTGACAGCCAAAAAGCTCGGACGGCACTACTCGGGCATCGAGCAAAATCCGCAGTACTGCGTGTGGGCTGAAAAACGCCTATGCGACGCGGAAACAAACAAGTCAATCCAAGGCTTTGAGGACGGCGTTTTCTGGGAAAGAAACGCAAAAATCCGTTAACGGAGGATAGCTATGCTGAAAAACAACTCAAAAATCGCGCTGATTCCCGCGTACAACCCCGATCAAAAAATCACGGGCGTTGTCAGGGGCTTAAAGAACAGCGGCTTCACCGTAATTATTGTAAACGACGGCAGCGACCCTGAATTCGACTATCTCTTTGACAAGTCGAACGGCGCCGACGAGGTTATCGCCCACGAGGAAAACAGGGGCAAGGGTATCGCGCTGAAAACAGGACTTCGCTGGATTTACAAGAACTGCACGCCGCCCTACACCGTGGTCACCGTCGACGCGGACGGTCAGCACCTTACCTCGGACGCGCTGAGGGTTTCAAGCGCCGCGAAAAGATGTCCGTCGACGCTTATAATAGGAAGCCGCAGACTTAAACACGATGCGCCGTTTCGCAGCAAGAGCGGAAACCTCATCACTCGTGTTTTTCTGAACACACTCACGCCCGTGAGGATCTACGACACACAGAGCGGACTGCGCGGCTTTACACACGACCTGATCCCCGTGCTGACCAAAATCGAGGGCAGCCGTTATGAATATGAGATGCAGATGCTGATCGACGTTGACAGAGAGGGGATCCCGATAAAGGAGGTTCCGATCGAGGCGGTTTACATCGGCGACAACGGCACCTCGCACTTCCGCACGGTCTACGACTCGAGGCGGCTGTATAAGGTCATCTTCAAAAACGCGGGCAGAAGAAAGAAAAAGCGGAGGTAAACGCGCGCTTACCTCCGTTGTTTTTTGGCCGCAGCAGGGGCTTTACACACCTCAAAAACCCGCATAAAATCTATGTAAAGAGATACTTTCTTTACTTTTTTGAAGAATAATATTATACTGGTGCCAACAACTAAGGGAGGTGAGCCTATGGGATGGCTTCTTATTCCGTTAATCATCATTATCGTAATCATCGGCGTCGCGTTCGTGAGGAACCGCAACGAGCAGTTCAGGTTCGGCTCGGGACTCTTCAAAAACAGCGAATACAACCTTGACGATCAGGACGAATTCGTCGACAAGGAATACTACGACAAAGACGGTCTTTTGAAATGAGGCGTCAGACATGAACTTCGGACAAAATCTTCAACAACACAGAAAAGATAAAGGCCTCTCTCAGGAGGCGCTCGCAAATCAGCTCTTCGTAACCCGTCAGAGCGTGAGCCAGTGGGAAAACGACAGGACTATGCCCTCGGTCGATCTGCTGCTCAAGCTCAGCGGGATTTTCGGCACCACGGTGGACGCTCTGCTCGGCAAGCCCGAAACGGAGAGCATTCCGCAGCCGATATCCTCGGTTAATATTCTTACAAAGAAAAAAGATATTCGTGCTGCAATGCGCTCTGTCGGGAATCCTGCGGCAACGGTTCTGATTTCAGTCGCGCTGCTTTTGGGCGTTCTCTGCGGCATGATGCTGTTCTTCAAATACAATATATATAACACGCGCTACGCTTTCGAGCACACGACATGGGATTTTATTTACCGCTATGGCATAGCGGCTCTGCTCTGTCTTTTGGCGGGAATAACGCTTATGGTCATCGGAATTATCCTCACGAAAAAAGCAGCGGGCTTCGGCACAAATCACCCCTGCTCGCTGAGGTTCTTCTATGACCACCTCGAGATCGAGGAGGAAAATGCCGAGCCGCTGAGCCTGTTCTACGCGAATATCCGCTCGATCACCGAGACCGACGCGTATTTTATCCTTAAAATGCAGAACAAGTCGCGGCTGTGCGTTGACAAGAGAGAAGTCGAAAGCGTCGAGGAGCTTTCAAAGCTGCTCAAATCCACACCCCACTACCGCGACCGCAGGCTGTGCAAAACTCATCAGACAGGCGGCAAAAGGCTCGTTATCCTGCGTATCGCGAGGGACTTCCTCTTTGTGACAGCGTTTTTCACACTGCCGGCGTCGCCTATCATCTTCGGCTGGCTCAACACCTTTATCACCGAAAACCAGCCGCTGAGAGTCTTTCTCTTCCTGCTGCCGATTCTGTGGGCAGCGGCTGTGGCTGCCGCGGGAATCGTGCTCGTGATAAGGCACGTCAAGGCGCTGCGGCTGATCATCGCGGGAGGTACGGCGATTATCGTCTGCGCGGTATTCTCTTTCATTATAAACAACGCGAACGTGCTGTACGACCTTCAAAACGAACGTATCACCTCGGAGAGCTTCACAGATTACATGGAGGCTCACGGAATGACGGTTGATAACACAATAAAGGGCAGAGAGGAGCTTTACATCACCTCGTGCCTGACAGCGCACCCCGAAAACAACGCCTTCAGCATCATGCTCATGGAGTTTGACGAGTTTACTCAGGAAAAAGGTCTGTTCTCGGCGCTCGAGACATTCGGCGATCTTAAAAACAAGATCCGCTCAACTCCGCGCCTTACAACGAGATACACCACGCAGGATTTAACGAGATACACCACGCAGGATTTCTCGTTCAACGCGTTCTACACCGAGACGACCGGACAGAACATCTCATATGTATCGATAAACGAGTACACGGTGATCTATTTCGAAGTGCCGATTGAGAAGGAAGCGCAGCTCAGAGAATTGCTTAAGGACTGGGAATTACAGCTGCCATATTAAAAAAACGGAGGGCGAAAGCTCTCCGTTTTTCATATTATATCATGCCTTCCGGAAGCTCAAGCTCCTTTTCCTCAACACGCTTCATTTCCCTCTTGTTGAACGCATCGTAAATCAGCGGAATCACAAAGAGCGTCATGAACGTCGCGTAGAGCAGTCCGCCGATACATACTATCGCGAGCGGCTGCATCATCTCAGCGCCCGTTCCGATGCCGAGAGCCATTACCGACAAGCCTAGAACCGTAGTCAAAGCCGTAATGAATATCGGGCGCATACGCGTCTTGCCTGCCTCGACGATCGCCTCTACCCTTTCCTTGCCGCCGAGCCGCAGGACGTTGATGTAGTCGACGAGAACTATGCCGTTGTTGACAATGATGCCGCAAAGCGTTACGAAGCCTATCATCGAGATTACGCTGACGTCGAAGCCCGTGACGAGAAGTCCGAGGAAGCCGCCCGTGAACGCAAGCGGGATCGTGAACATGATGATGAACGGTGACTTGAGACTCTGGAACTGCGCAACCATGATGAGATAAATCATCACAACGCCGAGCAAGAGCATGAGCGAGAGCTGCTGCATGGCTTCCATCGTCATCTTGTCGGAGCCGTCGTACTCGACCGTGCAGCCCGCGGGCAGGTCGTAGGAATCCATCATCGAGCGCACGTCGTTCGTCGCAGCGGTCAGGCTGTAACCATCTGCGACCGTGCCCGAGATAATCAGGTTGCGCTTCTGGTCGGTGCGGCGAATCATGTCGAGCGTCTCCGCTTCATCGATATCCGCCACAGACGAGAGCGAGGTCTTTTTCTCCTTGCCCTCGGAATCCGTATAGGTGAGGTCAATGCTGCCGACTGTGTCTGAGGTCGTCTTGTTCGAATCGTCCTTGACGATCACAACGTCGATATTCTTTCCGTCCTCGCCGCGCAGGGTGACGGAGGTCTTTTCCTCTGCTACGGCCGCCGCGACCTGCTGGAACACCTGAGCGACGGTCAGACCCTTTGCCGCAGCCTTCGCTCTGTCAACAGTGACCTTGATTTCGGGAGAAGTCGCGCCCATGCCGCTGTCGGACTCCGAAACGCTGTCGAGCTCCTCCATATTAGCCGCGATATCCTTCGCCGCTTCCTGCATTTTTGGCAGGTCGTCGCCGATAAGCCTGAGCTGGACGCTGCCGTCGCCTAGCATTGAGGACATCGAGGTCGTCGAGCCGCCCATTGTTATCTCGCCGATTCCGTCAAGCTCCTCCTCGAGCTTCTTCGAGATCTCGGCTCCCTTCTTTGTCGCGTCGGACTTGAGCACGCCGTAGGCGGTGATGCTGCCAGCGTCGCCCGAGGAACCGCCGAAAGACATTCCCATCAGCGACATCGAGCCGCCGACGGTAACGCCGACTGTCTCGAACTCGTCGTATTTGAGCATAGCCTCGTTGACCTTCTCCGCAGCCTCGACGGTCTCGTCAAAGGTCGCGTTGTCCGAGAGCGTTACGCTCACCGAGACCTCGGTGCCGCTCATCTCGGGCATGAAGCTGAAGCCGCGGGAGAATACCGCGAGTCCGCTGCCGAAGAGCAGCGCGATTACCACTATGATTGAAACGGCCTTGTGGCGCAGCACGAACCGCAGGCTGCGCTCGTAGGTGCGAAGCATCCTTCCCTCGCCCTGCTTTGTGTCGCGGATTTTGCGGAGCATCCGCTGGCTCATCGCAGGCACCAATGTCAGCGCGATGATAAGGCTTGCGATCAGCGAATAGCCGATAGTGAGCGCCATGTCGACAAAGAGCTGGCGCGTAAGTCCCTGTACAAAGACGATCGGGACGAAAACGCAGATCGTGGTCAGTGTCGAGGCGGCTATCGCGCCCGCGACCTGACGCGCTCCGTTCACCGCCGCAGCGGGTGCAGATATTCCCTTTGAGCGCAGGCGGTAGATATTCTCGATTACGACGACCGAGTTGTCGACGAGCATTCCGACACCTATCGCGAGTCCCGAGAGCGAGATCATGTTGAGCGAAATGCCGCTGATATACATCATGACTATCGCGAAAATCACGCTGACGGGTATCGAGCACGCGACGATAACCGTGGGCTTTATGTCGCGCAGGAACAGGAACAGTATGATTATCGCCAAGACCGCGCCCATCAGCAGGTTCTGGAGCACGCTGCCGATGATGACCGCTATGTAGTCGCCCTGGCTGTAGAGATTTCTGAATTTCAGTCCGTCGTACTTTTCCTCGAGCTCGCGCATCTCGGCGTTGAGGTTGTTGCAGACGGTCGAGGTCGCGATGTTGCTTTGCTTCGAGAAACTGAGTATAACGCCGTCGTTGCCGTCGATTTTGGCGTAGATCTCGTCGGAGTTGTCGCTTATGAAAACGTCGGCAACGTCGCTGAGCCTGACAACGCCGACGCTGTCGATTTTCGTGTCAAAGAGCACAAGGTCGCTGAGAGCCTGTTCCGAACGAACCTCGTCGCCGACGCGTACAAGATACCTGCCGCCGTTGTCGTCGCTGACATAGCCCGCAGGCATCGAAAAGCTCTGAGCCATCAGAATACCCGACACGTTGTCGAGCGTGACCTTGCCGTCCATATCAGCCGCGTCCGCAGCGGTTTTCTTTTGCTCTGAAATCTGCTCGAGCGAGGAGTCAAGCTCCTTCTGTGCCGCGTCGAGCTGTGCCGCAGCCGCGGTCACCTCGGTCTGCTTCGCGGTCAGCGCCGCAACTGCCGAGGACATCTGGAAGTCCGCGTTCGACTGCTGCTGACTTATCGTCGCGAGCGCCTGGCTGACGGTCAGAGTCTGGTCGTCAAGTCCCGAAATCGCCGCGTCTATCTGTTCAATGCCCGAGTTAATCTGCGCGATTTGCTCGCTGAGGCTGTTTATCGTATTATCGATTGAGTCAAAGTCCGTTCCGAGGTCGCGCAGCTTTTGGTTGAGCTCCCCGATAGAGGAATCCGCCTGCGCCAGAGCCGCATTCGCAGCCGCAATAGCAGCCGCCAGCCCTTCCTTCTTTATACCGTACGGCTCGAGCTCCCTGTCGATTTTCTCTAGCTCGTCATTGAGCTCCTGCCGCCTTTCGGGGGTCGTCTCGGGGCTTAAAAGCTCCTCGAGCGCCGAGATGTAGCGGTCGTTGAGCTTCGTCAGCGCGTCTATGCGGTCGCTCAGCTCGGCTTTTGTTTTGAGCAGGTCGTTGTAGCCCGCCTTTATCGTGAGCAGAGCGTTGGAGCTGAGTTCGAGCACCTGCTTTGTCTGCGCAAGAGTTGCCTTCTGATCGAGCAGCTCCATCTTCGCGGAGAGCATCTTTGTCTTGCCGTCGTCCGCCTGAGTCTGAGCGTCCGCGAGCTGTTCGCCGAGCTGCGCCTGCTGGTTCGAAATCTCGTCGAGTGAGGACGAGATAACTCCCGCGCCGTCCTCGGCGGCGGCGACATTCTTGTCGAGCTCGGAACGCGCTTCCTTGATTTTATCCTCCGCGTCGGCAAACTTGCTGTCGAGCGCGGCGGTTATTTTTTTGTTCAGCTTATCGAGCTTCTTCTGCGAGAGCACAATGTTCTCGCGCTCGGTGAGCAAGCCCTTCTTTGACACGGATGCAACGCCGTCAACGCCCTCGAGCTTGTTGATCAGCTCGTCGCTGACGAATGACGAGATCTCGCCCCTGTCCTTGCCCTCATAGTCCACCGCCGTCATCGCGACGGGCAGCATATTCGGGTTGAGCTTGATGAGATACGGCGTGCCTATCGTGTCGCTCCACGCGTCGGCTACGGCGTCGATCGACGTACGCATATCCACCGTCGCGGTGTTCATGTCGGTGCCGTCGTTGAACTCGATTATAAGGAGCGAATAGTTCTCAGCCGACTGCGAGGTCAGCTGCTTTACGCCGTCGACTATTGCGAGCGACTGCTCAAGCGGCTTTGTCACTTCCTTTTCGACGGTTTCGGGAGTCTGACCTGCGTATGTGGTCAGTACCATCGCGTAGGGCAAGTCCATGTTCGGCAGCAAATCGGGCGTCATTCGCGTAAAAGCCACTACGCCGAGCACGATCACCATTATCACCGCAACGAATATCGTCATCGGTTTTTTTACACTGAATTTTGAAATCATATACTCTCCTGTTTGATGATGTCGGCAAGCGTGCCATTCGAAAGCCTGAGCAGATTCCCGGGCGCAAGGTCGATCTGATAGCCGATTTTGCCCGCGCTGACGATGATGCGGTCAATACTGCCCGCGCTCTCGTGGAAAACCGTTGGATAAGGCTTCTTCATGCACAGCGGCGAACAGCCGCCGCGCACATATCCCGTGACCTTTGTGATGTCCCTGACGTGAATCATCTCGACGCTCTTCTCACCCACGCTGCGAGCGCATTTCTTGAGGTCAAGCTCCTTTTCGACGGGCACGACGAACACGAAGTATCCGCCGCTGTGTCCCTTTGTCACCAGAGTCTTGAACACGCAGGCGGGATCCTGCCCCAAAAGGGACGCTACCGTCACGCCGTCGACCGCTTCCTTGCCGTGGGGATACTCGTGGGCGATATAATCCACACCCTCGCGCTCGAGCAGGCGCATGACGTTGGTTTTTATCTCTTTTTTCATATGTTTACCTTCCATACATTTCGGTTTGGTTTTATTTTATTATGTTTGGCATTCGCTGTCAACCGCTTCGACATAATTCAGTCAAAAATCGGTTTATGCACATTTTTTCATCAGGATTGCAAAACTGTCAAAAATAGCCGCACTTTGATGAATTTGTACAGTTGAAAATGAATATTTTTATTGATTTCTCCGTCAAAATGTGGTATATTTATTGTTATATAGGTCAGTCAACGATTATTAATCGTAAGCAATCCTTCATCTTACGGAAAGGAGAGACTATGGCTAAGGATATATTGGACGCTATCCGCGCCGCCGAGGAAGAATGCGGCGAGCGTGAGGCACAGGCAAAGGCAGACGCTCAGGAGCGCGCCGCGCAGGCAAAAAAGGACGCCGCCGCGCTGATTGAAAAGCGCGAA
The DNA here is from genome assembly GCA_900316555.1 of uncultured Eubacteriales bacterium. Lineage (GTDB taxonomy): Bacteria > Bacillota > Clostridia > Oscillospirales > Acutalibacteraceae > Ruminococcoides. The sequence continues at coordinate 37,828 of ONDL01000001.1, read as the reverse complement.
CAGGCTGCCCGCGAGAAGTGCGAAAGGTCGCTGGAGCAGGCAAGGGCTGAGGCGGAAAAGGCGCTTGAGGAAGCCAGAGCCTTGGCAGGCTCGCAGTGTGCGGATATCTCGGCGACCGCTGAGAAAAACCGCGGCAGGGTTGTCCTCGACGCGGCGGAAGCAATTCTGCGTTAAACTAAAAAACAAAACTATCATCAAAAGTGTGGTGAAGCTATTTGGCAAAAGCAAAAATGAAAACCGTCAGGATCGTCGCCCTCCGTCAGGACAGAAAGCGGCTGCTCGAGCACTTGCAGGACAGCGCGCTCGTTCAGATAAAGAGGGTCGAAAAATCCCGCAGCGGTTTTGAGCGCGTTGATATGAGCCGGCCAATGCAGGTCTTTGAGCGCAACGTCACACTGACGGAACAGGCGCTTAAGATCCTCGACAGCGTTTCTCCCGAAAAGGGCGGAATGCTAGCCTCCCTTAAGGGCAGACGCGAGGTCGACCCCGACGAGATCGGCGAGATCGCTGCGAAGTCGGGCGAGGTCATCTCGATCTGCAAGCGGCTCGCTGAGCTCGACAAGAAGCGCAGCGACAACTCCGCCGAGAGGACGAGGATCGCGACTCAGCTCGTACAGCTCGAGGCTTGGCAGAAACTCGATATCCCGCTCAACACGACAGAAACCAAATCCACCGCCGTCTTTGTCGGCACCTTCCCCGAGCAGTACTCCGAGGCAGCTCTAAAGGAAGCGATAGCGGCGGAGAACCCGAAGCTCGAATTCGTCACCGAAATCGATCACAGCGAGGAAGCGATGACCTGCGCCGTCATCTTCGTTCCTCAGAGCCAAAGGACAATGGCTGAGGACGTACTGCGTACCCTCGGCTTTGCGAGACCTATGGGAGCCACGAGCAAAATCCCGAAGGTCAAGTCGGAAAGACTCCGCGAAAAGAGCGAACGTCTCAGGCTCGAAAACGAAATGGCTGAGGACGAGATCAAGTCCTTAGTACCCAGGCGCAGCGACATCAAGATCACTCAGGACTACTTCCGCATAAGAGCGGACAAGTACAACGTGATAAACAACCTCGACCACTCAAAGCACGTATTCATCATCGAGGGCTTTGTCCCCGAGGACGACTGCGAAAAGCTAAAAGAGCTGTGCGAGAGAGTCGCGACCTGCACAGTCGACTTTGAGGACGCCGGCGACGACGCTCCCGTCAAGCTCAAAAACAACAAATTCGCCGAGCCCGCTCAGGGCATTCTGACGATGTACTCGCCGCCCGGCAAGGGCGACCTCGACCCGACGCCGCTGCTCGCGTTCTTCTTCTACTTCTTCTTCGGAATGATGTTCTCAGACGCGGGCTACGGACTGCTGATGGTTATAGTTATCGGCATCGCCCTCAAGGTGTTCAAGCCCGACAAGAAGATGCGCAACAACCTCAAGCTCTTCCAGTACTGCGGCATTTCAACCACCGTCTGGGGTCTGGTATTCGGCTCTATCTTCGGCGACGCGCCCGCTTCTCTGTACAACTACTTCGCGGGCACTACCGACATGACGATGGCAAAGCTCCTGCCGTGGCCGACTCTCGACCCGCAGAAGGACGCGCTGCTGCTGATGGTGATCTCTATCGCCTTCGGTCTGGTGCATATCCTCGTCGGCATGGGCTGCAAGTTCGTGGTCTGCTTCCGCGAGAAGGACTACGCCGCGGCATTCTTTGACACGGGACTGTGGATGCTGCTGCTTATCGGCTTAGCGGTTCTCGCAGCGGGAATGTTCCTCGCTCCTGTACTTGTTACGGTCGGCGCGGTAATCGCTATCGGCTGCGCTGTCGGTCTTGTGCTCACTCAGGGACGCGGCAAGAAGGGCATCGTCGGCAAGGCTATCGGCGGTCTCGCGTCACTTTACGACGTTACAAGCTACATCAGCGACCTGCTCAGCTACTCGCGTCTGCTGGCTCTCGGTCTGACGACCGGCGTTATGGCGCAGGTATTCAATATGCTCGCGACCATGATGGGCAAAAGCGTGGTTGGATTCATCTTCATGGTGATCATCTTCATCGCAGGTCACCTGATCAACATAGGACTCAACGCCCTCGGCTCTTACGTTCACACGATGAGATTGCAGTACGTTGAGATGTTCAGCAAATTCTACGAAGGCGGCGGCAAGGAGTTCGAGCCGTTCTCGCTTCAGAGTAAATACATTAAAATTCAGGAGGATAACAAATAATGGATGGTATGTTTTTCGCGCTTTTAGGCGCTTCAATCGCAACTGCTCTCGCAGGTATCGGCTCTGCAAAGGGCGTAGGCGGCGCTGCTCAGGCGGCTATGGGCGTTCTCTCCGAGGACAGCTCCCAGTTCGGTAAAATGCTCGTTCTCACCCTTCTCCCCGGCACACAGGGTCTGTACGGCTTCATCGTAGGCTTCCTTATTCTCGTAAGCTGCGGCGTTCTCGGCGGCAGCGCTCCCACACTCGCTCAGGGTCTTTGCTTCCTCGGCGCGTCACTCGCTATCGGTCTCGGCGGTCTCTTCTCGGGTATCGCTCAGGGCAAGGCGGCTGTTTCGGGTATCGCTATGAGCGCAAAGGACAGCAAAAACTTCTCAAAGGGCATGGTTTCCGTAACCCTCGTTGAGATTTACGCTCTTCTCGCGTTCATCGTTTCACTTCTCGTTGTAATCCAGATCCCCAACCTGGCAATCTGATTTGTCCGCTGAATATTCGCTGACAAACTATTAAAAGAGGTGAAAGCATGAACGGCGGAGAAATTATACTCAACCGAATTAAGACCGACTGCGACGAGGCGGTAAAGGCTATCCGCCTTGAGGCAGACAAGTCGCGCGACGCCGTTATGGCGGAGGCTGACAGGGAAGCGCAGTCGAGAGTCAAGGTCATCGTCGAGAAAAACGAGCAGAAGCTCCGTCAGACAAAGACGGCGTCACTCAGCCGCTGCGAGCTTGAGATCCGCAACGCGCTCCTCAGACAGCGCAGAAGCGAGATCGACAAGACGGTCGGCGCGCTGCTCGACTACTTCCTCGGGCTGCCCGACGGCGATTACTTTCAGGCTATCTACAGGCTCGCCGCCCAGTTAAAGGGCAAAAGCGGCGAGATCCTGCTAAACAATAAGGATTTACAGAGACTGCCCCAAGACTTTGAGGGCAAGATCCGCGAGGCGGGACTTGACGCCTCGGTCTCAAATACTCCCGCAGATATCCTCGGCGGCTTCGTGCTCAAGAGCGGAGACATCGAGGAAAATATGGACTTCCGTGCGCTCATTAACGCCCGCCGCGACGAAATCGAGGATTTGATCAACCGCGAGCTTTTTGAGCAGTAAGGGGGAGCTATGGCGTTATCATATGAATATTCCATCGGCTCCGTCCGCGCGAGAGAGAAAAATCTTCTGACGCGCTCCGACATCGAGCAGCTCCTTTCGCTCAAGAGCGAGGCAGAGATCGCTTCTATGCTCAGCGACAAGGGCTACGGCGAAGGCAAGACCGTTGAGGAGATCCTCAGCTCCCACACCGCTCAGCTCTGGAGCTATCTCAGGGCTACGGCTCCCGATTTCTCGATTTTCGATCCGTTCCTTATTCAGAACGACGTTCACAACTTCAAGGTGATCCTCAAGGGCACGATGGCTGACAGGGATTATGAGCACCTGCTCGTCACTCCGTCTACCGTCGATATCCCCGTGATGAAGAAGGCGATCGAGAGCAGGCTCATGAACCTGCTGCCCGAGTGGCTCAGAGTGAACGCCGACAAGGCGTATGAGGCTCTAGCCCACACCGGCGACGCGAGACGCTCGGACGCTTATGTCGACAAGGCGGCTATGCTCGAGATGCTGCGCATCGGCGACAGCGGAGAGTCGCGCTTCCTTGAAGCGTATATCAAAAACTTTGTATTCTACTGCAACATAAAAACCGTTCTCCGCGCCGCGAGAACAGGCGCTAACCGCGAATACCTCAAGCGCGCTCTCGTGCGCTATGAAGGCTTCCGCAAGGACGCGCTGATCGCAGCGGCTGTCAAAGGAATCGACGCGCTCGTCACCGAGCTGTCAAAAATCCCCGACTACGACTGCAAAAAGGCTATGGAAGCGTATAAGGAGTCACCCTCGGCATTTGAGCGCTGGGTCGACAACCGCCTTATCCTCCTTGCGAAGGAAAGCTGCAAGCGCGCGGGCGAAGGCGCGGAGCCGCTGCTGGGCTATTACCTCGGCAGCGAGATAGAAAAAAAGGTTATCCACATCATTCAGAGCGGCGTACGTACAAAAACCGACGCCGATACTATAAGGGAAAGGCTGCGTGAGATTTATGGCTAAGAATATTGCCGTTATCGGCGACGCCGAAACCATCAAGGGCTTCTCGGCAATCGGACTCGACATCTTTCCCTGCGACGACAACGAACAGGCGGCTCACCTGCTGCGCAACATCGCGGACGGCGACAACTACGCGATTATCTACCTCACCGAGGAGGTTTACAACTCGGTTGAAAAGGACAGGGCGCGGTATGAGGAGAGGCTCACACCCGCCATTATCCCCATTCCCGGTGTCAGAGGCAGCCTGAATACAGGCAGATCGCGGCTTTCGTCCTTTGTCGAAAGAGCGGTCGGCTCCGACATTATCTTCAACGATTGAGGTGTATTAATTGAAAACAGGAATTATAACCAAGGTCGCGGGTCCTCTCGTCATCGCAGAGGGTATGCGCGACGCGAATATGTTCGACGTTGTGCGCGTCAGCGAGCAGCGTCTGATCGGCGAAATCATCGAGATGCACGGCGACAGGGCATCTGTCCAGGTCTATGAGGAGACCTCGGGTCTCGGCCCCGGCGAAAAGGTTGAGTCCACGGGCGCTCCGCTCTCCGTTGAGCTTGGTCCCGGTCTTATCGGCGCGATCTACGACGGTATCCAGAGACCTCTCGATGAGATCATGAAGGTCGCGGGCACCAACCTCAAGAGAGGCGTTGATGTTCCCGCGCTCGACCACAGCAAGAAGTGGAAGTTCAGTCCCACAGCGAAAATCGGCGACAAGCTCACGAGCGGCGACATTCTCGGCACCGTTCAGGAGACAGCTGCCGTGCTCCACAAAATCCTCGTTCCCAACAAGATCGAAGGCGAGCTCGTTAAGATCAACGAGGGCGAATTCACGATCGACGAGGCTGTTGCCGTTATTAAAACAGACGACGGCGACAAGGAAATCAAAATGTTCACCACATGGCCTGTCCGCGTTGGCAGACCCTACAAAAAGAAGCTCTCTCCCGACATTCTGCTCACCACGGGTCAGCGCCCGATCGACACCCTCTTCCCCCTCGCGAAGGGCGGCGTTGCGGCTGTTCCCGGCCCGTTCGGTTCAGGCAAGACCGTCGTTCAGCACCAGCTCGCTAAATGGGCTGCCGCCGACATCATCGTTTACATCGGCTGCGGCGAGCGCGGCAACGAGATGACCGACGTTCTCAATGAGTTCCCCGAGCTGAAGGATCCGCGCACAGGCAACTCCCTGATGGAGAGAACCGTGCTTATCGCGAACACCTCCGATATGCCCGTTGCGGCGCGTGAGGCTTCTATCTACACAGGTATCACTATCGCTGAGTACTTCCGCGACATGGGCTACACCGTAGCTCTGATGGCTGACTCTACCTCCCGCTGGGCTGAGGCTCTCCGTGAGATGTCCGGCCGTCTCGAGGAAATGCCCGGTGAGGAAGGCTATCCCGCTTATCTGGGCAGCCGTCTCGCTCAGTTCTACGAGAGAGCAGGCCGCGTGCTCGTAAACGGCACAGAGGACACCGAAGGCGCGCTCTCCGTTATCGGCGCGGTTTCCCCTCCCGGCGGTGATATCTCCGAGCCTGTATCTCAGGCGACTCTCCGTATCGTAAAGGTATTCTGGGGTCTTGACGCGGCTCTTGCCTACAAGCGCCACTTCCCCGCTATAAACTGGCTGACCTCATACTCGCTCTACACCGACCAGCTCACAAAGTGGTTCTCGGGAAACGCCGCTCCCGACTTCATGGAGCTTCGCGGCAGACTGATGGCTCTGCTCCAGGACGAGAGCGAGCTGCAGGAGATCGTAAATCTCGTCGGTATGGACGCGCTCTCAGCGCCCGACAGACTCAAGCTCGAGTCCGCGCGCTCTATCCGTGAGGACTACCTGCACCAGAACGCCTTCGACCCCACCGACACCTACACCTCGCTGCCCAAGCAGGTGCTTATGATGCGCGCTATCCTCAGCTTCTACGACAAGGCTCTTGAGGCTCTGCAGAACGGCGCGAACATCGAGCTGCTCGTAAATATGCCCGTAAGAGAGAGAATCGGCCGTTACAAGTACGAGCCTGAGGACAAGGTTGCCGCTGAGTTCGACTCGATCCAGGCGCAGCTCGACAGCGAAATTGCAGACGTACTGAAAAGGAGTGATGACTGATGCCAAAGGAATACCGCACCATACGCGAGGTCGCTGGACCTCTGATGATGATCAGCGACGTCGACGGCGTCAAGTATGACGAGCTCGGCGAAATCGAGCTTCCGAACGGCGAGACCCGCCGCTGCAAGGTGCTTGAGGTCGACGGCACCAACGCTCTCGTACAGCTCTTCGATTCCGCGGCAGGTATCAACCTCGCCGATTCAAAGGTAAGATTTCTGGGTCGCTCAATGGAGCTTCCCGTTTCATCCGATATGCTCTCGCGCGTATTCGACGGTCTGGGCAACCCGATCGACGGCGGCCCCGCGCTCATCCCCGAAAAGCGCCTCGACGTTAACGGCACACCCATGAACCCCGCCGCGAGAAACTATCCGCAGGAGTTTATCCAGACGGGTATCTCCGCTATCGACGGTCTTAACACGCTCGTAAGAGGTCAGAAGCTGCCTATCTTCTCGGCTTCCGGTCTGCCCCACGCACAGCTCGCTGCTCAGATCGCACGTCAGGCTGCCGTCCGCGGCAAGGACGAGCAGTTCGCGGTCGTATTCGCCGCAATGGGTATCACCTTCGAGGAATCAGACTACTTTATCCAGTCCTTCAAGGAAACAGGCGCTATTGACCGTACCGTAATGTTCGTGAACCTCGCGAACGACCCCGCAATCGAAAGAATCGCAACCCCGAAGATGGCGCTGACCGCAGCCGAGTACCTCGCGTTTGACCTCGGCATGCACGTTCTCGTCATCATGACCGACATCACAAACTACGCCGACGCTCTGCGTGAGGTTTCCGCCGCGCGCAAGGAGGTTCCCGGCAGACGCGGCTACCCCGGCTACATGTACACAGACCTTGCGACACTCTACGAGAGAGCAGGCAGACTCAGAGGCAAGGACGGCTCTATCACGCTTATCCCGATCCTCACCATGCCCGAGGACGACAAGACCCACCCGATCCCCGACCTTACGGGCTACATCACCGAGGGTCAGATCATTCTCTCCCGTGAGCTGTACCGCAAGGGCGTTACTCCGCCGATCGACGTTCTTCCCTCGCTTTCGCGACTTAAGGACAAGGGTATCGGACCCGGCAGAACAAGAGAGGACCACGCGGCGACCATGAACCAGCTCTTTGCGGCTTACGCGAGAGGCAAGGACGCGCGCGAGCTGATGGTTATTCTCGGCGAGGCGGCTCTCACCGACATGGATAAGAAGTACGCTGAGTTCGCTGAGGCGTTCGAGAGAGAATACGTCTCCCAGGGCTACGAGGCGAACCGCTCTATCGAGGAGACCCTCGACATCGGCTGGAAGCTGCTGGCGATCCTGCCGCGCTCCGAGCTGAAACGTATCAAGGACGATATGCTTGACAAATATTACCCGAAGAAGGCTTGACGACAACAGCCGCCCGAGAAAAGATAAATTCTCGGGCAACAACTTGGCGCAGCCCGATTCAGAGCAACGTCTGACGCGGGCAACCGTCATGTTAATTCAGTCGAACCTGTCTTCACGGAGGTAAAAAAATGGCAGTAATGAATGTTAATCCGACGCGCATGCAGCTGAGCAAGCTCAAAAAGCAGCTCACAACCGCTGTGCGCGGACATAAAATGCTCAAGGACAAGCGTGACGAGCTGATGAGGCAGTTTCTTGACTTGATCCGCGAGACCCGCGACCTTCGCGAAAAGGTTGAGGCGGAGCTTGAACACTGCAACGCGCACTTCGTCAACGCCAGCGCCGTAATGAGCAAGGAGGCTCTCGACGCGGCTCTCCTCTCGCCAAAGCAGCAGATCGGAGTTCAGATCGGCTCCAAAAATGTCATGAGCGTAGAGATTCCGCAGTTTGAGACCGAGACGCGCACCGCCGACAAGGGCGATATCTTCCCCTACGGCTTCGCGTTCACTTCCTTTGAGCTCGACGACGCTGTTACGAGCCTCGATACGGTGCTTCCCGACCTTATCAAGCTCGCTCAGTACGAAAAGAGCTGCGAGCTGATGTCGGCGGAGATCGAAAAGACCCGCAGGCGCGTTAACTCGCTCGAGCACGTAATGATTCCGCGCTATCAGGAGACGATCAAGTACATCTCCATGAAGCTCGAGGAAAACGACCGCTCCAGCCGCACACGGCTGATGAAGGTTAAAGACATGCTCCTCGACAAGGCGCACCACTATTCGGCATGAGAAAAACCCTGACCGCAAAAAGGTCAGGGTTTTTTATTTGAAAATTGAAAACGAAAACCGGAAAATTTAGGGTCGCTCCGTTCCGGATTTTGGTTATTGAAATTACCTGCGGACTATGATAAAATAACAGTAACGGAGGTGCCGCTTATGATGTATCCATATCTAACGCTCGACGACGAAACGGAAATCGTTCATTCCGAAATGAGTGAGAATAACTCGGTTAAAGTTTATATCGAAAAGCCTGACGAAAACGACGGCTTTCACTACGCGACCTGCTATCTTCCGAATTACGAATGGAAGGACATTTTCGGTTTCTCGGAAGAAGAGATAGAAAAATATCGGAAGATTATTGAAAACAACGCCCACCTGATTCTGGAGCTTTCGCAAAACGGAGGATTTGACAATGCCTCAGGTTTTTAGAATAGGCTCCTATATCGTGTACTTCTGGGCGAATGAAAACAAACCGCTTGAACCTGTTCACGTTCACGTAGCCAAAGGAAAGCCCTCTGCGGACACTACTAAGTTCTGGATAACAAAATCAGGCAGATGCCTGCTTGCAAACAACTCATCATTGAAAAATGGCTCTCTTTTTTTGGGGAAATCCGTTACTACTGCTAAAGCAAAACCCTGACCGCAAAAAGGTCAGGGTTCTTTAATTGAAAATTATCGTTCACACGCACGGGAAAGTGACCCCATATTTTTCTAAAATCTCGTGAAACTCCTCGTTCTCGGCTTTAGTTAGGGTAAGGTATTTTCCATTGTTCTCTACAATGTCATCGCCGTCGCGCGCTGGCATGAACGTATCGCCGCCGAACGAAACGCTGACATCCTCGCCAAATCCGCAGGACGGAGAATCATAGTGAAGCGGCTTGCCGTAAAGCAGCTCTCTCAGGCGCACGGAATCCTCCTCGTTCACGGGCTCGATCTCGTCGTAAAAACGTACCTGAGCCTGATTCGCGAAGGGGTTGCAGGAAAAGATATTGAACACATGGAAAAGGTTCAGCACAAACAAAACAGCCACAACGCCGAGAATTATAAACAGAGCTTTCTTTCTTCTGATTTTTAAACCCATAATACACCTCCAGAGATTACAATTCTGTAACTTTATTCTATCACGGTATATTGCCGCTGTCAACCGATTCCAACAAAAAGCCCGACTCGTAAAAAGTCAGGCTTTTTTCTATATTAGAATTATTCGGTTTTGAAATCGAACCTGCCGTCGATAAAGTCACAGGTGACCTTGGAGTCGGACACAACCTTGCCGTCGAGCATGTACTCGGAGAGAGTATCCTCAATTTCGCTCTGAATCGCACGTCTGAGCGGTCTCGCGCCGTATGCATCGTCAAAGCCCTTGTCGGCGATGGCGGTGATAGCCGCGTCGGTGAAGCTGATTTCGATATTCAGCGCCTTCAGACGCTTTGCAAGGGTGTCAAGCATCTTCTTCGCGATTTCCTTGATCTCGTCCTGAGTGAGCTTGTTGAACACAATGATGTCGTCAACACGGTTGAGGAACTCGGGACGGAATACCTTCTTGAGCTCGCCGAGGACGAGCTGCTTTACGTCCTTCTCCTCTCTGTCCTCGTTCTGAACGAAGCCGAGCGCCTTCTGGTGGTCGGTGATCAGCCTTGCGCCGACGTTGGAGGTCATGATAATAACGGTGTTCTTGAAATCGACCGTCCTGCCCTGGGAGTCGGTAAGTCTGCCGTCCTCGAGGATTTGCAGGAGCATGTTGAACACGTCGGGATGAGCCTTCTCGATTTCGTCGAAGAGGACTACCGAATAGGGCTTTCTGCGGACCTTCTCGGTGAGCTGACCGCCCTCGTCAAAACCAACATATCCGGGCGGCGAACCGATGAGCTTGGAGACCGTATGCTTCTCCATGTACTCGGACATATCGAGGCGGAGCATGGCGTTTTCGTCGCCGAACATAGCTTGAGCAAGAGCCTTGCACAGCTCGGTTTTGCCGACGCCTGTGGGGCCGAGGAAGATGAACGAGCCGACGGGACGCTTGGGATCCTTAAGACCTACCCTGCCGCGGCGGATAGCCTTGGCGATAGATGTGACAGCCTCGTCCTGACCGACTACGCGCTCGTGGAGAACCTGCTCCATGTTGAGCAGCCGCTCGCTCTCCTCCTTGGTGAGCTGAACTACAGGCACGCCCGTCCAGTCGGAGACGATCCGCGCGATAACCTCGGCGTCGACCTCTCCGCAGCTGTCCTTCTGAGTGTCCTTCCAGTTCTTGCGGGCGTCGTCGAGGCGCTTCTGAATCTCCTTCTGCTCGTCGCGGAGCTTTGCCGCGCGCTCGAAATCCTGCTCGTTGACCGCGCTCGCCTTCTCCTGCTCGTACTGCTCGAGGGTCTGCTCAAGCTCCTTGATGTTGTCGGGAGATGTCATGGACTTGAGGCGAACCTTTGAAGCGCCCTCGTCGATGAGGTCGATCGCCTTGTCGGGCAGGTAGCGGTCGGCAATGTATCGCGAGGAGAGCTTGACGGCAGCGTCGATCGCCTCGTCGGTGATCTTGACCTTGTGGTGAGCCTCGTACTTGTCGCGCAGACCCTTGAGAATCGCGATAGCCTGCTCCTGAGTGGGCTCGCCGACCTTGACGGGCTGGAAACGTCTCTCGAGAGCCGCGTCCTTCTCGATGTACTTGCGGTACTCGTTGAGGGTTGTCGCGCCGATCACCTGGAAATCGCCGCGCGCAAGCGAGGGCTTGAGAATATTCGCGGCGTCCGCGCTGCCCTCTGCCGCGCCCGCGCCGATGATTGTATGGAGCTCGTCGATAAAGAGAATCGTGTTCTTGCTCTGCTTGACCTCGTCAATCGCCGCCTTGATTCTCTCCTCAAAGTCGCCGCGGTACTTCGCGCCCGCGACCATACCTGTGAGGTCGAGGGTGACAACGCGCTTGTCGCGTAGGATTTCGGGGACATTGCCAGCGGAAATCTCGAGAGCAAGCCCCTCGGCGACAGCGGTTTTGCCGACGCCCGGCTCGCCGATGAGTACGGGGTTGTTCTTTGTGCGGCGCGAGAGGATCTGGATCACGCGCTCGATTTCCTTCTCTCTGCCGATGACGGGGTCGATTTCGCCGTTCTTCGCAGCCTGCGTCAAATCCCTGCCGAACTTCTCGAGAGCGGAGCCGCCGCCCGATTCGGAACCGTCAGGCTGAGATACGCCGCCGCTCTGCTGAGTGCCGAAGGAGCTCTTGAGCTGCTCAGCGAGGCGGTTGATGTCTACTCCCATGTCGCGGAGGAAGCTATGGGCGTAGCTGTCCTGCTCATAGAGAATCGCGAGCAGGATATGCTCTGTGCCGACGTAGCCGCCTGTGCGCGCCGCAAAGGAAACAGCCGTCTGCAAAAGCCGCTTTGTGCGCGGAGTAAAGGCGTTTGGCGAGAGCTTTGTAGGATAGCCCGAGCCGGTGCTTCTGATTCTGCTTTCGAGGTCAGCCGCGTTGAGACCGCATGCCTTGAGCGCTTCGGCTGCAACGCCTGTGCCTTCCTTTGCAAGACCGAGAAGAATGTGCTCGGTGCCAACGTAGTTCTGACCCATGCTTTCGGCGGACTGAACCGCGAGGTTTACCGCCTTGTTTGCTTTCTGAGTGAAGCCTTCGATGTTGAACATATACATACACCCCCATGTTTAGTAATCAATTTATTATATAACCCAAAATTATGCGAGTTTATTTCGCAGGAGCGTCGCCCTTTCGATGTCGCGGTCATGCGGCGAAAGGGTTTTGCCCAGATTTACGCTGAGCGTCGCGGGCTCTACGGCTGTCATAAGCTCGTCGACCTGCGCCGCCGTTACGTCCTTTATCTGTCCCGATGATATGCCGAGACGGACGTTTGAAAGGAGCTTCAGCGCTTCGTCGTGTGTAATCACGAGCGCCGAGCGGAGAATTCCCAGACTGCGCGCTATCGTGTCGCGGACGTCGATGCTCGAACAGATACGCTCGCGCGCCTGTTCCTCCTGGATCATCAGCTGGTTCGCGATGTTCTTGAGGTTCTCGATCGCCGCCTTCTCGGAGATTCCGAGGGTGATCTGGTTCGAGAGCTGGTACATCGCGCCCTTAGGCTCGGTGCCCTCTCCGTGAGCGCCGCGGATAATCAGTCCGAGCTTGCTGAGATTGCCGCTGATACGGCTGATGACCTTGCTCTTTTCAAGCGCAGGAAGGTGGAGCATTACAGACGCCCTCATACCTGTGCCGAGGTTCGTCGGGCACTGTGTCAGATATCCGAGCCGCTCGTCAAAGGCAAACTCAAGCCGCTCGTCTAGGAGAGTGTCGAGCTTGTCGGCGATGTCATATGCTTCCTCAAGAGCAAGACCCTTCTTGATAACCTGCAGCCTGATGTGATCCTCCTCGTTGAGCATGATGCTAAGGCTCTCGTCCTTGCTGAGCAGTAACGCTCTGCCTTCGGAGTCGCTGATGAACTCGGGGCTGACGAGGTGCTTCTCGACGAGAGATACGCTCTGCTGAGGGTCGAGCTCGCTCATTTTGATGAAGCTGAAATCGCCGGCGATCGCGCTGTTGCCGTTGATCAAGGCGTCGCGCACGCTCTCGATGACCTTCTCTCTTCCCTGTCTGTTAAGTCTGCACGGGAACGGATAATCCTTTAAGTTCCGCGCGAGGCGGACTCTGGTAGAAATTACGATATCACTCATTTTGAACCCTCCATTTCCCTGATTTTGTCGCGAAGCTCAGCCGCCTTCTCGAAGTCCTGACGGGCAACCGCCTTCTCGAGCTGTGCCTGCAGTTCCTTTACGGTTTCCTGCTTCGGCTGTTCCTTCGGCTGTGACTTCTCCTGCTCCAGAGCCTTGCTGTGCTTACCGCAGTGGGCGGCGTTGCCGTGGATCCTGACGATCGAGGGGTTGAGCCTGTCGGCGAAGAGCGAGTAGCAGTTAGCGCAGCCGACGTGGCCGCTGTTCGCGATCTCGGCATAGGTCGTGCCGCAGAACTCGCAGCGCGTTGACTGGGTTCTCGCGGGAAGGACATTTCCGAAGAAGCTGCCGAGGAGACTAGGGAAGTCGCTCTCGAAATCGGCAAATACGTTTGTGTAGCCCAGCTTGTGGGCGCAGGCGGAGCAGAGGTCGTATTCCGTAAGCTCGCCGTTTATGATAGTCTTGACGTGTGTCGTGGCGTTCTGAGCGCCGCATTTATCGCATTTTCTCATACATATACCTCCTAATTATTAAGTGTGATGACCATGTTCTTGAACAGATCAGCCCTCAGTCTGTCGCGCTTTTCCTGCTCGACAGAGGCGAGGGTGCGGTCAGACAGCGCCGCCGCTATCAGCTTCGCCGCCTGAAGCTCCATGATGTTCTGCTGCAGCATATTGTTGAGCATAGCCTCGGCGGTCGCCTTGTCAAGATTATTGCCCACCGAGTTTATGATATGCATTATGGTCGTGCCCTTATCCATCTTCACGCGGCTGATGCGGATATATCCGCCGCCGCCGCGCCGGCTCTCGACGATGTAGCCCTGCTCGGGCGTGAACCGCGAGGTGATGACGTAGTTTATCTGGCTGGGCACACACCCCAGAGAACCCGCCAGCTCGTTTCGCTTGATCTCGGCGCTGCCGTCCTGCGCCTCGAGCATATTCAAAATGTACTGTGTTACCAAATCACTCATTCTCATATTTGACCCTTCTTTCCTGCCCCTTTCGGAGCTTTGATTACATTATAGCGTCAAGGTCAGGCAAAGTCAAAGTCAATTAAAGTCAGGTTTTTCGTGCTAATCTCATTCATACTCCCGTTTTCTCGCGTATTCTCTCGTTTCCACGATTTTTAAAATTTTTTGACTTTTTCTGACTTTGGTGCAGCAGGCGCTTTCTCCGCCTTTAAAAAGAAAGACGGCGGTGAGCAAAACTCACCGCCTACAGTGCTAAGCGTTCATATTAATAATAGAAAAAGCGCGCATTAATTACAAATTATTCAGCATCTGCTTTTCTTTTGGCGAAGCAATCGCTGCAGTAGTAGCTCTTGCCTTCCATGGGCTTGAAGGGAATTCTGGCGGGGCCGCCGCACTCTGCGCAAACGGTGTCATAGAACTCGCGTCCTGCCTTAGCGGCATTCTTGCGGGCCTGACGGCATTCCTTGCAGCGCTGGGGCTCGTTCTCGAAGCCCTTCTCGGCATAGAATTCCTGTTCGCCTGCTGTGAATACGAACTCGTTGCCGCATTCCTTGCAGACTAAAGTCTTGTCCTCGTACATTGTTTTCGTCCTCTCTTTGGTACATAATAATTGTCCTGCAGCGGAATCGCACCGCTGTCTGTTCTAATCAGGACATATCGAAGCCAGATACCTTGCGGCGAACCCTCTGCAGGGCGTTGTCCACCGCCTTAGTGGTGATTCCGAGCCGCTCGGCAATACTGCTGTAGCTCAGTCCGTCGACATACAGTCCGAGTACCTCAAACTCGCGCTTTGAGAGCGTTTCGCGCAGGCGCGCGTACACATGACTGAGCTGCTCCCTGAGCATAAGCTCCTCCTCGGGATTCTTTGAGGAATCGGCAGGCTCAGAGGTGAGCGAGTCAATATCGACTATCGCCGTATCGGGGACTGAACGGAGTGCGGACTGTCTGCGGATGATGGAGATAAACCTGCGCTCGGCGACAAGCATAGCGTATCCCGCGAATGAACCCTCGCTGTCGGTGCGGTAGCTTCGCGCCGCATGAAAC
The DNA here is from genome assembly GCA_900316555.1 of uncultured Eubacteriales bacterium. Classification (GTDB taxonomy): domain Bacteria; phylum Bacillota; class Clostridia; order Oscillospirales; family Acutalibacteraceae; genus Ruminococcoides. The sequence goes on along the minus strand of ONDL01000001.1, from coordinate 22,626 downwards.
AGGCCGACAAGACCCTCCTGGACGAAATCCTTATGGTCGTAGCCGCGCGCTGAGTACTTGCGGGCGATAAAGCTGATTCTGCCCAAATAGCGCATGACGAGCTCATTAAAAGCCCTTTCGTCACCGTCCTTTGTGCGCAGCGCAAGAACATCATCGGAAAGTGTGCTGTAAGAGTTCTTTGCATCGCTCACTTTTCCACCCCATCACAATGATATCCTTATAACAAAATAATACAATATTTTTAAGATAAAGTCAATCTGTTTTTAGTTTTTTGTAATTGTGCATTATTAATTAGAAAGAAATTGTGCATAATCTATACGACTTTTAGTAAAAATGACAGATTGCGCTTGTAAATTTCCGACATAAGTGATATAATAGAAAAAATACCCGAGGGTTGGTGAATGGGAATGGTTGTAAAGACTATCAGCTTCGGAATAAACGGCATTGACGGCTATTTGGTAGAAGTTGAGGCGTCCTCAACGAGAGGAATGCCAAAATTTGACCTTGTAGGTCTGCCCGACGCCTCCGTCAAGGAGAGCCGCGACAGGGTTACGAGCGCTATGAAGAACTGCGGACTGCAAATCTGCTCCTCTCACCTCACCTTTAACCTCGCGCCCGCGGATATCCGCAAGGAAGGCCCTATCTACGACCTGCCTATCACGGTCTGTCTGATGCTTTTAAGCGGTCACATAATGAAAAATACCGGCGACTGCGGATTTATAGGCGAGCTGTCTTTAAGCGGTGAGCTCAGGAGCGTTAACGGTGTGCTTCCGATGGTCATTAAGGCGCGCGAGACGGGTCTGAAAAGGGTCGTCGTGCCGCCGCAGAACGCAAAGGAAGCGGCTGTGGTGGACGGGATCGACGTTTACACCGTCCGCGACATCGTTGAGCTCAAGCGGTTCCTCAACGGCGAAAAGGACCTGCAGCCCGTAAAGCCCGAGCCGAAGAACGAGAGCGATACCGCGAGGTTCGTCCCCGATTTTTCTCAGGTCAAGGGTCAGCAGCTTGCAAAGCGCGCGCTCGAAATCGCCGCGGCAGGCTCCCACAATATCCTGATGATAGGCCCGCCCGGTTCGGGCAAGAGCATGCTCGCTAAGCGTGTGCCGACGATCCTGCCCGATATGAGCTTTGAGGAAATGATTGAAACGACGAAAATCCACTCGATCGCGGGTATTCTGCACGGAGAAGGCTTAGTCACCACCCGACCCTTCCGCTCTCCGCACCACAACGTCTCGGCAGTCGGTCTGGGCGGCGGCGGTTCAAACGGTATACACCCAGGCGAGGTGTCGATGGCACACCACGGCGTGCTCTTTCTCGACGAGCTGCCGGAGTTCAAGCGCTCGGCTCTCGAGGTGCTCAGACAGCCGATTGAGGACGGCGAAATCACAATCACTCGCTCGGGTCAGACCTGCACCTATCCCTGCTCGATGATGGTCATTGCGGCGATGAACCCGTGTCCGTGCGGCTATTTCGGCGACGATACCCACCAATGCACCTGCTCGCCGCAGAAGATACACCGCTATCTCAACCGCGTTTCGGGGCCTTTGCTCGACCGCTTTGACATTCACGTCGAGCTGCCGAGGGTCAAGTTCGAGGAGCTGCGCAGCGATATCAGCGCGGAGTCCTCGGAGGATATCAAAAAACGCGTCAACGACGCGCGCGAAATGCAGCGTGAGCGGTTCAGGGGCAGCGACACTATGAGCAACGCGACAATCAACGCCGCGCAGCTTCAAAAATTCTGCGTGATCGACAAGGAAGCCGAGAACGTGCTCAAAATCGCTTTTGAAAAGCTCGGTCTGACGGCGAGAGCGTACGACAGGGTGCTCAAGGTTTCGCGGACGATCGCCGACCTCGATCAGAGCGAGGTCATTAAATCAAACCACGTTCTGGAGGCGGTTCGGTACCGCAGCCTGGACAGAAAATACTGGGAAAACTAAAGCAAGAAAATATCATTAACATACAGACGGACGGCTGAAAACAGCCGCCGCAAGCTAAAAACGGAGGTTATAATTATGGCTATTACCAAGAACGACATCATCGGCGACGTACTCGACCAACACCCCGAAACCGCACAGCTCTTCCTGAGCATCGGCATGCACTGCCTCGGCTGCCCCGCTTCACGCGGAGAGACCATCGAGGAAGCCTGCATGGTTCACGGAGCGGACGCTGACGCGCTCATTGAGGCGCTCAACGCGGCAGTAAAGTGAGAGAGCCCGACAGCCGTCTGAGCCTTTGCGCCTCGTTTGTACGTCAGGGCGCGAGGCTCGCGGATATCGGCACAGACCACGCATATCTTCCCGTGTGGCTGTGCCGCAATGGCGTCTGCCCGTCGGCGATTGCGGCGGACATCAATCCCGAACCTCTCAGCCGCGGTCAGCTCACCGTTGAGGAAGCGGGGCTCAGTGACAGGATCACCACCCGGCTCAGCGACGGACTGAGCGAGATCTCCGCCGGCGAAGCGGACGACATCGTTATCGCTGGCATGGGAGGCGAGCTGATAGCAAAAATCATCGGCAGCTGCGCGTTCTCAAGGGATAAGGACAAGCGCTGGATACTGCAGCCGATGACCAAAAGTGAGATTCTCATTGAGTGGCTGTGCGACAACGGCTACTCGATCCTGCGGCAGGACTGCTGTGTGGCTTCCGGAAAATGCTACACCGTTATCCTCGCCGCGTATACAGGTGAAAACAAGACGCGCTCAGAGCTTTACCCGTACCTCGGGGAGCTGTGTCCGCGGAAAAACGCAACGCATCTCCGCTTTGTGAACGCCCACATCGGGCGGCTGAGAAAGCAGTCAAGGGGTGATGCGCGCTTTGCCGCGCTCGCGGACGGGCTGCAAAAAGCGACAGGAGAATGATATGACGACAATTCAGGATATTATAGATTTTTTTGAGAGCTTCGCCCCGCTATGCACCGCGATGGATTTTGACAACTGCGGTCTGATCGTGGGCGATGCGCATTTATGCGTAAAAAAAGTACTGCTCACCCTCGACATCACCGCGGAGGTCGTCGACGAGGCGGCTAAAATGGGCTGTGAGCTGATAATCAGCCACCACCCCGTTATCTTTCAGCCGATTAGACGGCTCGGCACACGCTCTGTTCCCTATCTGCTCGCTCAGAAGGGCATCGCGGCGCTGTGCATGCACACAAACCTCGACCTCGGTGAGGACTTCGGGGTAAACATCTGCCTCGGAAGGGCGGCAGGTCTTGACGGGGTTACGCGCGCTGACTGCGGCGACGCTCTGTTCTTCGGCACGCTCGACAAGGAAATCACCGCCGCGGAGCTTGCGAAGCGCATGAAGGTTAACCTCGGCTGCGAGGGTCTGCGCTACACCGAGGGCAGGGGTACCGTCAGAAAGGTCGCGGTTTCGAGCGGCGCGGGCGGTTCGGACATCTTTGCCGCCGCCGAAATCGGAGCCGACGCGCTTGTCACGGGCGAGATAAAGCACCACGAGATAAACGCGGCGAACGAGCTGGGTATCGCCGTGATCGACGCGGGGCATTTCAAAAGTGAAGACATTGTAATCAACCCGCTGAAGGATAAGCTGAGCGAAAGATTTCCCGAAACCGAGTTTACAAAATCGCAAACTTACAGCGACAAAGTGAAATTTTTAGCGTAAAACCGCTCCCTGATTATAAAAAAAGATTGCATAATTGGTTACAAAATGCTATAATTAGATGATAACTGTGTTATAAGGAGCAATTATGCGCATCAGAAAGAAAAAATGGGCTGCGCCTGAGCTTAGTGTTTGCGATTTCTTCGTAAAAAATCCCGAAGAAAACGCCGGCAAGTGGCGCGACGCCTTCAAAAAAAATCAGCCTCTCTGCCTTGAAATCGGCTGCGGCAAGGGCGGCTTTGCGGGTCAGTTCGCCCTGCAGAACCCGGACATCAACCTCATCGCGGTCGACATCAAGATCGACATGCTCGGAGTAGGCAGACGCACCATAGTAAAGCTGTTTGAGGAAAACGGCAAGACTCAGGACGATATAGACAACCTTCTGCTCGTCAACTACAACGTCGAGCAGCTCGACAAAATCATCACTCCCGAGGACAGGATAGAACGCCTGTTCATCAACTTCTGCAACCCCTGGCCGCGCGAGCGACACAAAAAACGCAGGCTGACATATCCGCGCAAACTCGAGATGTACAAGAGCTTCCTCAGCCCCGACGCGGAAATCCGCTTCAAGACAGACGACGACGGTCTGTTTGAGGAGAGCGTAGAGTACTTCAACGAGTGCGGCTACGAGATCACCTACATCACACGCGACCTGCACCGGAGCGGCTTTGAGGGCAACATCATGACCGAGCACGAGAAGATGTTTTCGGACGAGGGCAAGAAGATAAAGTTCCTTATCGCAAAACAAAAATAACCAAAAGAGGTGACAAGGCTTGAAGCTCAGAGTACCCGCCGCCATTCTCGGCGCGTGTATGCTGCTTTCCGCCAACGGCTGCAGCTTTTTGGAGCTCGGCCTTGACGACGCCCTGCGCCCGCCCAAAACCATGGGCGACGAGGCGGAGATCGAAAAGCTGATTTCCGAATCCGCCAAGGGCAGCTACATTCTCAAATATCCCAAAAACGGCAACTACCGCAGCGCGATCATCACCCAGGATCTCGACGGCGACGACACCGCCGAGGCGATCGCATTCTTCCGCGGCAAGGACGAGGCGACCAGACTGCACATGCTAGTCATGTACGAAACCGACGACGGCTGGAAGGTCTCGGGCGACTTCGTCACCGAAACCACCGACGTCGACTGCGTTGACTTCGCCAAGATATCGGACAGCGGCAGGCTCGACATTCTGACGGGCTACACCACCTACTCGCCCAACGTCAGCTTCCTCTCCTGCTACAGCTACCGCGACGGCGAAACGACTTCAATCTCCGCGGGGCAGAGCTACTCCGCCTTCTACTGCGGAAGCCTTGAGCAGAGCGACCGCAGCGAGGTCGTTACCCTGTCGCTCTACAGCGCCGACAACGAGGCAAAGGCGACTCTGCTCGAATATAACGCCGACAAGCGCGCGCTTTTCGCAAAATCCTCGGTCGCGATGGACCCGAGCGTCGTCAGCTTCCGCCACGTGATCTTCGGAGAGCTCGGAGGCGGCGTCAGAGGATTAGCCGTTGACGGAGCGTATGCAGACGAACAGCTCTGCACCCAGATAATCTACTACAACCGCGACCTCGCCGTGCTGCGAAACCCTCTCTACCGCGAAAAGGCGAGGAACATTACGCAGCGCACCGCGGAGGTCTTTTGCGAGGACAACAACAGCGACGGCCTGATCGACATTCCCACTGTCGAGAGGCTGCCGTATGAAAATATAGACGCGCGGGCAAACACCGCCGATCTGGTGACGCGCCACACGTTTAACGCAGCAAACGAGGAACTCGTCCGCGAAAACGACTACGCGCTCAATCCCGCGTACAACTTCTGCGTCAAGATTCACGAGAACTGGGAAGCGGAAACCTTTACCGCTCAGCTCGAGGATAACGCCATGCGCTTCTTTGAATGGACGGGCAAAACGCTCGGAAGTCCGATTTTTGAGATACGCGCCTTTGAGGCGGCAAAGTGGGAGCAGGGCAAGGAAACCGACGGCTACACGCTGATCTACCGCGACAACCGCTACGCCTATGCCCTGAAAAACAGCACCGACCAGGACAGCCGGTATTCACTGACTGATGACGAAATAAAAACATCATTTTCACTCCTCGGCGACACGGGCTGAGCAGGAAAACAGATTTGATAACGGAGGTAATATTAAATGAAAAAGATTCTTGTTTGTGAGGACGAAGCGGCAATCCGCGATTTTGTCGTGATCAATCTGACCCGCGCGGGCTACGACGTTGTCGAGGCGGACTGCGGCGAAACCGCGCTCGCCAAGTACGACGAGCACAACGGCGACTTTGATATCGCCATTCTCGACGTTATGATGCCAGGCATCAACGGCTTTGAGGTATGCAAGGAGCTGAGGAACCGCAACGGCGGCATCGGCATCATCATGCTCTCCGCCAAAACCCAGGAGATGGACAAGGTCACGGGTCTGATGCTCGGCGCCGACGACTATGTCGCAAAGCCCTTCTCACCCTCCGAGCTGCTCGCGCGCGTTGACTCGCTCTACCGCAGAGTGGCGCTCGCGCAGTCCAAAAACGAGAACAACTTCAAGGAGGAGCTCAAGAGCGGCGAATTCACCCTCAACCTGCGCAACCGCGCCCTGCTCAAGAACGGCAAAATGATCGAGCTCACCCAGGTTGAGTTCCAGATCATGGAATACTTCTTCTCAAACCCCAACGTCGCGCTCGACAGAATCGATATTCTCAACCACGTTTGGGGCGACGCGTATGTCGGCGAGGACAAAATCGTCGACGTCAATATCCGCCGTCTGCGCATGAAGGTCGAGGACGAACCCTCTAACCCCAAGCACATCATCACCGTCTGGGGTCTCGGCTATAAGTGGGACGCGGGCGAATAACCCTGAATTAAAGATTGAACGAAAGGAGGCTGACAGCTGTGTTTCACGGAATTACAAAACGATGGATGCTCAATACCCTGAGTGTAATTTTCACCATCATTGTCCTTATCGTTGTCAGCCTCATTTTTGTCGTCACCTACGTCTTTCAGAACAGCGTTGAACAGAGCCTCAACTCCGCCTGCAACGAGCTCAGCCTTGTTTTTCCGGGCTACACCGCCGACAGCGCGTCCGAATTCACCGCACTCGCCTGCGATTACGTCGAGAACTTCGATCAGAAGGAACGCATGGGCGTAATGGCGATCAACTCCTCCGGCAGGATCGTCCTGACCTCGACGGGCTTTATTCCCTCGGAGTCGGAGGAGATGAAGGACTTCGGCGACGCGAAGAAAAGCCCCGACGGATACGCTTACTGGAGCGGAAGGCTAGCTTCGGGCGAGCCCGCAATGAGTGAGACCCGCATTATCAGCACCGAAAGCGGCGTAGTAGTCGGCGCGGTGCGTTACATAGTTTCGATGGAACCGATAAACAGCAGGATCCTGATCGTCGACGCGATCATCGTCGCACTCGGCATTGTCATGCTCGCGATGGTCATTTTCTCGGGATTGCTGTTTATCCGTTCGATCGTAAAGCCTATCCGCCGTCTTAGCGAGGCGGCTGCCCAGATCGCGCAGGGTGACTTCTCCGCCTCCGAAAAAATCGAGCACAAGTACGACGACGAGATCGGCGACCTCTGCGACGCGGTAAGCGACATGGCGAAGGATCTGCAGACCACCGAGCAGATGAAAAACGACTTTATTTCTCGCGTTTCTCACGAGCTTCGCACACCGCTGACGGCTATCAAGGGCTGGGCGGAAACCATGCAGCTCAGCGAGCGCGGCACGCTCGACCGCCGCACCTTCGACCGCGGTATGGGCGTTATCATCAAAGAAAGCTCGCGCCTGACGGGTATCGTTGAGGAGCTGCTCGACTTCGGCAGGATACAGAGCGGCAGAATGGTGCTCATCAACGAAAAGATCGACATTATCGCCGAGTTTGACGAAACCGTATACATGCTCAAGGACAGAGCCGCTGAGGAAGGTATCCACCTGCTCTACGACGAGGACGACACCGTCTACTATCCGCCAGTCTACGGCGACCGCAACAGGCTCAGACAGGTTTTCCTCAATGTGCTTGACAACGCGCTCAAGTACACTCCAAAGGGCGGCGTTGTTGCGGCTCAGGTCATCTACACCAAGGACGACCCCGAAGTTATCAAAATCGTCGTCACCGACTCGGGCTGCGGAATCTCCGCCGAAGATCTGCCCAGAGTCAAGGAGAAATTCTACAAGGCTAATCAGAAGGTAGGCGGCTCGGGTATCGGACTCGCCGTCGCCGACGAAATAATGAACCTACACCACGGCTCGCTCAACATCGAGAGCGGCGAGGGAGTAGGCACCACCGTCACCCTGACACTCCCTGTCTACAAGGAAGGCGCGGAGAACATGGCGGAAACGAAGAATATTAAGCTTTAAACAGATTAACAGCGCGGCACGGACGGATCGCGCCGCGTTTACAAAGGAGTATATATGTCTAAAAAAACAAAGAAAATCACCTCAATCGGCGGCAGCGCGCTTATTGAGGGTATTATGATGCGCGGCCCCAAGAAAAGCACAGTCTGCGTCCGCACGGGCAAGGACAGCATTTACAGCGAGGACATCAGCATCACAACCATTCCCGAAAAGTGCAGCTTCTTCAAAATTCCCTTCTTCCGCGGCATCGCGGGTCTTATCGACTCCATGCGCCTGAGCTACAAGAGCCTCATGCTCTCCGCCGATAAGGCGATCGAGAGCGCGGAGATCGAGGAAGAACCATCCAAGTTCGAGAAGTGGCTCGACGAAAAGTTCGGCGACAAGCTCGTCAAGGTGATGATGGTAATTGCCTCAGTCCTCGGCGTGGCTCTCGCAATCGGACTGTTCTTCTTCCTGCCGTCCTTCCTCTTTGACCTCTGCGGCAACTTCATTCCCGCCTTCCGCGAATCAGACGGCAACGTCGAGATGGTTCGCCTCTGGAAGTCGGTCTTTGAGGGCGTGATGAAAATTACCCTCTTCTTCGGCTACATCATTATCGTATCGCAGCTCAGCGACATGAAGCGCACCTTCATGTACCACGGAGCAGAGCACAAGACGATTTTCTGCTACGAAAACGAGGAGGAGCTGACCGTCGCGAACGTAAAGAAACAGACGCGCTTCCACCCTCGCTGCGGCACCAGCTTCATGGTCATCATGCTGATCCTCGGCATTGTTATCGGTCTTTTCGTGCCCGCTAACCCCTTCGGTATCGCGTTCCTGCGACCCGTATTCAAGATTTTGCTTATTCCCGTGACCTGCGGCATAGGCTACGAGCTTATCAAGCTCTGCGGCAAGCACGACAACTGGTTCACCAGAATTATCGCCGCACCCGGTCTTTGGGCGCAGCGTATCACCACCAAGGAACCCGACGACAGCATGATCGAAGTCGCGATCGAGGCTATCAAGGCTGTGATTCCCGAGGACGGCTCCGACATCGTCAACAACTGCGGATGCTGAAGGACAGCTACCTCGCCTGCAAATCCGCGCTTGAAAAAGGCGGAATAGAGAACGCGGCGTTTGAGGCTCAGTGCATGCTCGAACACCTTACAGGCTTTGGCAGGGCCTCTCTACTCGCCCACGGCGGCGATGCGTTCGACAGGCAGGACGAGCTTGATGAAATGATAAAAAGGCGGCTCAAAAACGAGCCGCTGCAATATATTCTCGGCAGCTGGAGCTTCTGCGGCATTGAGCTGCTGGTCGGCGAAGGCGTGCTGATTCCGCGCGACGACACAGAGGTCGTGCTTAATCTCTGCCTTGACTTCCTCAAAAACAAAAATATCGCGAAGTGCGTTGACCTCTGCTCGGGCAGCGGCGCTATCGCGCTGGCTCTAGAGCGTTATGCAAAGGCTGATGTCACGGCGGTCGAGCTGAGTGACAAAGCGTTTTATTTTCTTGAAAAGAATATTAAAGACAGTAATATCGACGCGCTCAAGGACGACGTGCTGACCTGTCACACCCGCTTCAAAGACAACAGCTTCGATTTGATCGTGTCAAATCCACCGTATATTCCGTCGCGCGAGCTGCCGACCCTGCAAGCCGAGGTTCAGTTTGAGCCGTCCATGGCTCTCGACGGAGGCGACGACGGCTGCGACTTCTACAGGGCGATCGTGCGCGACTGGAGCAGTAAGCTCAAAACAGGCGGTGCTCTCGCGTTTGAGCTCGGCGAAGGTCAGGCGGACGCTGTCAGAGCGATGATGGAGGGCGCCGGGTTCACAAATATCCGCACAGAAACGGATTTTGGCGGCACGCATAGGGCAATAATTGGGACAATGCTCTGATTTTAGAAAATTTGTTCGAATTTTATAACCCCTTTTTATTGCAATTTCTCACGTTTTCCAGTATAATATACTCGAAACGTTTCAGACAGGAAATGATACCCACGACACGGAGGTAAATGAAAATGGCAATGGATAAACAAACCGCGCTTGACACCGCGATCAAGCAGCTTGAAAAGCAGTTCGGCAAGGGCGCTGTAATGCGTCTCGGCGAAAATACACATATGAACGTTGAGCACATCTCGACAGGCTCCCTCTCCCTCGACGTCGCTCTCGGCATCGGCGGACTTCCCAGAGGACGTATCGTAGAGATCTACGGGCCCGAGTCCTCGGGTAAAACCACCCTCTCGCTGCACTGCATTGCTGAGGGTCAGAAAAACGGCGGCAACGTCGCGTTTATCGACGTTGAGCACGCGCTCGATCCCGTATACGCGGAGGCTTTGGGCGTAAACATCAACGAGCTTCTCGTTTCACAGCCCGACACAGGCGAGGACGCGCTCGAAATCGCCGAGGGACTTATCCGAAGCGGCGCGATCGACGTTATCGTAATCGACTCCGTAGCGGCTCTCGTTCCCAAGGCTGAAATCGAGGGCGAGATGGGCGACAGCCACGTAGGTCTGCACGCTCGTCTTATGTCCCAGGCGCTCAGAAAGCTCGCCGGCGCTATCAACAAGAGCAACTGCGTGGCTATCTTCATCAACCAGCTGCGCGAGAAGGTCGGCGTTGTCTACGGAAACCCCGAGGTCACCACAGGCGGCCGCGCGCTCAAGTTCTACAGCTCCGTCCGCATCGAGATCCGCAAGGGCGAGGCTATCAAGGTCAACGGCGAAATCATCGGCAACCACACCAAGGCAAAGGTCGTAAAGAATAAAATCGCTCCGCCCTTCAAGGTAGCGGAGTTCGATATCATGTACGGCGAGGGCATTTCGCGCGAGGGCGAGCTGCTCGATATGGCGGTCGAGGCCGAGGTAGTACAGAAGGCAGGCGCGTGGTTCAGCTACAAGACCCAGCGTCTCGGACAGGGCCGCGACAAGGTCAAGGAGCTGTTCAGAAACGACCCCGAGCTCGCTAAGCAGATCGAAACCGAGCTGTGGGAGAATATCGACAAGCTCTACGCAAAGACCTCGCCCAGAGCGAAGGCTAAGGCAGCGGCAGCAGCGGCAGCGGAAGCTCCCAAGGCTGAGGAAGAAAAGCCCGAGCAGAAGCCCGCTTCGAAGAAGGCGGCTTCCACAAAGCCCGTCAATATTGACATCATGGTTGAAGAATAATGAAAATCACTGATATCCGTCCCCGCCGCAAGGGACTCAGCGCGGTGTACATCGACGGAGAATACGCCCTCAGCCTCGACACCCAGACCCTGCTTGAGCACAGGATCGACATTGGCAGAGAGTTTGACGACGAGGAGCTGCACGACCTTATCGAGAGCAGCAACGAGCGGCGCGCAAAGGAAAAGGCTCTGTGGCTTATCTCCTACCGCAGCCATTCCAAAAAGGAGCTGCGCGACAAAATCAGCCGCACCTGCGACAGACAATCCGCAGAGAAAGCGGTTGAGCGCATGGAGGAGCTCGGTCTTGTGAACGACCGGGACTATGCCGAACGGTGCGCGCAGACACTGATATTTACAAAGCATATGTCCAAGCGCGGCGCGGCGATGGAGCTGCGCCGCAAGGGCATTGAGAGCGAAATCATCAACGAAGTGCTCGACGATATTGAAGTCGACGAGCGCGAACAGATACAGGCGGTTATTGAACGCAAATACCCAAAAATCGATGACGAAAAAATCCGCCGCCGCGCCGTCGCCGCCCTTCAAAGGCTGGGCTACGGCTGGGAGGACATCAAGGCTGTTATTGAGTCTTTTTAATACGGGTGCGGGTGTCCCGCCAAAAATTTTCAACTTTTAATTTTCCATTTTCAACTTAAAATCGAGGACTGACGCATATGAATTACAAGGCAGGCATTGTTTCTCTCGGCTGCGCTAAAAACCAGGTCGACGCCGAGATGCTTCTCTACAACTTAAAGGAACGCGGCTTCACGATCGTGAACGACCCCGCCGACGCTGACGCTGTGATCGTCAACACCTGCGGCTTTATCGAATCCGCGAAGCAGGAGAGCATCGACGAGATCATCGAGCTGGGCGCGCTCAAGCGCGAGGGCAAAATCAAGGCTATCATAGTCACGGGCTGCCTTGCGCAGAGATACCAGAACGAGATCACAAAACAGCTTTACGAGGTCGACGCAGCTATCGGCATCGGCGCGAACGCAAACATCGCCGACGTTGTGCTCAACGCGCTGAACAACAAGAAAACCGAGCTGTTCCCCGACAAGCTTGAGCTGCCGCTGAGCGGCGGACGCATTCAGTCCACACCGAAATACACCGCGTACATAAAGGTTTCCGACGGCTGCGACAACCGATGTACCTACTGTGCCATTCCGCTTATCCGCGGTGGCTTCCGCAGCCGCACAATGGAGGATATCCTCACCGAAGCCCGTCAGCTTGCAAACAGCGGCGTAAAAGAGCTGAACGTTATCGCTCAGGATACCACACGCTACGGCGAGGACATCTACGGCAAGCTCATGCTCCCTGAGCTGCTGAGAAAGCTGTGTAAAATCAGGGAGCTTCACTGGATTCGAGTACTATACTGTTATCCCGACCGCGTGACCGACGAGCTGATCGACGTCATCGCGCAGGAGGATAAGATTTGTAAATATATCGACCTGCCTCTGCAGCACTGCGACGGAGAGATCCTGCGCCGTATGAACCGCCGCGGAGACCGCGAGAGCCTTACCGCTCTGCTCAAAAAGCTCAGGGAGAAGATCCCGGGCGTTGTTATCCGCACGACCTTCATCACGGGCTTCCCGGGCGAGAGCGAGGAACAGTTTGAACAGCTCGCGCAGTTCGCCGACGATATCCGCTTTGAGCGTCTGGGCTGCTTTGCCTACTCCCAGGAGGAGGACACTCCCGCCGCGGACTTTCCCAACCAGCTCGACGACGAAATCAAGCAGAACCGCGCCGACATCATCATGGAACAGCAGCAGACCGTCATGGCGGAATACTGCGAGAGCCTTATCGGCAGGGAAATCGAGGTGCTCTGCGAGGGCTTTGACAGAATCGCCGAGTGCTTCTTCGGCAGAAGCTACGCCGACGCTCCCGAGGTCGACGGCTGCGTATTCTTCACCTGCGGCGACAGAAAGCCCAAGGCAGGCGAATTCGTGCGCGTTATGATCGACGACTACCTCGGCTGCGACCCCGTCGGAACTATGATTGACTGAACAGGTAACGATTATGAATTTACCGAATAAACTGACATTGGGAAGGATTATCCTTGTGCCGTTCTTCGTGGCGGCGCTGCTTATCCCCTTCCCCTTTCACAATATTATCGCGCTGCTGCTGTTTATCGCGGCTTCCATCACCGATACGCTCGACGGCAAAATCGCGCGCAAAATGAACCTGATAACCGACTTCGGCAAGTTCGCCGACCCGCTCGCGGACAAAATCCTCGTGCTCTCGGCGCTGCTGTGCTTCATTCAGCTCGGCTGGTGCGACTGCGTCGCCGTGATCATCGTGCTCTTCCGCGAGTTCGCCGTAACGTCCATCAGGCTTATCGCCTCCGCAAAGGGCGAGGTCATCGCCGCGAATATGTGGGGCAAGGTCAAGACCGTCACCCAGATGATCGCGATCATCGCGATTCTCGTGTTCAGAGCGGCGTACGATATTACCCTCATGCTGCTGCCGTCAAGCATCGCTCAGTCGGCGGATTTCACCGCGGCAGCAAACGGCTGGCTGTTCTGGGGCGGCGAAGCGCTTATCTGGATCTCCACCGTTTTCGCCATTATCTCGGGCGTGATTTACCTCGCTCAGAACAGGCACTTTATCTCGGAAAAATAATCAGGATGTGATTTTTTGTTCGAAACCCTAAAATCGGATATCAGCGCCGTGCTCGAGCGCGACCCTGCAGCCCGCAGCAAATGGGAGGTCATGTTCCTCTACTCGGGCTTCAAGGCGATCCGCTCACACCGACGCGCGCACTGGTTTCTGAAACACGGACATCCCTTCATCGCGCGCTGGATCTCTCAGCGCAGCAGGCATAAAACAGGAATTGAAATCCACCCCGCCGCACAGATCGGCAAGGGTGTGTTTATCGACCACGGCATGGGCGTCGTTATCGGCGAAACAACCGTTATCGGCGACAACTGCACGATTTACCAGAACGTCACCCTCGGCGGTACCGGTAAAGAAACAGGCAAGCGTCACCCGACATTGGGCAACAACGTCCTCGTCGGCTCGGGCGCGAAGGTTCTCGGTCCGTTCAAGGTAGGCGACAATGCCCGTATCGCGGCAGGCGCCGTGGTGCTCAGCGAGGTTCCGCCGAACTCTACGGCGGTCGGCGTTCCCGCGAGAATCGTCAAGGTCAACGGAGTGCGAAGCGAAATGCTCGACCAGATCCACATTTCCGACCCCGTCGCTCAGGCTCTGTGCAGACTCGAGCAGCGGATAGACACTCTTCAAAACGAAATCAAAGAATTGAAAAGCAAGGAGTAAGCAATGATTTTATATAACTCTCTCGGACAGACAAAGCAGGAATTCATTCCCCACGACGGCAACAAGGTCAATATGTACACCTGCGGCCCCACCGTCTACCACTACGCCCACATCGGCAACCTCCGCACCTACATTATGGAGGACGTGCTCGAGAAGTACCTGCGCTTCGCGGGCTACGACGTAAAGCGCGTTATGAACATCACCGACGTTGGTCACCTCTCGAGCGACGCTGACACCGGCGAGGACAAGATGATCGCGGGCGCAAAGCGCGAGCACAAGACTGTCCTCGAAATCGCGAAGTTCTACACCGACGCTTTCTTCTCCGACTGCGAGAAGCTCAATATCAAGCGTCCCGACGTAGTTGAGCCCGCAACCAACTGTATCGAGGAGTTTATCCATATGATTTCCGTCCTGCTCGAGAAGGGCTACGCCTACATCGCGGGCGGCAACGTCTACTTCGACACCTCGAAGCTCGACACCTACTACGTTTTCGGCAATATGAACGAGGACGACCTCGCTGTCGGCGTTCGCGAGAGCGTTGAGGAGGACGAGAACAAGAGAAACAAGACCGACTTTGTACTCTGGTTCACAAAGTCGAAGTTCGATTCACAGGAGCTGAAATGGGAGTCTCCGTGGGGTCTGGGATATCCCGGCTGGCACATCGAGTGCTCCTGCATCAGCTACAAGCACAACGGCGAGTACCTCGACATTCACTGCGGCGGTATCGACAACGCCTTCCCCCATCACACAAACGAGATCGCACAGTCCGAGTCCTTCCTCGGCCACAAGTGGTGCGGTTACTGGTTCCATGTGCTCCACCTGCTCGACGCGCGCGGCAAGATGAGTAAGTCCAAGGGCGATTTCCTCACCGTTTCGCTCCTCGAGGAAAAGGGCTACAATCCCGTGGTTTACCGCATGTTCTGCTTACAGAGCCACTACCGCAAGCCACTCACCTTTACCTACGAGAGCCTTGACAACACCGCGACAGCCTATGAGAAGCTGACAAAGCGCATCTCGGCTATTCCCGACGAGGGCGAGGTTGACTCAGCAAAGGCAGAGGAGCTGATCGCGTCCTTTAAGGAAGCGCTCGACAACGACCTCAACACCTCGCTCGGACTGACAAGTCTTTACGATGTGCTCAAGGCTGACGCTAACGGCGCGACAAAGAGATATGTCATCGGCGAGCTCGACAAGGTTCTCTCTCTCGACCTGCTGACAGCCGGCGAGGTTCAGGACAACGGCGTCGACGATTCTCTGACCGCCGAGGTCGAGGCGCTTATCGCAAAGCGTGCCGAAGCGAGAGCCGCCAAGGACTGGGCTACCGCCGACGCTATCCGCGACAAGCTCAAGGAGATGCATGTCGTCCTGCTCGACACAAAGGACGGCGTGAGCTGGTCAATCGAAAAGTAAGAATATAACGGACTCACCTTCCATATAATTTAGCGGAAGGTGAGTTTTTTCATGAAATGTTTGATTCTGACGAAGCGGAGTCTGGCTTCGGTGGGTTTTTGCTTCATAATCGGCGCGCTTGCGGCAACGGTCGCGATTTCGTCAACCGTAAAAGCGGTTCAGACCGCCTCCGAACCGAAGGAGGTGCCGATTTACCGCGTTCAGTCCGACAGCAAGCAGGTCGCGATCTCGTTCGACGCGGCATGGGGTGACGAGGAAACCAATCAGCTGCTCGATATTCTCGACGACGAGGGCGTCAAGGCGACGTTTTTCCTCGTAGGCGACTGGGTCGACAACTTTCCCGACGACGTAAAGGAGATCTACTCGCGCGGCCACGATATCGGCAACCACAGCGACACGCATCCGCACATGCCGCAGCTTAGTATCGGCGACGAGACCGCCGAGATTCAGAAGTGCAACGACAAGATCGAAGCCATTACGGGTCACGCGCCTACGCTTTTCAGAGCGCCCTACGGCGACTACAACAACGACGTGGTAAAGACGGTCAAAAGCCTCGGAATGTACTGCGTTCAGTGGGACGTCGACTCGCTCGACTGGAAGGATCCCAGCCCCGAGCAGATGTGCAAGACCGTGCTAGACAAGGTGTGCGACGGCTCGATAGTGCTCATGCACAACGGCGCGAAAAATACCCCTGCCGCGCTGCCGTCGATTATCGAGGGCATCAAAGACAAGGGGTATGAAATCGTACTTATCAAAGACCTGATTCCCGAGGGTGAGTATTACACCGACGTTCAGGGTGAGTTTCATCTGTCGGAATAAATGATATAAAACTGACCGCCTGTGTTACGGCATAGGCGGTTATTTTTTTGCCGAATGCCCTTTATTTTTTCCGCAGTTTCCTATATAATGAAAGGTGATAAAAATGATAAGGGTGGACTGATAATGAGCTTTTTATTTATTTTTGTTCTGGCGCTGGCAATGATATGCCTGCTGGGCTTTTTCAATGAAAAGGTTACAAAGCTGACCTATGAGATCGCGCTCATGCTGTTTTCGGTTGTTATCGGCGCGGCCGCTCTGCTCGCGGCAACGGTTTTCTCGGGGACAAGCGCGGCGGAAATACTGGGAAAAATACAGGTTTTCAATATCGAGAAGTTCCTGATGGACGGCGTGCTCTGCTTCATGCTGTTCGCGGGGTCTTGTCATCTGAAGCTCTCGGACTTCAAACGGCAGGCGCGTCAGGTGACGGTGCTCGCATTTGTCTGCACGCTTCTCGGCGCATGCTTTTACGGACTGCTATTCTACGGAGCGGCGTACTTAATGGGACTTAACCTCTCGCTGCCCATGTGCCTGATGTTCGGCAGCATTGTCGCGCCGACCGACCCAATTGCGGCGACAAGTATCCTCAACAAATTCGGACTGCCGAAAAACATCTCCTTCCTGATCGAGGGCGAATCGCTGTTCAACGACGGCGTGGGTGTAGCGCTGTTCGTCTGCTTCTCGGGGCTGGCGACGGCAACCTCATCAAGCGGCTTTTTCAGCGTGATGCTTCCGCAGATTTTCGGAGCGGTTGCTGTCGGCGCAGTCGCGACGCTCTTGCTGTTTCCGCTGTACCGCTTCACAAAAAGCAACACCCTCGGAATATTTGTCAGCCTGCTGTCGGTCGCGCTCTCATATTATCTGTGTGAGCTTTTCGGATTCTCGGGCGCCATCGCCTCGGTGGTATGCGGTATCGTATTCGCCGCGCTGCGCTCAAAATTCTGTCCGCAGGAGGATACAGAAAAAGCCGAGCGTTTCGGCTCGTTCTGGGAAACGCTCGACACTCTGCTCAATTCGGTACTGTACATCATGCTCGGCTTCAGCTTTGTGCGGATCATGCAGATGGAGCACGTTATCCTGCTGGCGCTCGTCGCGATAGCAGCGAACCTGATCGCACGCTCGGGAAGCCTGTCGCTGTCGACCCTGATTATGGGCAGGCTGCCCGACGGATATGACAAGTTCAATTTTGTCAGGCTGCTGACTTGGGGCGGTCTGAGAGGCGGCCTTTCTGTCGCCCTCGCTATGAGTACAAGGGAAATGATCAGCGAGGATATATATTTCATTATCCTCGGAGGCACGTACGCGATAGTATTCTTCACTACCGTTATTCAGGGTCTGACGATGAAGCCCGTTTATCAGCGCATTGACCGCTCGGTTTCAAAGCGAAATTCAAAGTAAAATAAAAAAGGCATTTCACTTTACCGGTGAAATGCCTTTTGCATTATCAGTCGTATACGATTACGGGTGTGCCGTAGCCTGTGTTGTTGTAAATCTTCTGAACCTTGCTGTAGGGAGTGTTTACACAGCCGTGTGAGCCGTTGCCCTTGTAGATGTTTCCGCCGTAGGACGAACGCCAGCTCGCGTCGTGGATACCGCAGCCGCCGTAGAAGCCCATCCAGTAGTTAACGAAGGACGAGTATCCGGGGCCGTTGAGGTATGTATTTCTCGCGCGTGAGGTGATGCTGAAATAGCCTGTGGGAGTGTTGCAGTAGCCGTCGTCGTTACCTGTTACAACATCGGTCTCGCAGACGAGCTTGCGGTCAATGTACAGCCACATGTACTGCTGCTTGATGCTGATCTCGACGTAGGTTCCGCCTACGCTCTGTCCGTAAGCGCCGCTGGTGATCGTTCTGCCTTCAACGCCCCATGTGCCGACAACCTTTGTTCTGCTCGGGCCGTTGAGCTTGTAGGGCTGAATGCGGAAGTAGTACTTCGTGCCAGGGGTAAGACGTACGGTGTTGAAGAAGTTATCGGTGGTGGAGTCGAGATACTTGAAGTTCTTGTAGCGGTCGGTGGAGTAGTAGATGTCGTAGCCTGTCGCCCATCTGTTGTGTCTCCAGCTCAGGTTCGCACGGGATACAAAGCTGGTTGAGCTGGTGCTCGGCGAGCACATGCCGCAGATGAACTTGATCGTCTTGTGATAAGCGTGGTATATCGCGTCACCGTAGAGGATTCTGTAGGGACGTACGCTGTAGTAGTAGGCTCTGCCGTCCTCGACGTCCGTGTCGCTGAACGAGGTCACCTTGTTGTCGGTGATCGTCTTGTAGAGAACGTACTCGGCGTCGGTCTTTGAGCATGCGCGGTAAATCTTGTAGCCGGTTGCCTTGGAGTTGCGGTTCCAGTCGAACTGGATAACACTTGAAGAACGAACCATGTCAAGGCCTGTTACGGTGCCTGCCTGGGTAGCGGTTTTCTTCAGTGTGGCGTCGCCCTCGTAGGTCTTGCCGTCCTTGGTGATGTAGGCGGCAACCCTGAACCAGTACTGGGTGGTGTGGGCGAGCTTCTTGACAGTCGCGGTGTTCGAGGTAACTGTCGCAGCCTTTGTGAAGGTCGTGCCGTTATCTCTGTTGCAGATGTAGACGTTGTAGCCTGTCGCGCCGGGTACCTTGTCCCACTTGAGGGTGATGTAGTCAGGCTCAAAGCTTGTCTTTTCAACGTTCTTGACCGCGCCGACCTGTACAACGGGCGCTGTTGTGGGCGCCTGGGTAGGTGCCTGTGTCGGAGCCTCGGTCGGTGCCTGTGTCGGGGCTTCCGTAGGCGCCTCGGTCGGTGCCTCTGTGGGAGCCTGCGTCACCGCCTGTGTAGCCGAAACCTGCGTATCTTCCTCGGCGGCTGAGAAGCTGACCGCGGAAATCGCGGAAACGGCAATCATCGCGCTGAGAAGGACTGCTAAGAACTTGCGTGTTTTTTTCATGTCAGATTCCTCTCTTTTCGTTGGTTTGATTATCTTACTATGTTTTCTGTGCAGAATCTGTCGGAATCACTGTCCTGCGACAGCTTTTCTGACCTCCGCCTTCAGCCGCTCAAACGGCGTGTCCCTCTCCTCTATCTCCTTTTGGGTGAGGACCCTCGGGGTGAGGTTGGACGCTCCGGGCTGTGAGTGCATCTGAATGCAGATACCCTCCCGCTGAATCAGCGCGAACAGCTCGCTGAGTGTCTGAGTGCTGTCGATCGCCCCCAGAATGCGGGAACGGTCCTCGGGCTTCCATCTCGGCGGCTTGTAGCCGATAGCCTTGAGCACCTCTGCCTTAAGACGCTCGAGCGGAGTATCGTTGTTTCGGATAATGTCCTGCGGAGTCAGGCGGCGCGGCGCGAGGTTGGACGCTCCGGGCTGCGAGTGCATCTGCAGGGTGATACCCTCAAGCTGAATCAGCGCGAAGAGCTGACTGAGTGATGTGCATCCCTGAATAGCGCTTATAAGCTCCTCACGGCTCTTTTTCCTGTAACCGCGAGGCTGCGGATTATTCACTCAATCACCTCCTCTTCAATTTACGTTATTAACCCATTATCTAATATTATACTGAAAAACGGTAATTATTTCAATAGCAAATTAATAAAATATTTGTTTACAGATGTTTTACTTTATGTTATCATTATTAAATAAGTATTGTATTACATCAAAATAATCTCAGAAGGAAATGGAATTATGAAGAAAATAATCACTATCGCGCTCGCGGCTCTGACGGTTTCCGCCTCGGTTCTGTGCGGCTGCGGCTCAAACAACACCGCCTCCTCAGGCGCTCCGGCTGATTCTTCCGCGGCTTCCGAAGCCGCAACCACCCAGCCCGTGACCGATTCCCCCGTCAAGGCTACAGGCGGAAAAATCCACATAACCGACAACACCCTCGGCGATATCTGGATCACCGAGCTCGAGGGCGTTCCCGTAAACAAGCTGCAAGCCGACGGGTTTACAGCAGACAATACCTTCAAGTACTACAGCGAGAATGGTCAACCCGCGTCCAACGAGGGAATTGACGTTTCTTCGTTCAGCGGCAGCATCGACTGGGCTAAGGTCAAGGAGAGCGGCGTTGACTTCGCGATGATCCGTCTCGGCGGCAGAGGCTACGGCGATGAAGGCGGTCTTTACGCCGACGACAAGGCTGCCGAGAACCTTCAGGGCGCAAAGGCGGCAGGCATCAAGGTCGGCGCTTACTTCTACTCTCAGGCGACCACAAACGCCGAAGCCGAGGAAGAAGCGGAATACGCAAAGCAGGTACTCGGCGACATTCAGCTCGACTATCCTCTCGCCTACGACTGGGAAATCGTCAAGGACGACAACGCGCGCACCGACAAGGTCACCTCGACCCAGGCTACCGAATGCGCCGTCGCGTTCTGCGAGAAGGTCAAGTCATTCGGCTACATACCGATGATTTACTCCGCGAGCAGGGAATTCTACTTCAAATACGACCTCTCGCGCCTCAAGGACTACGAGCTGTGGCTGGTTCAGTACGCGGACAAGCCCGACTTCTACTACAAATTCTCGATGTGGCAGTACTCGGAATCCGGTCACATCGACGGCATCGATGGCAGCGTTGACCTCAACATCAGCTTCAAGAGCACAGCCGACTACGCGAAATAAGCGCCTGATTACGCTTTTTGCGGCAATTTGTAAGCAGAATTTTCTTTTTCAGAATATACAGTCTGTTTATCGCAAAAGAGAATAATAACTCTTTGTATATTTAGTTTCGAGAATTATTGTATCACATGACTAAATTATCGTGGTAATATTTGGCATAACGCCGAACATTATCACGATTTTTATTTCTCTTATTGAATTTTATGAATTTTTTGTTATAATAAGGTTGTTGGTTTGTTACAGCTTTGTAACAGTTAATTAGATAGGAGAATTTATTGTGAAAACGAAATTCATCGGCTTGGACGGTTTCGGCGAAATCGAGGCTGTTTCCAAGAAGAAAACTACAAAGAAAACCAAAAACCTTAGTACCGCACAGAAGTCCATGCGCTTCGCAAAAAGAGCCGCGACACTCTGCGCCAAGAACATCAAAGCAAAAAATACTGCAAATAAAAAGAAAACGGCTGCGAAAAAGCCCGTCAGAGTACAGAGCACTATCCTGGACAGACAGTACGCCCAGAGCAGACGCGTGCCCATGACCTCCGGCTCAGCTATGGATAGCCTTAAGTACTTAAAGAAGGCGACCGCCGGCAAGACCTACGCTCACAGCGCTCCCGCTGAGCCTAAAGCGCACAAGACAGTCAAGAAAAAGGCGATCCTCGCAGTCGCGGCATGTCTGACGGCTATCATGCTCTCCTGCGTAACCGTCGCGAGCGCTCTTGACGCGCCTAAGCCCGTGAAGAATGAGAGTCCCAAGGCGTCAGCTGCACTTCCCGCAGCGACCTCAGACGAGGCTGTCTACTCCCTCAACACTCCCGATATGTTCGTCAACAACGTTCTCGCGTCGCTCTATGTAGACGGCGAGCTTATCGGCACCACCGACGAGGGCGACGAGCTTGACTCAGTACCTTGTTGACTACCGCGCCGCTTACGACGACACCACTACGACCGAGTACGTCAACGACGTCAAGGTTGAAAGACACGCTCTCGACAACAGCAATGTCATGACAGCTGCAGAGCTGATGGAGGAAGCCAAGAGCCACCTCAGCGTCAGACTCGAAACAGACTGGTCTTACGATATCGACATCGACTACGAAACCGACATCACCTACGACGAGGACGAGGACAGCGATTACGAGAAGGTCGTCACCGAGGGTGAAAAGGGCGCTGAACAGATCAACGTCCGCCTTGTATACGTCGACGGCGCATTTGAGAGCGCGGACGTAGTCAGCACCAAGCTCAAGAAGGAGCCTGTGACCGAGGAGCTTATCCGCGGCTGCAAGCAGGGCAAGAAGGAAAACGCTTCCTCAGGAGAAGGTTCCGGACAGTTCATCTGGCCCTTCCCCCACACCCACAGCGTTTCCAGCCTCTTTGAGTGGCGCTGGGGCAGAATGCACCAGGGCATCGATATCGCAGGCGGCAGCGACTACGGTCAGCCG
>ONDL01000079.1 GCA_900316555.1 uncultured Eubacteriales bacterium | reverse complement strand
GACGCGGTTCTGCCCTCGCTTTCCGGCAAGAAGATAGCTCTTTTCGGCTCTTACGGCTGGGGCGACGGTCAGTGGATGCGCGACTGGCAGGAATCCTGCCAAAACGCGGGCGTATCTCTTGCCTGCGAGTGCGTGATCGCAAATGACGCTCCCGATGATGAAGCCGTTGTCGCTTGCAAGAATCTCGGCGCGGCGTTAGTTTAATTTTGTTAATCCCTATATTTGTCAATACCAATTTCATAATTCTGCACCTGCGCTCGCTGAAAAGCGGGCGCTTCTGCTTGACAAAAGATGATAGAAAAGATATAATATATTTGGAAAATCAATGGGTTGATTTTTATTTTTTGTAGTATAGTTAGCCTTTGCTAACCTATTAGATGAAGGAGTGGTTATCATAAAACATCATAAATTCTGGGCATTCGCAGCAGTTGTATGTATGGCGATGACATTTATCACCGGTTACAAACACAAATAGTTAGGAGGACATAACGATGACGACAATAGGAAAAGGCGCATTATTATTTTTGGGAGGCGTTCTGTTCGGCACGGCGGGAATCAAAGTGCTTTCAAGCAAGGACGCAAAAAAGGCTTATACACACTGTACCGCGGCAGCGCTTCGGGCGAAAGACAGCGTGATGAAAACCGTGACAAAGGTACAGGAAAACGCCGAGGATATCTATGCCGAAGCAAAGCAAATCAACCTTGACCGTGAGGAAAACGAAAAGCCCGTCGAGCTTGAATTAGAACCAGACGAACCGGTTGAAACCGCAAATGATAATGAAGTTTAAAATTCTTCACGAAATACGCGGACGGCTGCGGATACATATTCTGACACAATACAGTCAGGACGATTTCGACCGTTTGTATTGCGCGCTGAACGCCAATCGAGTTATCAAACGCTGCAAGGTCTATCCTGCGACAAACGATTTGATGATCGAGTATATGTGCGGCAAAAAAGAAGCGCTTGCGCTGCTTTGTCAAACGAATCCGAATACCGTGACCGTCCCTGAGCACGCCCTGACTTCGGTTGCGGCGGCAAGGGAGCTGAAAAGCGAGTATATCGGCAAGCTGTCCCGGAAAATCGCCGCAAGGTATTTAAGACGTTGGTTTATCCCCAAATATATCCGTGTTGCGATCCTTGCGGTAAAAGCTGCGCGGTACATTTGGAAGGCTCTGAAATGCCTGTCAAAAGGAAAGTTAGAGGTTTCTGTTTTGGACGCGACCGCAATCACGGTATCACTGATCAGGCGCGATTTTAAAACCGCCGGTTCGGTGATGTTCCTGCTTGAAATCGGTGAAATATTGGAGGATTGGACGCACAAAAAATCCATCAGTGATTTGGCAGGCAGTATGTCGCTGAACGTCGGCAAGGTATGGCTGAAAACAGAAGGACAGCCCGTTTTAGTGAAGTCGTCCGAGATACGCCCCAATGACGAGATCATCGTCGGTACGGGAAGTATGATCCCCTTTGACGGAATTGTCAGTGACGGCGAAGCACTGGTGAATCAGGCTACCCTGACAGGCGAGGGTGTACCCGTCCGCAGAAGCGCAGGTGCTACGGTATATGCCGGCACTGTGATCGAGGAAGGCGAGCTGACGATCCGCGTCACACAAAATGCGGGTGCTTCACGGTATGATAAAATCGTCACGATGATCGAGGAAACCGAAAAGCTGAAATCAAATGTTGAGAGCAAGGCGGAGCACCTTGCCGATAAGCTGGTGCCGGTTACCTTTTTCGGGACAGCGTTGGTGTGGTTGCTGACGCGAAACATCACCAAAGCGCTGTCCGTTTTGATGGTTGATTTTTCCTGCGCGCTCAAGCTCGCGATGCCTGTAACGGTATTGTCCGCGATCAGAGAGGCAAACGCCTACGGGATCACGGTCAAGGGCGGCAAATTTTTGGAAAAAATCGCTGCCGCCAATACGATCGTATTTGACAAAACGGGTACCCTTACGAAAGCGAACCCGACCGTTCACAGTGTTGTTTCGTTTTGTGATAAAAGCCCCGATGAAATGCTGCGTATCGCTGCGTGCTTAGAGGAACACTTCCCTCATTCCATCGCAAACGCGGTTGTCCGTGCGGCAAAGGAGAAAAACCTGATTCACGACGAGATGCACACAAAGGTGGAGTACGTTGTGGCTCACGGCGTGAAGTCCACGATTGACGGCGCGGAAGTTCTGATAGGCAGCTACCATTTTATCTTTGAAGATATGGGCGCGGCGGTTCCGCTCGGCACTGAGCAGAAGCTGCTTGCCATATCGAGCGCGTATTCGCGGCTGTATCTTTCTATCGACGGCTGGCTTGCGGCGGTGATTTGTATTGAAGATCCGCTCAGAACGGAAGCATCGGATGTCATTGCGCAGCTCAAAGAGCTCGGTTTTGATAATATTGTGATGATGACCGGCGACAGCAAGCACACGGCGAAGTCGATCGCGGACAAGGTCGGCGTCGACCGTTTTTACGCGGAGGTGCTCCCCGAGGAAAAAGCGCGGTTTATTCAGGAAGAAAAAGCAAAGGGCAATACGGTCGTGATGATCGGCGACGGCGTGAACGATTCTCCCGCATTGTCGTCAGCCGACGTCGGTATCGCTATTTCTAACGGCGCGGCGATCGCAAGAGAGATCGCGGATATCACTATCGCGGAGGATGATCTGAAAAGTATCGTAACCCTCAGAAAGCTAAGCAAGGCTATGATGAAACGGATCGGCAGAAATTACCGCTCAATTCTTTCCGTAAACGGCGGATTGATCGCACTCGGTGTGAGCGGTTTGGCACAGCCGACCACGACCGCTATGATACATAACGCCTCAACGCTGGGAATCGGTTTGCTCAGCACAAAAAAGTTACTTTAGCAGCGTGACGCTGCACCCGGTCACGCCTTTGGAGCAGCCGGTTTTAACGGAAACCCTCATTAACGGCGTGATCAAAACACGGCATTACAATTATAGAGCAGTAGCAAAAGCCTGTAAATCTAATTCGGGCTTTTGTTTCAATGCGACGGTTAGCAATAACTAACCACAAAACAGGAAGGATATTATGATAAAAACAACTTTAAAAATCGACGGAATGATGTGTTCAATGTGCGAAAGTCACGTTAACGATACGATACGTCAGAATTTTAAAATCAAATCTGTCAAGTCCTCTCATAGCAAGGGAACGACCGAAATCATCAGCGACAGTCCGCTCGATGAAGCGGCTCTCAAGGAAGTTGTCGGCAAGACGGGCTATAAGGTTTTGGAAATCAAAACAGAACCGTATGAAAAGAAACGGTTTTCGCTATTCGGGAGGTAATTATGAGTATCGTAAAATTTGAAGATGTCACAAGAATATACACAAGCGGCGAGCACGAATTGAAGGCGCTCGACAAGGTCAGCTTCACGCTGGACGAGGGCAAGTTTGTCGTTATTCTCGGCCCGTCGGGAGCGGGCAAGAGCACATTGCTTAATCTGCTGGGCGGTCTCGACAGCCCCGGTGAGGGTACGATCACCGTAAACGGCAGGGATATTTCCACGCTCAGCGATAACGAGCTTGCCGACTACCGCGCGGCAACGGTCGGATTTGTATTTCAGTTTTACAATCTGATCCCCACGTTGACGGTTTACGAGAACGTGCAGCTGGTGTCGCAGATCGCGCCCGACGCGCTTGACGCGAAGCAGATGATCGCCGAGGTGGGGCTTACCGACCACCTGCACAACTTCCCGGTTGAGCTTTCAGGCGGCGAACAGCAGCGCGTGTCGATCGCCAGAGCGCTTGCGAAGAATCCGAAAATCCTGCTCTGCGACGAACCGACCGGCGCGCTTGATTCCGAAAC
Organism: uncultured Eubacteriales bacterium; assembly: GCA_900316555.1. Taxonomy (GTDB): domain Bacteria; phylum Bacillota; class Clostridia; order Oscillospirales; family Acutalibacteraceae; genus Ruminococcoides. Next base: position 2,479 of record ONDL01000079.1, on the reverse strand, counting down.
GGGCGTAATGGTGCTCAAGCTCCTGCTGAGTATGGCGAAGAATTACGGCAAGACGATCGTAATCGTCACCCATAATCAGAGTATCGCTAAGATGGCGGACGTTGTTATCCGCGTCAAGAACGGCAAAATACGCTCGATCTCCGAGCAGGAGAATCCCATGAGCGCGGACGAGGTGGAATGGTAATGCTGACACGAAAACTATTCCGAACCGCGTGGAGCTACAAGGCGCAGTTTATCTCGATGATTTTGATGATCACGCTCGGCATGGGTATGTTCCTCGGCTTCAATATGGAGTGGAAAACTATCGAGGTCGACACTTTTAAATTCTTTGAGGAAACCAATTACGCAGACTACCGCCTTTATTCCGAAAAAGGTTTTACAGCGGATGATTTAGACAAGATTGAAGGGATTGAAGGCGTTGACGCGGCAACGCGCTATCTGTCCGTCAATCTCGACATTAAAGGTGAGAAAAACAAGAGCCTTGCGCTCGACGTGAGCGAGAACTACACGGTTTCGACCTTCACGGTTATGGATGGTGAGGCTTATGACGAGAACGGCGACGGCTTCTGGCTGAGCGATAAATTCGCCGCCGCGAATGATTATAAAATCGGCGACAGCTTAACGCTTGAATTTCAGGGCGTCGAGATCTCAGGCAAAATCGTCGGTTTGATAAAAGCAGGCGAGCATATGATCTGCGTTGCCGACAAAAACCAGATGATGCCCGACTACAATACCTTCGGCTACGCCTATATTTCCCCGAAAAAGCTGAGAAGCGTCGCGGAGGAAAAGGCGAAAGGTAACGCACGGGAAGAGCTTGAAAAATCGGGCGTTCCCGCGGAAATGATCGACGACAGTATCAACGAATTATTCAAGAACGGCGATATGGTCGATAAGGCTCTGAATCAGGTTTACGCGCAGGTCAATCTTATTTCCGATTTAGAAAAATCAGACTTGGAAGAAAGGGTCAAGGACGCGCTCGGCAGAACGATCATGGTATCGCCGAAGGACGATCACGTTGTCTATAAGGAGTCGCAGGGCGAGGCTGAGGAAGGCAAGACAATGGGCTCGGTGCTTCCCGTGCTGTTCCTCTTGATTGCCGTTTTGACGATGGTAACGACCATGCACCGCATCGCCACAAAGGAGAAAACACAGATCGGCACACTGAAAGCGCTCGGCTTCAAGAATCGCAGAATACTTCGCCATTATACCTCCTACGGTTTGTTTATCGGCTTGGTTGGCACGGGCTTGGGCGTTGCCCTCGGCTACGTTGTCTGTAAGCTGATCATGAGCGAAAACGGTATGATGGGAACCTACTTCGATATGCCCGACTGGAGCGCGGCGATCCCCGCGTTCTGTTATCCGGTTATGGGCGGTACGATTCTTTTGCTGACGTTAATCAGCTTCCTGTCTGTCCGTCAGCAGCTCAAAGGTACAGCCGCCGACGCGCTCAGACCATATACACCAAAGAAAATGCGCAAGGTCTTTTTGGAGCGCTTCAGGTTCTGGGACAAAATGCACTTCGGCACAAAGTGGAACATCCGCGATCTCAGCCGCCACAAAAGCCGCTCGGCAATGACACTGTTCGGCATTATCGGCTGTATGGTGCTGATGGTCGGCGGCTTGGGTATGAGAGATACAATGTCGGGATTTTTGGACTTGCTCGATAACGATATTTCAAATTACACAACAAAGGTGAATCTCGCGGACAACGCGGATTTGGAGCAATCAAAAGCGCTTTGCAAAGAGCTTGACGGCGATTGGGAGAGCCTGAGCGGTATCAGCTTTGAGGGCGACACCGTCTCGCTCGATATCGTCCGCAACCCAAACAACTTGTTCAATGTTATTGACGAAGATAACAACCGGATCGACCTAAGCGACGAGGGCGTATATCTCTGCCTGAGATGAAAGCGTCACGATGAGCGATAAGCTCGCCGATAAGCTCGGACTTGATTACAGCATTTCGTCTGTCTATACCGATAAGAAAACGGACGATATCCCGTCCTCCGAACTTATTTCGGGCAAGCAGGACAAGGCGCAGCTTATGGAAACCTTCAACAGCTTCGTGCAAATCATGGACAGTATGGTGATCATTCTTGTCGTCGCCGCCGTGATCCTCGGCATCGTGGTACTCTACAACCTCGGCATTATGAGCTATGTGGAGCGCTCGCGCGAGCTTGCGACCTTAAAGGTACTCGGTTTCCGCAACCGTGCCATAGGAAAACTGCTGATTTCGCAGAACATCTGGCTAACCTTTATCGGCGTCGTCATCGGACTTCCCGCGGGCGTAGGCGTGCTCCAATGGCTTCTGACAGCGCTCGCGGGCGAGTATGAGATGAAGCTGATGCTCGGACCGCTTACCTACTGCGTTTCTGTCCTCCTGACCTTCGGCGTATCGCTGTTCGTCAGCTTTATGGTCGCGAGGAAGAATAAGAAAATCGATATGGTCGAAGCGCTGAAAGGTGCGGAATAAAGAAAGGAA
>ONDL01000009.1 GCA_900316555.1 uncultured Eubacteriales bacterium | reverse complement strand
GTGCTCACGGGAGGAGCCGCAGCCGAAGTTCTTCTCGGCAACCATGATGTCGCCCTCATTCACCTTGTTGACAAACTCCGCGTCTATATCCTCCATGCAGTGAGCCGCGAGCTCCTTGTGGGACGCAGTGTTGAGGTAGCGCGCCGGAATAATTACGTCGGTGTCGACGTTGTCGCCGAATTTATGTACTCTGCCTTTTGCGTTCATTGTCTTTCCTCCTTAAACCTTCTCCGGGTCGGTGATGTAGCCTGCCACCGCGCTTGCCGCTGCCACAGCAGGGCTTGCGAGATAGACCTCGCTGTCGACGTGACCCATTCTGCCGACGAAGTTGCGGTTGGTTGTCGAAATAGCTCTCTCTCCTGCCGCGAGAATACCCATGTGGCCGCCGAGACAGGGACCGCAGGTGGGTGTTGAAACGACAGCGCCTGCCTCAACGAAGATGTCGAACAGACCCTCGTGCATAGCCTGCAGCCAGATTTTCTGGGTGCCGGGAATAACGATGCAGCGCACGCCCTTGGCGAGCTTCCTGCCCTTGAAAATCTCCGCGGCCGCTCTGAGGTCGGAGATCCTGCCGTTTGTGCAGGAGCCGATCACGCACTGGTCGATCTTTACCTCACCCTCGCCGATTTCATCGACGGTCTTTGTGTTTTCGGGAAGATGCGGAAAAGCGACGGTCGGGCGGATTTCGCCGAGGTCGATCGTGTATTCCTCGTCGTAAACAGCGTCCTCGTCGGCAGTGTACTCGACAGGAGTGCCCTGATATCTGCCGCTGCAGTACTCGCGGGTTACGTCGTCTACGGGGAAGATACCGTTCTTCGCGCCTGCTTCGATCGCCATATTGGCAATGCAGAGTCTGTCGTCCATGTTCAGCTCCGCAACGCCTTCGCCCGTGAACTCCATCGACTTGTAGAGAGCGCCGTCAACACCGATCATGCCGATGATGTGGAGAATAACGTCCTTGCCGCTGACATAGCCCTTGGGCTTGCCGACGAGATTGAACTTGATCGCGGACGGAACCTTGAACCATGCCTTGCCGCTGATCATGCCTGCCGCCATGTCGGTTGAGCCTACGCCCGTTGAGAACGCGCCGAGCGCGCCGTAGGTGCAGGTGTGAGAGTCCGCGCCGATGCACAGGCAGCCCGGGCCCACAAGACCGATTTCGGGCAGAAGCGCGTGCTCGATGCCCATCATGCCGACGTCCATGAAGTTTTTGATGTCGTACTTGTTCGCGAAGGTGCGGGTCTGCTTAACGAGCGTCGCCGCCTTGATGTCCTTGTTAGGCGTAAAGTGGTCCATGATCATCGCGATCTTTGTGTTGTCGAAAACCGCGGTCGCGCCGTTCTGCTCGAAAACGTTGATCGCGACAGGCGAGGTAACGTCGTTGCCGAGAACCATGTCGAGCTTGGCGTTGATCAGCTGACCAGCCTTGACTTCTTCGAGCCCCGCGTGAGCCGCGAGGATTTTCTGGGACATTGTCATACCCATATTGTATCACTCCAATTTTTTAATATGTTAATTAAATTTTTCAAGACCCTCGAGGGCTCTTGTGATGTCGGACTTTCTCGCGTGACCCATCACCTTTCCGTTGACAACGGCGGTGTAGAGTGTGTCGGTGTCGGGATAGAACGCGACGTCGTCTGAGTCGCCGTCCTCGTAGGTGTACTTAATTGTAAGGGTCGCTTCACCGCTTGTGCTGCCCTCGTTGGGGTCGGCAAGCTCGATCATGCCCACGTCCGAGCAGAAGCCCGAGAAGTTCTCGATCTGTATCTCCTCGCCGCCGAGGAATACGGTCGTTACATAAGAGGTGCTCTCGTTGCCCTCGTCGTCGGTGGTGTGTGACTCGCGTGTGCTGAGCCTGAACGCCTTGCCGTTGACCTCGAAGCCCGTCAGCGCTGTCATCTTGGGATAGAGCACGTACTCGCTGCAGAGCTTCTCGTATGTCGTCTCGACCCACGGAACCTTCTCCGCCTTGATCGTGTAGACGATGCTTCTGCCGCTGAGCATGATGTTGACGTTTCCGTCGGAGTCGGGCTTTGAAGCCGAGAGGCTGACGCTTGTGTCTGGATAATCCGCATTGAGCGTCGCGTAGGGCTGTGAGAGTCCCGCGTCGCTGAGCTGAGAGCCGGACGGATTGACATACTTCACCGTGTCCGCGTACAGGCCGCGGATACCGCCCTCTATCTTGCTCGACTCGCTCTCGCTCGCGAATCTCGTCATCGGCTCGGTGAGGTAATAGGTAGATGAAAACTTCACGCCCGTGTATCTCTCGAGGATGAACGACGCGCCGTTTGAGGTCACGTTGATAGTCTGTGCGCCTGAGTTGTCGGTGCTGTCGGCGGTGTCGTTGATCGTCAGGCTTATCATATCATTCACGCCGAGCAGGAAGTTATTCGCGGTGTCGGTATCGATGACGTATATCTCCTTGCCGTCGCCGAACTTGATGTAGGTGCCCTTCGACTGCGGAGCGTCCGCGCCGACGGTGATGACCTCCTTTGTATCGTCCGTGAAGGCGATTTCCGCGACGGAACGCGGCTTGTCAAAGCCGAATTCGCTGCCGCCGTTGTCCTCGCCCGCTATTCTTGTGAACGAGAGAGTAGCCGCCGCGTTCGCGATCTGATCGGGCACGCCCGAACGGATCTCAAAATCCTCAAAGCCGACGAGGGTGTACACAGTCGCCTCGCCCTCGGGTGTGTTGGCGGTGATGTCGAGGGTGCCGTTCTCGTTCTCAACGTGGATGGTCTTTATGTCGGCAGGCACATACTCCATCAGGGTACCGTAGCCGTTTTTGCTGCCGCCCGTCTTGCCGATTACCGCCTGGTGAACGCCGTTTGCGTCGGTGCTCAGGGAGATATCCGCGGCCTCGTCGGGAGTAGCGGCGCTGCTGTCGGAATCGCCGCCCTTCGGCAGGAGAAGCAGCAGAACCATCACTCCCGTGAGGACTACCGCCGCGGCGATTATCGCTATCAGTGTTATCTTTTTGCTCTTACTCATTACATATGCCTCCTGCGCAGCCATACTATGATGCCGGTGATTAGGATTGCAATGGGAATCACGCCGATGAAGATTATGCTCATCGCGCCCGTTGTGTTGACGTCGGTCACGCCGAGCTCTGTATTGTCGAGCTTCTTGCCCGTGATCGTAACGCTCTCGTCAGACTTGTCGGAAACCGTGTTGAGCACGCTCATGAAGAAGTCCGCGTTGTTGAGGCTGTTCATCGTCATGAAGTCGGACGAGAACATTCTGTCGGAGCCGTAGATGATAAGCCTTGACTCCGCGTCGGAATTGCTCTTGACGCTCTCGGCGGCAACGGCTATCTTCTTGCCTGTGATGCCGTCCTCGGGCTTGAAGCTGTCGTCCGCGTCAGTCGGGAAGATGCCCGCGCGGTCGGACGCGTTGAGAAGCGCGTGAGAGGTGTTCTCGTCGGTGATCTCGATTCCGCGCGTCTGGTAAACCATGACGGGAATGTCCTTGTTCTTGAGGCCGTCGGTGTAGTATTCGTTGTAGTCCGTGATGAATACGAACATATCGGAGCTGCTCAGGAGGTGATCCTCGCTCGTTTCGTATACGAAGCCGTCGGTGAGCTTCATGCCCCACTCCTCGATCAGCGCCTCGGCGTTTGGCGTGTCGGTGTTCTCGGGAGCCGGAATGTAGATCAGGTTCCTGCCGTACTTGCCGTCGTTGTCGAGCCACTTCTCAAGCTTCTCGACAGCCTTGGCGTCGAGGTCGACCTTCGGCGCGTAGATTATAGCGAACTGAGCGTCCTCGTCGAGGTCGTCCGTAAGGAGAGATACCTCGCGAACGTCATAGGCGTTATTCGAAATCAGTGACTTGAGCGCGGTGTAGTCGCTCTCCTGGTTGCCCGTGATGAAGTCGACGACGACCTGGTTCTCTGTCGTGACCTTCATCGCCGCGGTGACTGTCGCCTGCTCGATCGTCGTACCGTTGACCTGGTAGTAGCCCGCCGAGAGGTACTGCTCGTCGTAGGTGAAGCAGTCGTCTGTCTTGACGCCCTGATATCTGTCGCCGCACTCCATGACAGCCATCGTGTCCTTGGAGCTCCAGTCGATGTTCTTGTATTTGTTGGTGAAGGACGGATTTGAGGTGGTGTCGATGTAGGACACGGTGAATTTGCCGTTTGAAGCCGCCTCCATCTTCTCGAGCAGGTTCTTCGCCTGAACGAAGTACTCGCCGTTGCCCACAAAGTCGTTCTCGGGGCTGAGAATGTACATATTAACGTCCTTGTCGAGGTGGGACATGAAGTCCTCCGCGTCGTCTGAGAGCGCGTACGCGCTGTTGGAGGTCAGATCCATCTTGAGGTTCGGGAACCGCTCGACGAGCAGTCCCACAACTATGTTGAGTACCACGACAAGCGCGACCGCCGCGATCACAAGTACGACGGCAAGGCTTCCGTGGCGCGCCTTTCTCGATTTGAGAAACGCCTTGATGCCCTTGGAGGAATTGTTTTTCTTTTCCATATTAATACCTCCTTAGCTCCAGCGTCTTTTCTCGAGCGCGCGGACGGTGAAGAATAGGAACAGCGCCGTCACGCTCAGGAAGAATATCACGTCGGTAATGCTGAGAATACCGTATGTGAAGTTTTCGTAGTACTTCATGAAGCTGATTTTCTCGAGCACAGCGGAGATCCACTGAATGCTGATGTTGTTCACGAAATAGCTCATCATGCTGATGAGAAGTCCCGCGCCCATGCCGAGAACCGCCGCGACTACCTGGCTCTCCGTCAGAACCGAGATGAACACGTTTATCGCTATCATCGAGGCTCCGAGCAGAAGAGTTCCCAGCAGAGTGCAGAGGATAACCGACCACTGCGGCTGCGCGAAGAACGAGATTACCACCGCGTAGATAAGATAGATCACGTTGCACATCGCGAACATCAGGAACGCCGCGAGGAACTTGCCGAGCACGATCTCAGTCAGAGAGCACGGTGAGGTCAGCAGCGCCTGGTCGGACTTCTGCTTCTTTTCCTCGGCAAAGGACTTCATCGTGATTATCGGAATGAGGAACATTATGATGAAGAACATGTTTGAGAATACATATGTGAGGCTGGTGCTGTTCTGGGCGAATACGTAGAAATTGAAGAACAATCCCGAAAAGAAGAAAAACACCGCCAGCACGACATATGCCGTCGCGGAGCTGAAATACGCGCTCATTTCGCGCTTTAATATCGCGCCCATATTATCGACCTGCCTTTCCCGCGCCCTGAGTCAGCTTGAGGAACATATCCTCAAGGCTCTCGTTGCCCGACTTCATCTCGAGAATCGGGGCGTTGATGCGCGCCATCGCGCTGAATACCTCTCTGCGGATATCAAATTCGTTGCCGTACTCAACGCTGTAGACCGCGCTCTTTTCGCCAAGCTCGCGAACCTTCATGTACTTCTTGACCCCGGGGATCTTCTTGATCTCGCCGAGAACATCGGACGGTGAACCCTCAACGGTCAGCGAGAGCTTCTGGGTATCGGCGAGAGCCTTCGAGAGCTCGTCTGCCTTTGAGTCAGCGACGAGCCTGCCCTCGGAAATAACGATTATCCTGTCGCAGGTCGCCGAGATCTCGGACAAAACGTGCGAGGAGAAGATCACCGTGTGCTTCTTGCCCAGGCTGCGGATAAGCTTGCGGATCTCGATTATCTGCTTGGGGTCGAGGCCGACGGTCGGCTCGTCGAGAATCAGCACCGGCGGATTTCCGAGCAGCGCCTGACCGAAGCCCACGCGCTGGCGGTAGCCCTTGGAGAGGTTCTTGATAAGTCTGTCAGCCATGTCTGTGATGCGCACAAGCCGCATGATCTCCTCGATGTGCTCCTTCTTGGGCAGCTTGACCTTCTTGAGGTCGAACATGAACTCGAGATACTTGCGCACCGTCATCTCGGGATAGAGCGGCGGGATCTCGGGCAGATAGCCGATTTTTCGCTTGGTTTCGCGCGGGTTCTCGAGAATCTCGGTTCCGTCAACCGTGACGGTTCCAGAGGTAGACGATATGTAGCCCGTGATAATATTCATGGTCGTGGATTTGCCCGCGCCGTTCGGCCCGAGAAAACCCAGAACCTCGCCCGTATCGACAGTAAAGCTGATGTCGTCAAGAGCCTTGATGTCGCCGTAGCGCTTGGTAAGGTTTTTCACCTCAATCATGTACTTCACTCCTTGCTTATTCTATAAAACACCGATAATAATATTACCACAAAAATCGCCGTTTGGGTAGAGATTTATCAAAATTTTCAACGGAATTTCACATTCACGAATTTTTACGGCAAACGCGGAAACAATGATTAATGACGTTTTATCAAATCGGAGCGTCAGCGACCCTTAATTTTCCATTTTACATTTTCAATTTTCAATTAAAAAGGAGTTTTTCCATGCAATACATTTACGCATTTCTTGTCGGCGGAGCGATTTGCCTTATCGGTCAGCTCCTGATCGACAAAACAAAACTCACCCCCGCCAAAATCCTGACGGGCTTTGTTATCGCGGGCGTTGCGCTGAGCGCGCTCGGACTGTATCAGCCTCTCGCGGACTTCGCGGGCGAAGGCGCGGCTGTGCCGCTGAGCGGGTTCGGCAACCTGATGGCGGAGGGTATGAAGGACGCTCTGCGCGAGGACGGCGCTCTCGGTATCCTCACGGGCGCACTCAAAAGCGCCGCCGCGGGTATCGGTGCGGCGATCATTTTCAGCCTGTTAGGCGGTTTGTTGGGAAAGGCTAAGGGCAAGGACTGAGGTTTGTATATTTTTGCTGTGGTTAAAATGCAAATTCTATGCTATAATGGAGAAAAACGCGGAATACGTGTTATTTAGAAAGGAAGATTGCATTTATGAAAACCACGGCAAAGCAGCTGCTCGCGGTGCTTCTGGCGCTCGTTATGACCGTTTCGTTCATGACTGTCATGGCGGTCAGCACCTCGGCGGCAACAACCCCTGTTCCCGTCGGCACAAACGGCGACATCCAAGGCGGCACCAACCACTGTGAGGAATTCAGCACGACCTATCCGGATGACCCGATGCCTCCCGTCTTTGAGGTGATCCCCAAGCTCGTCATCTCCCAGCCCGAGCTCGACTATCCCGCCATGCCCGAATACGCCATGACGCAGACCGGCAGCTCGGATGATCTCTATTTTTATGAGACCCTGACGCTCAAAGCGTCTCCTTATCCCTATGAGTGCAACGTCGCGCTGTATTCCGCCATCTTCCCCGCCGATCCTCCCGAATACTGCGAAGAGGATAACATCGCGTTCTATGTGAGGAAGGACACCGAGGTCACCTTCCGCTACCACGCCTTCACCGACACGTTCACGGTTGAGAGGAACGTTGATCTCGAAATGACTGACAGCGAGTACACGCTGCCATATGAAGAAACTCCCACCACCATGGAGCCCACCTCCGAACCGATCGGTGAGACGCTGGAGCTCTACTGCATTCTCAAGATCTACCGTCCCGACGGCGCGGTAATGGAAAGCGGCATGTATCAGGCTGTCATGGGCTTCTCCCCCACGTTCACCGCAGACATCAGCGATCTGCCTGTTTTTGACACACCCTATAAGGCAACACTCAATGTTTATTCCTGCATCTGGCCGGATGAACTCGTTTTCAGCAGCGACGAATGGTTCTATGTGCGCAGCGAAGGCACCGTCAGCTTTAGGGCATACGCCCCCGGCGGAAGTCTTACTATCAGCGGAGACGGCGTTGAGCTCACCACCGACCCCGATGTGACCTACCCGACGACCCTACCCGACGTAACGACCCTTCCGCAGGAATGGACGACCTCACCCGCCACCACCGCACCCGCGTATCACGGCGACATTTGCTTCGGCGACGTGGACATGAACGGCAAGCTGACGATCGCGGACGCGACCCTGATCCAGCGCGCGGCGATCGATCTCGTGAAGTTCAGTCAAAACCAACTGTATCTCGCCGACGTGAACGGCGACAGCCGCATCTCGATCCTCGACGTCACCTGCATCCAGAAATACCTCGCGGAGTTCCGCGACGGCACCGCATTAGCAGGCGAATTCGCGATGACGTTGATATAGACAGATATTCCCGGAAAAATAACAGCCGTCAGGGTTTTCTCCTGACGGCTTATTTTTATGCAGACAAAAGCGGAGCTGCCGCACGAATGTGCGGCAGCCCTTTATTATTTGTATTGATTTGTGTTAAATCAGGTCGCGTCCTCGAAGCTCGCGATTCTGGAGAGATGCGCGTACTTCTGCTCAGCGTACTTCTCAGCCTCGTTGAAGAGCTTCTCTGCTCTTTCGGGGAACTTGCGGGTGAGAGCGTTGTAACGAACCTCGCCCATGATGAAGTCGCGGTAGGAAGCTGTGGGAGCCTTGCTGTCGAGCTGGAAGGGATTCTTGTCCTCAGCAGCAAGTCTGGGATCGTAACGGAAGAGGTTCCAGTAGCCTGCGTCAACAGCCTTCTTCTCCTCGAGCTGAGCGATGCCCATGCCGCCCTTGATACCGTGGTTGATACAGGGAGCGTATGCGATGATCAGTGAAGGACCGTCATAGCTCTCAGCCTCTACCATAGCCTTGAGTACCTGGTTGTTGTCAGCGCCCATAGCTACCTGAGCGGTGTAAACGTAGCCGTAGCTCATTGCGATAGCAGCGAGGTCCTTCTTCTTTACAGCCTTACCGGCAGCTGCGAACTGTGCAACGGAGCCGATAGGAGTAGCCTTGGAGGACTGGCCGCCTGTGTTGGAGTAAACCTCTGTGTCGAATACGAGAATGTTTACGTTCTCGCCGGAAGCGATTACGTGGTCGAGACCGCCGAAGCCGATATCATAAGCCCAGCCGTCGCCGCCGAAGATCCACATGGACTTCTTGGCAAGCTCGTCCTTGTCAACGAGGGTCTTCTTTGCAAGCTCGCCGACCTTAGCGTCGTCAACAGCCTTCTCAAGCTCTGCGATAAGAGCGTCGGTAGCGGGACGTGAAGAGGTGGAATCTGTGATAGTGTCGAGATAACCCTCGCAAGCTGCCTTGAGGTCAGCGTTGTCGGTGGTATCCTTGATCTCGGTTACATAACCAACGAGTCTGTTGCGGATAGCCTTCTGACCGAGAGCCATACCGAGACCGAACTCGGCGTTGTCCTCGAAGAGGGAGTTCATCCACGCGGGGCCGTAGCCCTTCTTGTTGGTGGTGTAAGGAGTAGCGGGTGCGGAAGCGCCCCAGATGGAGGAGCAGCCTGTAGCGTTGGCGATGAACATTCTGTCGCCGAAGAGCTGTGTAACGAGCTTAGCGTAAGGAGTCTCGCCGCAGCCTGCGCACGCGCCGGAGAACTCGAGCAGGGGCTGCTTGAACTGGCTGCCCTTGACGGTTGTGAACTTGAACTTCTCTGCAACCTCGGGCTTCTCGTCTACGGTCAGACCGTAATCGAAGAGAGCCTGCTTGGGTCTCTGAGAATCGATGGGCTTCATAACGAGAGCCTTCTCGCCCTTCTTGCCCGGGCATACCTGAGCGCAAGCGCCGCAGCCTGTGCAGTCGAGGGTGGAAACGGTCATAACGAACTTGAGTTCCTTAAGGCCGATCATCGGGATAGCCTCTGTTCCCTCGGGAGCAGCCGCAACCTCGGCGTCTGTCATGGGAACGGGACGGATAACAGCGTGCGGACATACGATCGCGCAGCGGTTACACTGGATACAATTAGCGCTCTGCCACTCGGGAACGTCTACCGCAATGCCTCTCTTCTCGAAAGCAGCGGAGCCGTTGGGGCAGGTACCGTCGATGTGGTCAACGAACGCGGATACGGGGAGCTTGTTGCCCTTGTAAGCGTTAACGGGCTTGAGGATGCCGTTTACGTACTCAACGAGAGCGCCCTGTCCGTCAGCCTTGTCAGCTACGGCGTCATCTGCGGCGTTAGCCCAGTCAGCGGGGATCTCGACCTTCTTGAGGTCTTCCATACCGCGGTCGATAGCGGCATAGTTCATGTCTACGATAGCCTGACCCTTCTTGAGGTAGGACTTCTTCGCGGCAGCCTTCATGAATTCCTTGGCTTCCTCAGCGGGAATGATGTCGGCAATCTTGAAGAACGCGGACTGAAGTACGGTGTTTACACGGCCGCCCAGACCGATTTCCTTACCGATCTGAATAGCGTCGATGGTGTAGAAGTTGATCTTTCTCTCGGCAAGGATTCTCTTCATCTTGCCGGGGAGACGCTTGGTGAGCTCTTCAACGTCCCAAGCGCAGTTGAGCAGGAACGAGCCGCCTTCCTTGAGGTCGTCAACGATGTCGTACTTGTCAACGTATGAGGGGTTGTGGCAGGCTACGAAGTCAGCCTTGGAGATGTAGTATGTGGACTTGATCGGTGTGCTGCCGAAACGCAGGTGGGATACGGTAAGACCGCCGGACTTCTTGGAGTCGTAAGCGAAGTAGCCCTGAGCGTACATGTCGGTGTGGTCGCCGATGATCTTGATGGAGTTCTTGTTGGCACCGACGGTACCGTCCGCGCCGAGACCCCAGAACTTACAGCTGTGGGTGCCTGCGGGAGTGGTGTCGGGATTCTCAACTACGGGGAGTGAGAGGTTGGTGACGTCGTCTACGATGCCGATGGTGAAGCGCTTCTTGGGAGCCTCGGACTCAGCGTTTCTGTAAACAGCGATAACGTCGCCGGGTGTGGTATCCTTGGAACCGAGACCGTAACGGCCTGCGTATACTTTTACGCCTGCGAACTCGGAATCATTGAGAGCTGCGAGAACGTCGAGGTAGAGAGGCTCGCCGATGGAGCCGGGTTCCTTTGTTCTGTCGAGAACGGAGATTGTCTTGACGGTCTTGGGAAGCTCGTCGGTCATGTACTTGCCGACGAAGGGACGGTAAAGTCTTACCTTGAGCAGACCAACCTTCTCGCCTGCAGCGTTGAGGTAGTCAACAACTTCCTCTGCGCAGTCGCAGACAGAACCCATAGCTACGATTACGTGCTCAGCGTCAGCTGCGCCGTAGTAGTTGAAGGGCTTGTAGTTGGTGCCGATCTTCTCGTTGACCTTGTTCATGTACTCGATAACAACCTCGGGTACAGCGTCATAGTACTGGTTGCAGGCCTCGCGTGCCTGGAAGAAGATATCGTCGTTCTGAGCGGTACCGCGGGTTACGGGGTGCTCAGGGTTGAGTGAACGTCTGCGGAATTCCTCTACAGCGTCCCAGTCGAGCATATCTGCGAGGTCAGCGTAGTCCCACTCCTCGATCTTCTGGATCTCGTGAGAGGTGCGGAAGCCGTCGAAGAAGTGCAGGAAGGGAACTCTGCCCTTGATAGCGGTGAGGTGAGCAACGGCGCCGAGATCCATACACTCCTGAGGATTGTTGGAGCAGAGCATTGCGTAACCTGTCTGACGGCAGGCATATACGTCTGAATGGTCGCCGAAGATCGAGAGAGCGTGGCTGGTGAGAGCACGAGCCGATACGTGGATAACGCCGGGAAGCAGCTCGCCCGCCATCTTGTACATATTAGGAATCATCAGGAGCAAGCCCTGAGAAGCGGTGTAGGTGGTGGTGAGCGCACCTGCCGCGAGAGAGCCGTGAACCGCGCCTGCAGCGCCGCCCTCGGACTGCATCTCAGTTACCTGAACTTCTCTTCCGAAAAGGTTCTTAAGGCCGTTAGCCGAGTACTGGTCGGTAAGGTCAGCCATTACGGAAGAAGGTGTGATGGGATAGATAGCCGCAACGTCGGTAAACGCGTAAGACACGTGAGCAACCGCGCTGTTGCCATCCATGGTTTTCATTTTTCTTGCCATGGGATTTCGTCCTCCTTTTTAATCAAACGGCTTTAGGTGAATTGATAGAAAGCCGCAACGTGTAGATAAACACACGTTTCATTACCCTATATTTTATCACTTTTGCCAACCATTGTAAAGTATTATTTTTAAAACGCGTACTAAAAGTTTGTTGATTCTGCACATTTCCTTTTACGCGAAAAAAGGGAGCCCGCAAGGAGCTCCCCTGAGATGTAAATTTAAATTTTTATTAATCCAAAAACGCCGCGCCGATGATGCCTGCGTCGTTGCCGAGAGTGCAGGTGCAGAGGATAGTCTGCTTGTCGTTGTGCTTGGTGTAGCGCTCCTCCTCGATGATCTTTCTCAGCGGACGGAGAAGGTTCTCGCCCTGGTTGGAGATACCGCCGCCGATGCAGAGTACGTCGGGCTGGAAGATGTTGATGATGTTTACAAGACCTGTAGCGAGGTAACCGAAGTAGGTGTCGAGAACCTCCTGAGCGTCGTTGTCGCCTGCCGCAGCAGCGTCAAACGCGGTCTTGCCGTTTACCTTGTTGATGTCGCCGTCGGCGAGCTTGAGCATATAGCTGTAGTCGAGCTTGTCGGAAAGGATCTTCTCCTTTGTCAGGTTGATAAGACCCGTCGCTGAGGAATACGCTTCCCAGCAGCCCTTTCTGCCGCAGCCGCACTCCTTGCCGTCCTTGACGATTACCATGTGACCCAGCTCAGCGCCCGCAAAGTTGGAGCCGCTGTAGATTTTGCCGTTGATGATGATACCGCCGCCGACGCCTGTGCCGAGGGTGATTGCAACAGCGTTCTTAGTACCCTTCGCGGAGCCTGCGAGAAACTCGCCGAGAGCCGCCGCGTTAGCGTCGTTCTCGATCAGAACCTTCTTGTTGAGGCGCTCCTGCATCATCTTCACAACCTCCCAGTTGTGGAAGTGAAGGTTTGCGGAATACTCGATCACGCCCGTCTTGGGGTTTACAGCGCCCGGTACGCCGATGCCGATGCTCTCGACCTCGTCGATCGAAACGCCTGCCTTCTCACAAGCCTTCAGAGCGACCTCTGCCATGCTGTCGCAGATCGAGCTTTCGGGACGCGGAACGTTCGTCTTGCACGAAGCCTTTGCCACGATTTTGTACTCCTCGTCAACCAAACCCGCTACGATGTTGGTGCCGCCGAGGTCAATTCCCAGTCTATACATTTAAAACACTCCCTGTTTTTAAATTTTATGGTTTTATCATACCACAAAAATACAGGTAACGCAATAAAAATTTAGATATTTTTACGAAACTGAAAAACGGAATGTTTTTCCGATGTTCCTCGTATATCCGTCGGTGAAAATCTCCGCGAGGTTCTGCTGTATCTTCGTCGCCTCGGTAACGTCTATCACGCCGTCGCCGTTGATATCCGCAGCCGCCTTTGTTCTTCCGTCGGCGGTGATGATATCGGCGCAGATTTTCTGAACCTCGGTTATCCTGTCGTAATTTTTGCTCACCATCGCGGCGGTCATTATATCGACCTTTTCCTGAATGTACTCAAGCTGCTCCGCGGTAGGTTCCTCGGGCTCGCTGAGCGCGAAGCGGTAGCCGTTTGATTTGATGTAGGTGACGCCTTCCTCCTCGCGGTTGTACTCGTACTCGATCAGAAAGTCCTTCATGCCGTTGTTGCTCTCGATATCGATATCGACCCTGTCCTTGCCCTGCTGAACAGGCTCCATGAGGGTGTAGCAGCCCTTGAACACTCCGTCGACCCACAGCTCGACGTACTTCTGGTTCGAGGTGTAGTCGATGCCGAGCTCGTGCGCGATATCGAAGGCGATTTAGTTGCGCATCAGCGTCGGGTCAAAGCAGTTCGCGAGCAGCGCCCACTTCTTGCCCTTGCCCATGCCGAGCACGTCCTTCTTCTTTGAGAACTTGAAGGTGAACGGCTTCTTTTCGGCGAGCGCGGTGCTGTTGCCGCGAACCTTGAAGCTCGCCTTATCCTCGAGAACGCTGCCGTCGACGTCCTCGATCTTTATGTTCGCGCCGACGTAGCCGTCAGCCTTTTCAATGGTGTTGCCGTTGCCGTCGTCGGTGGTGACGTAGACTCTCGGAACGGTCAACTCTTCGGCTTCTGCTGCGTTGACATTTATGCAAAAGAGACTGATAAGCAGGGTGGTGCAGAGCAGAAGAGAAATAAATTTTTTCATCTTTGACATCTCCTAATATTAAAGGGCTGCCGCGCGGACAACCCTTTTGATTTTAGCTGAAATTATAGGAATAGTTGGGAGCTTCCTTTGTGATCTGAATATCGTGCGGATGGCTCTCTCTGAGACCTGCGCCCGAAATGCGTACAAACTGTGCCTTCTCGTGAAGCTCTGAGATAGTAGCGCAGCCCGTGTAGCCCATGCCTGCCTTGAGGCCGCCCATGAGCTGGTAAACCGTGTCGGAGAGCATTCCCTTGTAGGGAACACGTCCTTCAACGCCCTCGGGTACGAACTTGCGGTTGCTCGCCTGGAAGTAGCGGTCAGCGCTGCCCTTGCCCATAGCTCCGAGGCTGCCCATTCCGCGGTATACCTTGAACTGTCTGCCCTGATAGATCTCGTTTTCGCCGGGGCTTTCCTCACAGCCCGCAACGAGCGAGCCGACCATGACTACGCTGCCGCCTGCGGCAAGAGCCTTGACGATGTCGCCGCTGTACTTGATGCCGCCGTCGGCGATTACGGGAATGCCGTACTTCGACGCTTCGCAAGCCGCGTCATAGATAGCCGTGATCTGGGGTACGCCGATACCCGCGACGATTCTGGTGGTGCAGATTGAACCGGGGCCGATGCCTACCTTTACGGCGTCCGCGCCCGCTGAGATAAGAGCCTTTGCCGCCTCCGCGGTCGCGATGTTGCCCGCGATGAGAGGAAGGTTCGGATACGCCTTCTTTACCTTGGCTACGGAGTTTACTACGTTGGAGTTGTGACCGTGAGCGGAGTCGAGTACAACCACGTCTACGCCTGCCTCGATAAGAGCCGCCACTCTGTCGAGCACGTCGGCTGTCGCGCCGATTGCCGCGCCGCAGATAAGTCTGCCCTTGTCGTCGCGCGCGGAGTTGGGATACTGCACGCTCTTCTCGATATCCTTGATCGTGATGAGTCCCTTGAGACTGCCGTCCTTGCCGACGATCGGGAGCTTCTCGATCTTGTGCTCGCGCAGAATGCTCTGTGCCTGCTCAAGCGTGGTACCCACGGGAGCGGTGATCAGGTTCTCCTGAGTCATAACCTTTGAAATCGGCTGAGCGAAATCCGCCGCCGTCATAAAGCGCATATCGCGGTTGGTGATAATGCCGATGAGCTTGCCTTCGCGGCAAATCGGCACACCCGAGATCTTGTACTTGCCCATGAGGTCGTCAGCGTCCTTGACGGTGTTCTCGGGCGAGAGGAAGAACGGATTTACGATAACGCCGTTCTCGGATCTCTTTACGCGGTCTACCATGTCCGCCTGCTTCTCGATATCCATGTTCTTGTGGATAATACCCACGCCGCCTTCACGCGCCATCGCGATTGCCATAGAGGTCTCGGTGACGGTATCCATCGCCGCGGTCATCAGCGGTGTGTTGAGGCGAATGGTCTTTGTAAGATTGGTAGAAACATCTACATTCTTCGGCTCGACGTTGGATTCACCCGGAATCAGAAGCACGTCGTCAAAGGTCAGACCCTCTTTGCCGAATTTGTCGTTGTAGTTGATATTCAGCATACTATTCCTCCATCCTGTTTTAATATACCCTTTATTATAGCAAAAAACGACGGTTTTGGCAATACGTATTTTTTTATTACCAATGATTATTTATTGCAGTAAAAACAAATATTATTAACCGGAGCGAAGCGACCCGAAATTTTCCATTTTCAATTTTTCATTTTCAATTATAAAACGGGAGCCGTGAGACTCCCGTTTTATATTGTTTATTTTTCGTCCATGCCGTCGAGCTGTGATTCATACACAGGCTCGGGCATTATCTTTTTCCTGAGCACATATACCAGCACGCAGGCTCCGGCGAACAGACACGCGCAGATCATCGATACCGCGAAGCCCGCCCAGAAGCCGTTGGGATAGTATTTGAGCTTGATTTCGTGCTCGCCTGCTTCAAGCGGGAACGCGAGCAGAGAGTTGCCGACGGGTGTGATGTCGACCTTCTGTCCGTCGACGGTCGCCGTCCAGCCCTTCTCGTATGGAATAGAGGTGTAGAACAGTCCGTTTTCCTTGACATTGATCGTGCCTTCCATCGAGCTAGAGGTGCACTTTGTCGTAGTCATGACGCTCTCGCTGAGCTTTGCGTAGCCTGACTCAAAGACGTCCTTGTTGAGCATATCGACATAGACCCTCGCCTTGCCCGACGAGCCTGTCTTGAGGTCGGCGTAGACGGAAATCTTGTCGCCCTTGCTGAAGTAGCCTATGCAGGCAACATATGAGCGCGCCATTCCGTACTTCGCGGACTGAGCCACGTCGTTAACCATAACGGTCACGTCGTCGCCGTCCTGAATGTCGGCGTACATCATATACAGACCGTCCTTCGGAGCCTCGTAGTTCCACTTGACGTGAGGTGTGGTCGTGGTGTCAACACAGCTGAAATCGTACAGACCGTATTCCTTCTTGATGACGGTGAATTTTTCCGCCTCGGTGTGACCCTGTGATACGACCTCGAGTCTGGTGTATACGTCGTCCTGAATGCCGGTCGCGTACTTGAAGAACTCGTTCTGCTTCTCAAACGGATTGAACTGATCCTCGTTGTCGTTCTCCTGCCAGTTGCCGAGCGCGGAGTTTGTCATGAAGCCCATCGGAATGTAGTGGGTGTTCTGGAACAGTCCGACGCTGCCCGACGCGCTGACCGAGGCGAGGTCGTAGGTATTGTTGACCTTGCCGCTGCGCGCGATGATATACTTGAGATTCATGAAGAGGTTTGTGACGGGCGAGCTCTCGGCGTAGGTGTAACGGTTGCCGCTCTTCCAGCCCATCATGCCGAAATTCTCGAAGAAGCGCGTCATGTTCTCGTTCGCCATTGAATTGAACATCGACAGACCGTGGTAGTGGTTGAGAGCGCCGTCGTTGAGGGTCTGGGTCGTCGCAGTCTCGGCACGCCACAGCTCGGGTGTGTCAGCCTCGCGTTCGTTCATTGTGTTGACGATATTTACCATGTTCTCGCCGCCGCGGGGATACTCATATGTTCCCGTAACGGTCGTGCGGTTAACGCCGAGATACGCGGTGACGCCGCTCTGGGCAATTGTGACAACCATCAGCGCGATGATCATTACGGTTTTCGGTATGACGCGCTTGGTATACAGTATTACTACCACCGCGATGAATACCATCAGCGCCGCAATTGCGATAAGGTTCGGAATCTGCCAGTCGGGGTGGTCGGTAAACATCTTCTCGGTACCGGGGTCGCCGACCATCATCAGGATAACCGCTATGCTCATTGCCGTGGCTATAAGTGCGCCGACTACGCTGATCGAATCGATCGTCGTGAACGCGCGGAACGCCATAACGATCAAGATAAAGCTGATCAGGAAGCTGAAGCGGTACGGAATCATGTTGGTGAAGTGGAAGCCGTGCCAGATGTAGTCGAGCTGACGGATAATGCAGCTGAGGAACATGAAGAAAATCAGTCCCATGCTGACGATCTTCTCTCTGAGGCGGATCTTCGGGCTTGTCAGAGAGAGGAAGCCGAAGAACATCGCGAACGCCGAGCATGAGATATTGGGCAGAGCGTCAGCCGCCTTGTTAGCCGCGCAGGTGAAGTTCGCGAAGCTGCCGGTGATGCTCTTGAGCGCGCGGAGCACTCCGAGCAAGTCGTTGCTGCCGCCGATGTTTATCGCAAATGTCGACGGGAAGGTGCTGCCCGAGGCGTGGGTGTTTTTGAGCGCCATGAATGCAGGCAGCAGGAAGAAGGTCGTCAGACCGATCGCGATAAGCGAGAAGATACCTGTCTTGAGCAGATTGACAAAGAAGTTCTTCATGCCGCTCCAGTAAACGATGGAGTAGCCGATGAATATCATCAGCACGAAGATACATACGAACAGACCGATGTAGTAGTTCATTATCAGCGCGAGCGCAAGGCTCACGGTGAAGAGGCGGAAGCGGTTCTCGGTAAGGAGCTTGACCGTTCCGAGGGCGACAAGCGGAGTGATGCATACCGTGTCCATCCAGATAGTGTTCCAGTAGTAGCCCATGAAGTAGGCGCAGAACGAGAAACAGCAGGCAAACATGATCAGCGACACGTCGTTGCGCTTATAGACGCTCTTGAAGAAGTAGGCGGTGAACGCGCCGCCGAGAGCGATCTTGAGCGCTACGGAGAACATCAGAAACTCCCGCAGCCAGTCGGCAGGTATGAACACCGACAGGAAGTTAACGGGACTCGCGAGGTAGTAGGACATCAGCGAGAAGTAGTTAACGCCGCCACCGACAGACCATGTCCAGAAAAAGGACTCGCCGTGCTGGAGCTTGTACTGGAAGTCGGCGAGGAACGGAAAGTACTGGTGCCACAGGTCGGTAACAAGAATCTGCTTGTCTCCGAAGGGTGAAACGCTCATCAGAGCAAAGGCGGTTACCATCAGCACAAATGGAATCAGGAACGACAGCCATATATAGCGGTTGCGAATGGCAAACTCGCGGAAGCTGCGTTTCTTTGGTTCCTTGGCAGGCAGCGCCTTGTTCGTTGTTGAAACAGGCATATTTTATGAACCTCCATATTATTTTTTGCTAACCATTTTATTGTATCACGTTTTTTGTCTGAGGTAAATATTTTTTTTGAAATTTGTTGGACTTTTCGGTTATTGTTTGGTATAATGATTTTCGGTACATATTAATCGAAAGGTTCTATTCATATGAAAACTATTGATTTGGTAGTTCCATGCTATAACGAAGAGGAAGGTCTCGAGCACTTTGTCGAGGAAACAAACAAGGTCATCGATACCCTGCCCGAATATTACTTCCGCTATATCCTCATAAACGACGGCAGCAAGGATAAGACGTATCTCGTCATGAAGCGCCTTGCCGCGAGGTTTGACAACATCAAATACATCTCGTTCTCGCGCAACTTCGGAAAGGAAGCCGCCATGTATGCCGGTCTGCAGCACTGCGACGCGGACTATGTCGTCGTAATGGACGCGGACTTGCAGCACCCGCCCGCGGTATTTCCGCAGATGCTCGAGGCTATGAACGAGGGCTACGACTGCTGCGCCACAAAGCGCGACGAGCGCTAAGGCGAGAGCTTTTTCAGAGGCGCGTTTTCAAAGCTGTTCTTCCGCCTGTCCAACCGCATGACCGACGTAAAGAATCCCTACGGCGCGATGGACTACAGAATGATGACAAGACAGATGGTCGACTCTATTCTCGAGCTCGGCGAGGTTCAGAGATTCTCAAAGGGTATATTCTCGTGGGTCGGCTTCAATACAAAGTGGATCACGTTCAAGACCGTCGACAGAGAGCTTGGCAAGTCCTCGTGGAAATTCTCCTCGCTCTTCAAGTACGCAATCGACGGTATCACCTGCTTCTCCGTCACACCGCTGCGATTCACGGCGGTTATGGGCGCGATAATCTTTTTCCTCTCCCTCATTTATATCATCGTAACGCTGATTCAGACTCTGTTCTTCGGAATCCAGACCCCGGGTTACGTCACCACCCTCTGCGCAGTGCTCTTTCTCGGCGGACTGACCGAAATGTCGATAGGTATTCTCGGAGAATACATCGGCAGGATTTACATGGAGTCAAAGGACAGACCGATTTACATTACAAAGTTCTCTAATTTCGAGGACGAGGATAACGAAGAAAAGTAATTGTCAACTTTCAATTTAAAAAGTGGTAACGATAATCGTTACCACTTTTTTCTTAGCCTTGAAAAGCGTGTTGAATTGATTCAAAGATATTTACGCCGTTGACAGCCATAATAATTGCCGCGATAACCGCGATGATTACGCTGATCAGTGTGAGAACCAGCTGTGCTCTCGCCCATGTTACAAGCGAGCGCTTGCTGCTGCCGCCAAATCCCCAAACTAGGAGCAGGACGATATTAAGAATCGGAATGCACATGAGCAGCCATCTGCCGATCCAGCCCCATGTCGAAACGTGCTCGTCGGGGTGATAGCCGCGCATGGGAGTCTGAGCGTATGTGCCGAAGCCCGCGTTTGTGGGCTGGGTATATACGGGAGGCTGCTGCTGTCTTTGAGTATGTCTCGGCTGGGTCTGGGAGTTGTAGCTGTCGCCGTAGTTTGTATTCTTGGGTTCTCTGAGCTGAGCGCCGCAGCTGCCGCAGAAATCGGGATTCGTTACGGGCGCTCCGCAGTTAGGACAATTCATATATTTTCCTCCTTACTTGCCGATTACTTCCTTGCCGCCCATGTAAGGTCTGAGAGCCTCGGGAATGCGGATCGAGCCGTCCTCGTTGAGGTTGTTCTCGAGGAATGCGATAAGCATTCTCGGAGGTGCGACAACGGTGTTATTGAGTGTGTGTGCAAAGTACTTTCCGCCCTTGCCGCTGACGCGGATTTTCAGGCGGCGTGCCTGAGCGTCGCCGAGATTTGAACAGGAGCCTACCTCGAAGTACTTCTTCTGGCGCGGTGACCACGCCTCAACATCGAGCGAACGAACCTTGAGGTCGGCGAGGTCGCCCGAGCAGCACTCGAGTGTACGAACGGGGATATCCATTGAACGGAAGAGGTCGACTGTGTTCTGCCAGAGCTTGTCGAACCACATCTTGCTATCCTCGGGCTTGCAGACGACGATCATCTCCTGCTTCTCGAACTGGTGGATTCTGTAAACTCCTCTCTCCTCAATGCCGTGAGCGCCTTTTTCCTTGCGGAAGCAGGGTGAGTAGCTGGTGAGGGTCTGAGGAAGGGTTTCTTCGGGGTTGATCGTGTCGATGAACTTGCCGATCATCGAATGCTCGGAGGTACCGATGAGGTAGAGATCCTCGCCCTCGATCTTGTACATCATCGAATCCATCTCGGCAAAGCTCATAACGCCTGTTACGACGTTGGAACGGATCATGAACGGCGGTACGCAGTAGGTAAAGCCGCGGTCGATCATGAAGTCGCGCGCGTAGGAAATAACCGCGCTGTGAAGTCTGGCGATGTCGCCCATGAGATAATAGAAGCCGTTGCCCGCAACCTTGCGCGCGGAGTCGAGGTCAATACCGTTGAGTTTCTCCATAATGTCGGTGTGGTAGGGTACCTCGAATTCGGGTACAAAAGGCTCGCCGAAGCGCTCGATCTCAACGTTCTCGCTGTCGTCCTTGCCGATGGGTACGGACGGGTCGATGATCTGAGGAATGCGCATCATGATCTCTGTTACCTTCGCGCTGAGCTCGGCTTCCTTCTGCTCAAGCTCCGCAAGAAGCTGCGCCTGCTTTGTGACCTCTTCCTTGATAGCCATGGCTTCTTCCTTCTTGCCCTGACCCATCAGCATACCGATCTGCTTTGAGATTTTGTTGCGGTTTGCTCTGAGGTCGTCAGCCTGCTGCTTTACGGCGCGGCTCTCAGCGTCGAGCGCGATAACCTCGTCTACCAGACCGAGCTTGCTGTCCTGAAATTTCTTTTTGATATTTTCCTTGACCGCGTCGGGATTTTCTCTTAAAAATTTAATATCAATCATTGTTGTTCTCCTTGCTTAATAAATTTGATAACTCCTGTAACTCCTCGTCGGAATAGAATTCAATCTGTAAGACTCCGCCCTCTTTTTTCTTGTTCTTGCTGACGGTGATCTTTCTGCCGAGGCTTTCGTTGAGCGCCAGCTCCACCATCTTGTAGAACGACGGCTGTCTTTCGGGCTTCTCTTCGGTCTTGACCTTTACGGGCTTTTTGCAAAGCGCCTCGGTCTGCCGGACGGAGAGGTCTTTCTTAATAATTTCCTCCGCGACCGCCTTCATCTGCTCCTCGTTCTCGAGCGTGAGCAGCGCGCGCGCGTGACCTGCCGAAATCTGCTCCTCTCTGAGCATTTCGCGGATACTTTCGGGCAGCTTCAGAAGTCTGAGCGCGTTCGCGATCGCGGGACGGGACTTGCCCATCGACTGCGCGACCTCTTCCTGAGTGAAGTTGTGCTCCTTCATCAGCACGTTATAGCCCTCGGCTTCCTCGAGCGGTGTCAAGTCCTCACGCTGTAGATTTTCTATCAGCGCGAGCTCCATTGTTTCGGACTCGGTCAGCTCGCGGATAACGACAGGCACCTCTGTCAGTCCCGCCATTCTGCACGCGCGGTAACGTCTCTCGCCCGCGACTATCTCATATCCGCCGAGCGGAAGCGGACGTACAAGCAGCGGCTGCAACAATCCATGCGCCGAAATACTCTCTGCAAGCTCGCTCAGTGCAGCTTCGTCAAAGCTCTGCCGCGGCTGCGAGCGGTTCGGCTCGATCTCGGAGATTTTGAGGGTGACGGCTCCGTCGCCCTTTTCGCTGTCGTTTTCGATGAATATGGCGTTCAGACCCTTGCCCAAGCCGCCCAGTTTTTTTGCCATCAGCGTCTCTCCTTTGCAATTATTTCCTTCGCGAGCTCAGTGTAGGCGAAGCTGCCCTTGCAGCTCTTGTCATAGTAGATGACGGGCATTCCGAAGCTCGGCGCTTCTGAGAGCCTTACTCCGCGCGATATAACGGTGCCGAACACCTTGCCCGGGAAGAACTTCTTGACTTCCTCCACGACCTGCTGGGTGAGGTTGAGTCTGCCGTCGTACATCGTCAGCAGCACGCCCTCGAGCTCGATTGTATAGTTGTACTGGCGTTTGATCCTGCGCACCGTGCTCATGAGCTGTGACAAGCCCTCGAGCGCGTAGTACTCGCACTGGATCGGTACGATAAACGTGTCCGCCGCTGTGAGCGCATTCGCCGTGATAAGTCCGAGCGACGGCGGACAGTCGATGATTATGTAGTCGTAATACTGCTTTATCGGGAGAATGGCGTTCTTGAGCAGCGATTCTCTCCTCGGCTTCTCGACGATTTCAAGCTCCGCCGCCGCGAGATTTATCGACGAGGGCAGCAGATGTAGATTCTGATACGGCGTTGTCAGTACGCATTCCTCCGCCTTTGCCCCTTCCACAAGAATGTCGTAGGTCGAGAGCTTCACCTTGCTTTTGTCGATCGCCACGCCGCTGGTCGCGTTGCCCTGAGGGTCAGCGTCGACGAGCAGTACCTTTTTTCCGAGAGCGCCGAGACATGCCGCGAGATTGACCGCGGTGGTCGTCTTGCCTACGCCGCCCTTCTGGTTTGAGATTGCTATTATCTTAGCCAAAGGTTCTATACCCTTCCTTCTTTTGTTTTTCAAATCACGGTTTTAATTATATCACAACTGCCATTGTTTTTGAAGTGTATTTTTAAATTTATTTAATAATGTTTCACGTGAAACATGTTTTAAAACGCAAACAGACGTACCGCTAAGGTACGCCTGCTCGCAAGGGGTTAGATAAGGAAATGGGTATGAGTGGAACGGATGCTTTCGCACCCATGGTGGAAAGTAAAATCAAACACGCAGGTTGAAAAATTTCAGAGAAAAGGGTATGTTATGGGTAATTTGGGGTTTATATGTACATCAAAACTTCCGCACCTGCGTGTTATGAAACAAATTTGTCGGGCGGATACGTCTTTGCCTTCGGGATTCGTATTGTGTATTCGATAAAATCATTTGTGTCTGTTTTGTTTGACTGTGCGTCAATTCCCGATAGGCGCATCGTATCTATCGCCTTATTAATGGTGTTAAGGAAAATCCTTACGTCCTTTATCACCGCCTTGCTGTTACCCTTCGCCTTTTCGGGCTTTGGGTTGGAATGGAGTAAGATGCCGACGAGGTGTTCGGTCTGTTTAACGTTGAGGTTATCCGCGACTATCCGCGAAAGCGCCTCACGGCGGGTCGCCTCGTTCTCTATCCTCAGGAGCGCTCTGGCGTGACGTTCGCTCAGTCCCGCCTTTTCGATCCACTCCTGCTCGTCCTCTGTCAGCCGCAGCAGCCGCAGCTTGTTCGCGACTCCCGACTGGCTCTTGCCGAGCCTTTGAGCCGCCTGCTCCTGCGTCAGTCCGTAGCGACGTATCAGCCTTGAAATTCCGCGGGCTTCCTCAAACATGCCGAGGTCAGCCCGCTGGAGATTTTCAAGGAGAGCATATATGGCAGACTCTTTTTCAGAGCAGCGAACAACGATACACGGCACCTTCCGCAGGCCTGCCGTCACTGCGGCGCGAAGTCTGCGCTCGCCCGCGATAAGCTCGTATTCGGTGTTGCTTACCTTGCGGACGGTCAGCGGCTGCAAAATGCCGTTCTCCGCGATGGAGCGCGACAGGGCTGAAAGCTCGTCCTCGTTGAACTGCTTTCGCGGCTGCGCCTTGTTGGGGCGGATTTTGATGATGGGGATTTCAGAGATTATGTTTTCGCTCTTCACCAAAAAATTCAACCGCATCACCCTCAGTCAGCATCAGGGGTTGTCCCTGTGCTATTATAATACCATATCGGGTGTGCGGTTTATGTCGCATTGTGAGCGATTATTATATATTCTTTTGTCGGAGATTGTCAGAGCGGCTTGGATTTTATCTTACCGTTCTGCCGCGGATATTTTTCCGGTGTCGGGCTGACCTTTTCTATCTCAACAAGGGTTCTGCCGCCGCCCTCGAGCGGAAGCTCGAAGGTATGGATATTCTTAATTCTTCCGCCGAGGATTCCGATTGCCTTCTTCGCGGCTTTAATCTCGCCCTCGGCTGTTCCCTTGAAGGCGACAAACCTGCCCGAAAGTCTTACATACGGAACGCAGTACTCGCTGAGGATATTAAGCTGTGCCACCGCTCTGGATACTGCGAGGTCAAAGCCCTCGCGGAGGTCTAAGTCCTGACCGCCTTCCTCTGCCCTGCTGTGAATAAGTTCCGCGTCAAGGTTCAGCTCGTCGCAGACGACGCTGAGAAAATTCAGGCGCTTTTGCAGGCTGTCGAGAAGTGTTAGCTGAATATCGGGTCGGGCAATCTTCAGAACAACTCCCGGGAAGCCCGCGCCCGTTCCCACGTCGATTACGCGCGCGTTCTGCGGCACATTAATATAATTAAATATACTCAGGCTGTCGGCGAAGTGCTTTACCGCTACGCCCTTAGGGTCGGTGATCGCGGTGAGGTTTATTTTCTCGTTCCACTCGCAAAGCAGTTCAAAGTACCGCTCGAGCTGAGAGAGCTGTTCCTCGCTGAGTTTGATTTTGTAGTCCTTGATAGCTTCTGTTAAATATGTTCTCATTGCCGCTCCTTATTCGCCGCCATCCAAATCAAAAGCACGCTTATATCCGCGGGCGATACTCCCGAGATACGCGATGCCTGTCCGATATTGAGCGGCTGTATCTTATTGAGCTTTTCCTGCGCTTCCAGACGCAGACCTTTTATCTCGCGGTAGTCGAAGTTCTTCGGCAAGTGCTTGTCCTCGAGCTTGCGAACCTGCTCCACCTGACGTAGCTGCTTCTGAATATAACCCTCGTACTTTATCTCTATCTGCACCTGCTCTATCACATTGCGGTCGAGCTGCGGTCTGTCAACGTCGATCGGCGCAAGGCATTCATAATCGAGCTGCGGCCTCTTCATCAGTTCAATCAGACGAATGCCCGTTGTAATCTCAGATGTTTCACGTGAAACAAGTATGCGGTTGACCTCCTCGGTCGGTGAAATCACTGTTTCTTTAAGGCGCTTGATTTCGCGTTTCTTATCCTCCTGCTTTTTGAGGAATTTCTGCCAGCGTTCCCCGGAAATAAGTCCGAGCTGATATCCCGTCGGGGTCAGACGCACGTCGGCGTTGTCCTGACGGAGAACAAGTCTGTACTCGCTGCGTGAGGTCATCATTCTGTACGGCTCGTTCGCTCCCTTTGTGACGAGATCGTCGACAAGAGTGCCGATGTAGGAATTCGCGCGAGTAAGAATGAACGGCTCTCTGCCGAGAACCTTATGCGCGGCGTTAACTCCTGCGACAAAGCCCTGAGCCGCCGCTTCCTCATAGCCCGAGCTGCCGTTGAACTGTCCCGCGCCGAAGAGGTTCGGGAAGTCCTTGAACTCAAGCGTCGGGTTCATCGCGGTCGGGTCAACGCAGTCGTATTCGATCGCATATGCAGGCCTCATCATCACGCAATTCTCCAAGCCCTTTATCGTGTGATAAAACTTGAGCTGTACCTCCTCGGGAAGTGAGCTGCTCATGCCCTGCAGGTACATCTCCTCGGTGTTCTCGCCGCACGGCTCGATGAAAAGCTGATGGCGCGGCTTGTCCTTGAAGCGCATGATTTTGTCCTCAAAGCTCGGACAGTATCTCGGACCTACGCCTTCGATACGTCCGGCGTACAAGGGTGAGCGGTGGATATTTTCGAGAATAATTTTCTTTGTTTCGTCGTTTGTGTAGCTGATGTGGCAGTCGACCTTGTTCTCGCCGAGGCTTTCTGTTTCGTATGAAAAAGGCTCGGGCGGTTCGTCACCCTTCTGCACCTCAAGCTCAGAGAAGTCTATTGAACGTCTGAGCACTCTCGCAGGCGTACCTGTCTTGAATCTGCGGAGAGGTAAGCCGATGTCTTTAAGACTCTTGCCCAGCTTCGTCGCGGGGAAGGTTCCGTCGGGGCCGCTCTCGTAGCTGACCTCGCCGACGTAGATTCTTCCGCCGAGATATGTACCCGTTGCGACGACAACGGTTTTGCAGAAGTACACCGCAAGCATATGGGTGGTCAGCTCGTAGCCGAGTGCACCGCAGGGCCTTTGCCGCGGTTGAGCATTCTCGACTGCAAGAAGCACTCGTCGGCGGTCTTGCCCATCTCTCCTCCGAGGGCGTCGAGCTCGCGGACAAGATGACCCTTCGCGGTACCTCCTATCGAGGGATTGCACGGACAGTTGCCGACCGCGTCCATATTGATTGTAAAAATAGCAGTGTGACAGCCGAGCCTTGCGGCGGCGAGCGCGGCTTCGATTCCCGCGTGACCCGCGCCGATTACGGCTACGTCGTAACTGCCTGCTGAGTATGTCATATTTATCATTCCTTAGTCGCGTCTACTTGCCGACGCAGAAGTTGTGGAATACGCGGTCGATGACCTCGTCGCTTGTTTTCTCGCCCGTCATTTCGAGCAGCTCTGAAATCGCGTCCTCGAGCGAAACGGTGACCGCGTCGAAGGTCATTCCCGTTTCAACCGCCGCCTTTGCTTCTCTCACGGAGTTCAGCGCGTTATAAACATTGCTTCTCTGTCTTTCGTTCGAGAGAATACCCTCGCTCGGGTTGAGGTTCTGAGTACCCGCGATTTTTTCAACCGCGTTTATAATATCCTCTCTGCCCTCTCCATTCGCGGCAGATACATATACTATATTGCTAATATCAGATTTTATTTTGTTTATATCTAATTTAGCTTGCAAATCGGTTTTATTGATTATCGCGACGGTCGGAACCTCGCGCGACATTTCAATCAGCTCCAAGTCGTCGCTGTCAAGCTCACGGCTGTTGTCAAAAACCGCGAGCAGCAGTCCGCACTGGCTGAGCTTTTTCCTAGCGCGGTCAACGCCGATTTTTTCAACCGCGTCGTCGGTATCTCTCAGACCCGCGGTATCGCTGAGTCTGAGAATAACGTCGCCGATAAGAACCGTATCCTCGACAACATCTCTCGTCGTGCCGGGAATATCCGTGACTATGCTTTTCTCCGTTCCGGAGAGAAGATTCATCAGCGTGCTTTTGCCGACGTTCGGTCTGCCGGCGATAACGGTGTCTATTCCCTGCTTGACCGCCTGACCCGAGTCGTATGTATCGAGAAGTCTTTTTAGGGTGAACTCCGCCCTTTCGCAGGTGACGAGAATATCCTCATCGCTGACCTCGGCGATGTCCTCCTCGGGGTAGTCCGCCCACGCGGAAAGGTGTGCTGTTAATGAAAGCAGATCGTCCTTGACCTCGGTGATTTTCTTTCTGAGCGCGCCTTCCTTTACGCATATAGCCGAACGCGCGGCGCTTTTGCTCTTAGCGGAAATGATATCGATAACCGCCTCGGCTTCTGTGAGGTCGAGCTTGCCGTTGAGAAACGCGCGCTTTGTGAATTCTCCGGCTTCGGCAGGAACAGCACCGGCTTCAAGAACCGCTCTGAGCACCTGCTTTGTGATATACATTCCGCCGTGGCACGACAGCTCCACAACGTCCTCGCCCGTATAGCTGTGAGGCGCTCTGAAAACAAGCGCGACAGCCTCGTCGAGCTTCTCGCCCTCAAATACGATGCTTCCGAAGGCGGCGGTGTAGCCCTTCATATCTTTGATCTTTTTATTATTGATATTCTTAAATACCTTATCGGCGATTTCTATGGCGCCGTCGCCCGACACCCTTATCACGCCGATGCCGCCTTCACCCTGGGCGGTGCTTATCGCGGCGATGGTTGAGTTAGTTTTCATATTTTTACCTACAAAAAAGGAGCGGAATGATCCGCTCCTCAATTACTTAATTCTGCCGTAAAGACCTGTTTCGCCGCCTTCATTGAGCGGTACTCTGTCGGGATTAACAGGCGCTGTGCTGGACTTTTTGCCGCCGTTATAAGAACGTCTGCCGCCTCTGCGGTTATTCTGATAGCCGCCCCTGCGGTTCTGCTTGACCTTCGGGTCGGGACCGATCACGACGTGACGCGCCGCGTTCTCGCCCTCGCTCCACGAAATCGCGCCGTTGACCTTCTGAACAGCGGTGTGGATAATTCTTCTCTCATAGGGGTTCATCGGCTCAAGGCTGGTCTTTTTGCCTGTCTTGATTGCCTTGAACGCGAGCTTTCTGCCGAGTATCTCGAGAGTCTTTTCTCTCTTCTCGCGGTAGTTGCCCGTATTGACGGTGACCTTGATGTAAGGATCCTCGCCGTGGTTCGCTACAAGACTTGTCAGATACTGAAGAGCGTCGAGAGTCTCGCCTCTTCTGCCGATTACGAAGCCTACCTCCTCGCCGGAGAGGTTGAACTCAACGGCGTTCTCGTCGGTACTCTTCTCGATTTCAACGCTCTGGAGCGTCATTTTATCAAGCACATCTCTGAGGAACTTCTCGGCTCTCTCGTCGGGGGTGTCCTTGATGAACACTCTGACCTTTGCGGGTCTGCCGCCGAAAAGACCGAACTTTTTCTTTTCCTCTGTCTGAATGATTTCAAACTCATACTCGGCAGTCTCATCCAATCCGAGCTGTGCCTTTGCTTTTTTGAGGGCGTCCTGAACGTCGCTGCCCTCGCATATAGCTTCTTTAATCATTTTCTACCTCTGAAAAATTCCAAAACTTTACTTCTTCTTTTTCTTTTTGGCGTTTACATTACCTGCCGAAGCGCTCTCGCTCGGCGCGTATACATAGGGAACCTTAGCTTCGTTCGCAAAGAGCAGAGCGGCGTGTCTTGCCTCGCTGTTTGCGGTGAGCTTCGCGGGACTTAATACCTTCGCGAGCACGATAGACTGTATAAGACTGATGATCGCGGAAATAAACCAGTAGAAACCGAGCGCACTCGGTACCGAATACGTAATGTAAGCCGAGAACAGCGGGAGAAGGTACATTGCAACCTTCATGCAGCCCTGCTGCTGACCCATAGCGCTGCTGTTGACCTTAGTCATAATAAACTGTGAGCCGATGTTCGAAACAAGACAGAGCGCGGGGAAAATCAGGTACACTGACCAGAAACCGTGGTCGGCGGGTACGCTGAGCAAATCGAGTCCGAACATTCCGAAGCCGTCGGAGAAGTGGTCGATAGCCGCGATGTTGTCTGCAGTAAACAGCGAATTGATTGTCGACGACTGTGCGACAAACTGGTCATACTTAAACAAATCGAGCAGCGCGATCTGCTGATAGTTGGGATTTGAATTTGCAACATATCCCGGGATTTTTGACATGTAAGTCACTGCCGAATTAACGGCGTCACCGTTGAGGTGAAGTGTATTCGTAAGCGGATAAGCAACGGCGTAGAATACGCCGAAGAGAACAAGCATCGGGACAATCGTGGTAAGGCATCCGCCCATGGGCTTAATACCCTCTTTTTCGTAGAGCTTGTTCATTTCCTCCTGGAGAAGCTGGCGGTTGTTGCCGTATTTCTCCTTCAGTTCCTTTTGTTTCTTGGAAAGCCTTGCTGTTCCCGCCATTGACTTTTGCTGTTTTACCGAAAACGGGAGAATCAGCAGCTTGACGATAACGGTAAATACAATAATCGCGAGTCCGAAGTTCTGAAACACATAGAATGCAGCCCACAGCGCATAGCCGAGGATATTACCGAGAAAACCGAAAATTTGCATATAAAACCTCGCTTAATTTCATTTTTCGGGGACAGGGTCGTACCCGCCCTTGGAAAAAGGATTGCAGCGCAGAATACGCCACAAGGTCAGAGCGCCGCCCTTCAGCGCTCCGAAGCGTTCAATAGCCTCAAGTCCGTACTGCGAACAGGTGGGTATATACTTGCAGTGGGCACGGGTGTAAGGAGAAATTGCGGACTTGTAGAATTTAATCAATAAAATCAGTACCTTTTTCATGTCGATCACCGTTCTATAAGTATTCCTGCCTGTTTCAGGTGGTATCTCATAGCCTTCTCAACATCC
The DNA here is from genome assembly GCA_900316555.1 of uncultured Eubacteriales bacterium. Taxonomy (GTDB): domain Bacteria; phylum Bacillota; class Clostridia; order Oscillospirales; family Acutalibacteraceae; genus Ruminococcoides. Next base: position 13,678 of record ONDL01000009.1, on the reverse strand, counting down.
TGCGTCTTGACATACGGCGTTTTTGCCCTCGCCACAAAGACTATCTCATATCCCTTCTTTATTTCGGGATACAGATGGTCGTAAGACGCTCTGATTACTCTTCTCGCCCTTGAACGCCTGACAGCGTTGCCAACCTTTTTTCCTGTGGTTATTCCGTAGCGCGGCGGCAGCTGCCTGTCCCTTCCCCTGAGTACGTACGTCACAAGCACGGGACTGACATAAGACTTTCCTTTTCTGTACAGTCTGGAAAACGTCTTGTTTTCCTTAATAGTCACATACCTTGGCATTTTCAGCCTCCAACCGTCTCCGCAACAAAAGAAAGACCACATTGAAAAGTGGCCTTTTCTTTAGTAAGACAACCTTTTTCTGCCTTTAGCTCTTCTTCTTGCTAAAACTTTTCTGCCGTTAGATGTGGACATTCTCTTTCTGAAGCCATGCTCCTTCTTTCTGTGGAGCTTCTTAGGCTGGTATGTTCTCAGCATACTTAAAACCCTCCCTTCAAAATATAGCCTTGCAATATAGCATTATACCTTATTTTCCCCCATTCGTCAAGTATTTTAAATCGCGTACTTTAAGTTTTATTTTGCTGATAGTGCACGTTTTCGCGGGAAGTGTTCCATCTGACTCTTCCGTTTCCTTTTCTTTGAGCCGGTACGGATTGTCGCTGATATTTCATTTTTCGCGGGAAGTGTTTCATCTGACTTTGACGTTCCCTTTTCTTTGAGCCGGTGCGGATTTAGCTTTTTATTATCCCTCTGACTGACTTCAACATTCTTTTCACACCAACTTTTCCCATTTTCTCTTTACAAAAACACTTTTTCCTCATTTTTCCATACTCACAGTTTAATATTTCCACTTTATCAATCGGAGCGCAAGCGACCCTTAATTTTCAATTTTTCATTTTCAATTTTCAATTATTCCAAAACTCCGCTTCCGTTTCTATTTAAATAGTATAATAATCACTATACAAACCTCTGCTTAAAATGCTTGCAATTTCAGAACAGAAGTTGTATAATAATATAGAATGATTATTAATGTGGGGAAATTTGCGAAATGAGTAGAACAGAGAGATTTTTCCGGCATTTTTACGCCATGACCTCAGTCCGCGCGTAAATCAGAATTCCGCTCGCAGAGCCGACAAACACTGTTTTTTCGGCGTACAGGCAGCCGGGATCTCCCCTATAGGAAAGGAAAGACTTAAGCTATGAATTCATTTAACGACGCGTGGGAACTTATCTGCTCCTACTGTCAGAACAAAATCACCGACGTTGCCTACAACACCTGGATCAGCCGCATCAAGCCGCTGAACCTCGACTTTGACAGCAACACGGCGTATCTTATCGTTCCCAACGACTTTCACCGTCAGACAATAAAGCGCTGCTATATTCCGCTCCTTAACGAGGCGTTTGAGGCTATCTTTGACAACAAGTTCGAAATCGACCTCAAAACCCCCGAGGAAGCCAATATTCCCACGCCCGTAAAGCAGGTCATTGAGGAAAAGACCGACTCTAACTACGAGTATACCTTCGATACCTTCATCGTAGGCCCCTCAAACAAGTTCGCTCATGCCGCATGTCTTGCCGTCGCGACAAACCCCTCAAAGGCGTACAATCCGCTCTTTCTGCACGGTAACTCGGGTCTCGGCAAAACCCACCTGCTCTACGCTATCGGCAACGAGATAAAGAAGAACGACCCCGACAAGGTGATCTGCTACATCAAGGGCGACGACTTCACAAACGAGCTTATCGAATCCCTCCGTCTTGCGAAGATGGCGGAGTTCCGCAAGAAGTACCGCCACGCGGACGTACTTCTCGTCGACGATATCCAGTTCATCGGCGGCAAGGAGAGTACCCAGGAGGAGTTCTTCCACACCTTCAACGCTCTTCACGAGGCGCACAAGCAGATAGTACTGACCTCCGACCGTCCGCCCAAGGAGATCCGCACCCTCGACGACCGTCTCCGCTCGCGCTTTGAGCAGGACCTTATCGCGGACATTCAGCCGCCTGATTTCGAGACAAGAATCGCAATCATCAAGCGCAAGGCAGAGCTGCTCGACCTCGATATCTCCAACGAGATCTGCGAGTACATAGCTAACAAGCTCAAGTCAAATATCCGCCAGCTCGAGGGCACCGTCAAGAAACTCAAGGCGAAGTCCTTCCTCAACAACGAGAAGCCCACCCTCAACTCCGTTCAGGAGGTCATCGCGGACGTTCTCAACAACGACGTTCCGCCCGAGGTCACAGTCGAGCGCATTATCGACGAGGTAGCGCGCACCTACGGCATGACTCCCGAGGACATCACAAAGCAGAAGAGCAAGAAGGCGAACGTCAGCAACGCGCGCCACATCGCGATTTACATCACCAGAGAGCTTACCAACCTCACCGTAAAGGAGATCGGCAACCTCTTCGGCGGCAGACACTACACCACCGTTCTCTACTCGATCACAAAGGTCGGCGAACAGCTTGAGAAGGACAGAAAGTCCAAGGAACTCGTAGACGACATGATCAAGAACATCAAGGACAGATAAGCCGCATATATTTATAGAATTCCACTCACATTCACATAACAGCGAAGTACTAACCTGCCGTGTTAATGCAAAAGTGGAAAACACCTCACACACGCGCACAATCCACACGCATTTCACAGTGGAAGATTTTTCCGCTTGGGAATCGGGAAAACATGGGTTTTTCTATAAATCCACACCACCTACTACTACTACGAAAAATAATAAAGAAATAGATTGGAGAGGTAAGCACCAATGAAAATTTCGTGTTTGCGTTCGGATCTGCAGACAGCTATCTCGAACGTATCGAGAGCGGTTTCCTCAAAATCGACTATTCCCGCTCTGGAGGGAGTTCTGGTCAAGGCGTACGGAGACAAGCTCAACATTTCCGGATATAATCTTGAGATAGGAATCACAACCGACATAGAGGCGACGATCAAAGAGGAAGGCGAGATCGTAATCAGCGCAAGGCTGTTCTTTGACATCGTCCGCAATCTGCCCGAGGAGATCCTCACGATCGAAACCGACGACAGACTTGTTATATATATCCAGTGCGGAGCGGCTGACTACAAGATCACGGGCATGTCCTCCGTCGAGTACCCCGACCTGCCGGCCTTCGAGCAGACCGACGGCATTACCCTCAGCTCAAAGACCCTGCGCGAGATGATCCGCCAGACCGTTTACGCCGTAAGCGAAAACACCGCGAAGCCCATCTACACCGGCTCGCTCTATGAGATAGAGAATTCCGTCCTCACCATCGTGGCGATCGACGGCTACAGAATGGCTGTCCGCCGCGAGAACGTTACCAGCGACAGCGAGACCTCGTTCATCGTACCCGGCAAGACCCAGCTCGAGATATTGAAGCTGCTCTCGGACGACGAGGAGCCTGTTGATATCATCATCGGACAGCGCCACATCACCTTCAAGGTAAAGAATTACAGGGTGATTTCGCGCCTTATCGAGGGTATCTTTATCGATTACAAGACGACGATCCCCTCAGTCGCAAAGACAGAGGTCGTCATCAACGTAAAAAGACTGACAAATTCCGTCGAGAGAATGTCGCTTATGAATAACGAGAGAATGCAGAGCCCCGTGCGCTGCAAGTTCCTCGGCGACGAGATAAGGTTCTCATGCGCCTCAGCTGTAGGCTCCGCAAGCGATACTATCGGCGTTACAGTTGCCGGCGACAATGTGGAGATCGGCTTCAACAACAGATACATGCTCGACGCGCTCAAGAACGTGGACACCGACGAGGTGAAGCTCGAGCTCAACGGCCCGATTTCGCCTATTGTTATCAAGCCCGTTCAGGGAGATAACTTCGTCAGCATCGTAGTTCCCATGAGGTTGGCAAATGAAGGCTGAAACCGTTAGGATAGACACGGAGTATATCCGTCTGCAGGATCTGCTCAAGCTCTCGGGACTTGCCGCAACCGGCGGAATGGCGAAGATAGTCATTCAGAACGGCGAGGTCAAGGTCAACGGCGAGGTATGCACCATGCGCGGAAAGAAAATGCGCGCGGGCGATACCGCCGAGTATGACGGAGTATCGGTAACGGTCGAATCATGAGGGTAGAGAGCATATCCTTCAAAAACTACCGCAACCTCGCCGAGCTCACCTTGGAGCCGTGTGAGGGAGTAAATATAATCTACGGCAACAACGCCCAGGGCAAGACGAATATTATCGAGGCGCTGTGGCTCTTCTGCGGCGGTCATTCCTTCCGCACCCAGAGCTACAGGGAACTGATCGCCTTCGACAAGAGCTTTGCACACCTGGAGTGCGCCTTTTTCGGTCAGGACAGACGGCAGACCGCGAGCATCACTATCGAGCCGGCGAAGCGGCTTATTAAAATCAACGGCGTCGAGAAAAAGACCTCGGCGGCGCTGATAGAGAAATTCTGCGCGGTCGTGTTCTCGCCCGAGAACCTCAGCCTGATAAAGCGAGGCCCCGCGGAAAGGCGCAACTTCATCGACAGCGCTATCTGCCGCGAAAAGCTGAGAAACGCGCTGACGCTCCAGAGATATAACCGTCTGCTCAAGCAGCGTAACGCGCTTCTCAAGGATATCCCGAAGAACGAGGCTCTGCGCCCGACGCTCGACCTCTGGGACGAGCAGCTCAGCACCCTCGGAGCGGAGATCGTAACGCAGCGGCTGGAATTCACGAGAATGATCTCCGAGAAGGCGGCGGTCTATCACCGCGGAATTTCGCGCGGAAGCGAAGAGCTCAGCCTGCGGTACGTTTCGAGCTTCGGCGCGTCGGAGAACGATTCCCGCGCGGAGCTGAAACAAAAATTTCTCGAAAAATGCAAGGCTAATTATCAAAATGAAATCTTTACGGGCTCGACCGCATCAGGCGCGCACCGTGACGATATAGAAATTCTGATTAACGGCAAGAATTCCCGTTTTTTCGCGTCGCAGGGTCAGCAGCGCAGCGCTGTTCTGTCCATCAAGCTCGCCGAAGCCTCGGTGCTGCGCGAGAGAATGGGTGAGGATCCCGTTATACTGTTCGACGACGTGCTCTCTGAGCTTGACAACGACCGTCAGGATTACCTTCTCAATGAGCTGAAGGGCTGTCAGGTTTTCATCACCTGCTGTGAAAAGTCCAACAAGGAGCAGCTCAACGAGGGAAAGGTGTTCTATGTTGAGGGCGGCGAAGTCACAGAGCTGAGAGTCGAATAATTATTGACATGTACTTACACTTAGGCAACGACGTTGTAATCAAAACAGAAGATATAATCGCCGTCTGCGACCTCGACGCCTGCACGGTTTCGAAAAAGACAAGGGATTTTCTCTCGCTCGCCCAAAAGCGGGGAGAGGTCGTCAACGTATCCTACGAGCTTCCGAAATCGTTCGTGGTGTGTATGGAGCGCGGCGAGAGGAAGGTATATATTTCTCAGCTCTCGGTAAAGACTCTGGGCAGGAGAGAGCTGAAATCACTATAGGGCACCTCTGAAAATATCCGGCTGCCCATAGACACAAATCTTTCACAGCATATTCTTGCCAAAACTCCTTGTTATACGTCAGTATGACTTCGACGTTTTGACAATAATCTACTATAAAATATCTGCACCTCTATTCTCAGAGGTGCACTATAAACGGAGTAATTCTATGAAGAAAAAGAAATGTCCCTACTGCGGCAGAAGAGTGCCTTATTCCGTCGCTTTCAGCAGAAGAAGAAAAGCCGAATACGTGTGCAAAAACTGCGGCAGAGAGAGCAGGGTTGTGATAAACCGCTCGGTTATCCTCGCCTTCATCATCTGCGCGATAATCTCGATCGCAATTTTCGTGCTTTGGGTATATCTCAAGCTCACATATAATCCTCTGGGAATAGTCGCTATCGCGGTTCCGCTCATTATCTTCACGATAATCTCACCGAGGTTCGTCCGCTTTGAGCCGCTCAGAAAGTACAAAAAGACGATGGAAGCCAAGAAAGCGGGCATCGCCTACTCCGACAATCTCGCCGTATCAGAGATCGACAACGAGTTCAGCGGCATCGACACGGGCAACAAGTTCACAGTTAATACCGACATCTTCAACCAGATAAAGGCGGAGCGCACCACCGCGAGGGAACAGGCGGAGAGAAATGATATCTCGTCCACCTCAGCGCAGGCTGAAAAGCCGATGGTTCACGTTATCGACGACGTGAGCGAGCAGCACTCCGTTGACGAGGCGCCGCTCAAGAAGCTCCACTCCGAGGGCAGCCGCGTGAACCGCCACTACATCACTCCGCCGGCAGACGAGAGTGCCGGGGTTCCCGAGGTCTTTGAGGAAGCCGAGGACGACGTCAAGGAATACAGGCCAGACGGAAATAAGTATTCCGCAAACAGAAGGTTTTGATCATGTTCAGACTTCCGACCTGTCCGCACTGCAGGACTGTCTACCACTACGGTGAGGTAAGACGCGCGGTTTTCAGAAAGCAGGAGGACTGCTATCACTGCAAAAAGAGCTTTCTGGTGTCGCGGAAGGGAATATGGCTTTTGCTGCTGATTCTCCTCGCGGTATGCACAATTGCGGACATAATTTTATTTAACGTATTTCCCCATACCACGGTCATCACCGTGTATATTGTCAACAGCGTATTAGCTGTCACGGCGTTTTTACTGCTGCCGTTTTTTATCAGATTCAGAACGAACAAAACGAACAAGAGGTAACTATGGATAACGCAGAACACATCGAAAGAAACGAAGAGAATATCGAAATCACCAAGGTCGAGCAGGAATACGGCGCCGACGAGATACAGGTGCTCGAGGGTCTTGAGGCGGTCAGAAAACGCCCCGGTATGTACATCGGTTCAACGGGACCGCGCGGACTTCACCACCTTGTTTACGAGATCGTCGACAACTCGATCGACGAGGCTCTGGCGGGCTACTGCTCAAAGATAGACGTCGTTATCGAGCCGGGCGACATTATCCGCGTCACCGACAACGGACGCGGTATCCCCGTAGGAGTTAACAGCAAGACGGGTCTGCCTGCCGTTACAGTCGTTTTCACCGTGCTCCACGCGGGCGGCAAGTTCGGCGGCGGCGGTTACAAGGTATCGGGCGGTCTGCACGGCGTAGGCGCATCGGTTGTTAACGCGCTTTCCGAGTGGCTCGAGGTCAAGGTTTGCGACGGCGAGGACGTGTATTTCCAGCGTTACGAGCGCGGCAAGATCATGAACGACCTCGAAAAAATCGGCAAGTCCGATATCAAGGGTACAGAGGTTCGTTTCAAGGCTGACCCCGAGATCTTCAAGGAAACAACGGTTTATGAGTACGAGGTGCTCGAGCGCCGTCTGCGCGAGCAGGCGTTCCTCAATGCCGGCGTACACATCGAGCTCAGAGATGAGCGCGACGCCGACAATATCATCAAGAAAAACTTCGTCTATGAGGGCGGTATCAAGAGTTTTGTGACCTTCATTCACAAGAAGCGTTCGCTCGAGGTCATCCACCCCGACGTAATATATTTCTCCTCAAAGAACGAGGAGGATACAGTGGCGGTCGAGATCGCCATGCAGTACAACGAAAGCTACAACGAGAATCTGCTGACCTTCGCAAATAACATTCACACCACCGACGGCGGTACTCACGAGGAGGGCTTCAAGAGAGCTCTGACCTACGTGATGAATGACTACGCGCGCAAGTTCGGCAAACTCAAGGATAACGACAAGAACCTCAGCGGCGAGGACGTGCGCGAGGGTCTGACCGCGATCATCTCGGTAAAGCTCAAGGAAGCGCAGTTTGAGGGTCAGACAAAGGCTAAGCTCGGCAACACCGAGGTGCGCACTATGGTGGACAAGCTCGTCCGCGACAAGCTGATGGTTTATCTCGAGGAGAATCCCGCCGTTTCGAAGGCGATTTTTGAGAAGGCTCTCGCCTCGGCAAGAGCGCGTGAGGCGGCGAGAAAGGCGAGAGAGAGCGTCCGCAGAAAGTCAGCTCTCGAGTCCGCACAGCTTCCCGGCAAGCTCGCAGACTGCCAGTCGCGCGACAGCAGCGAAACCGAGATATTCATCGTCGAGGGTGACTCCGCGGGCGGCTCCGCAAAGGGCGGCCGCGACAGAAGAATTCAGGCTATCCTGCCTCTCTGGGGCAAGATGCTCAACGTCGAGAAGGCGCGTATCGACAGGGTTTACGGCAACGACAAGCTCATGCCCGTAATCACCGCGCTCGGCACGGGTATCGGCGACGAATTCGACCTCAGCAAACTCAGATACGACAAGGTAATCATCATGGCAGATGCCGACGTCGACGGCTCGCATATCCGCACGCTGCTTCTGACATTCTTCTTCCGCTATATGAAGCCCCTTATCGAGGCGGGTCACGTTTATATCGCGCAGCCGCCGCTCTACAGGATCACAAAGGGCAAAGAACATAAATACGCATATTCCGACCTCGAGCGCGACCAGATTCTCGCGACTATCGAGGGCAAAACAGAGATTCAGCGCTACAAGGGTCTCGGTGAGATGGACAGCGAGCAGCTCTGGGAAACCACGATGAATCCCGACTCGCGCCTGATGCTCAGGGTCGAGCTGACGGACGCCGAGGCTGCCGACGAAACCTTCACCATTCTCATGGGCGACAAGGTTGAGCCGCGCCGCGAGTTCATCGAGCAGAACGCCAAGTACGTGCAGAATCTGGACGTTTAATATAAGACAGGGAGGGAAACCATGCATTCCAGAACATATGTTACCGTCAGATACGCCGAGACGGACAGAATGGGTATCGCGCACCACGCGAATTTTCCGATCTGGTTTGAGATCGGCAGAACGGATTTTATACGTCTTTTTGACACGACCTACACCGAGATGGAGGAGTCGGGCATAATGACTCCCGTGTGCAATCTTTCGGCGCACTACATTCTGCCGGCGCAGTATGAGGACAGGCTGGTTATCCGCACCTGGTGCACCCACCTTTCGGCGGCGAGGATCGAGTTCTCATACACCGTCAAGCGGATCAACGCCGACGATACCCAGACCGAGCTCGCCTACGGCAGCACTGAGCACGGCTTTGTGGACGCGAAAACCTTCCGTCCGTGCAACGCGAAAAAGCGCATGCCCGAGCTGTATGAAAAAATGAATCAGAATATCAAGGTTTTATGATTTGAGGTTAAATCATGAGTAACGAACAGCAGATGAATGAAAACAGAATTATAGACGTTGACCTGCAAAACGAGATGCGGCAGAGCTTTCTGGACTACTCCATGAGCGTCATTGTCGCGCGCGCGCTTCCCGATGTGCGCGACGGTCTCAAGCCGGTTCACCGCCGTATTCTTTACACCATGTTTGAGCGCGGTCTCGACCCCTCAAAGCCCTACCATAAGTGCGCTGACACCGTCGGTTCGGTGCTCGGTGCGTACCACCCTCACGGCGACGCATCTGTTTACGACGCTATGGTAAGGCTCGCGCAGGACTTCTCGATGCGCTACATGCTCGTTGACGGCCACGGAAACTTCGGCTCCGTCGACGGCGACCCGCCTGCTGCATACCGTTACACAGAGGCGCGAATGAGCAAAATCTCGATGGAGATGCTCACCGATATTGAGAAGGACACGGTTGACTTCGTGCCCAACTACGACGACAGACTAAAGGAGCCTGTCGTGCTGCCCAGCCGTTTCCCGAACCTTCTCGTTAATGGCTCGAGCGGTATCGCCGTAGGTATGGCTACCGAAATTCCGCCGCACAACCTCGGTGAGACTATCGACGCCGCCTGCGCCTACATAGAAAATCCCGACATCGAGCTCGCCGAGCTGATGGAATGTCTGCCGGGACCCGACTTCCCGACGGGCGGCATCATCATGGGCAGGAGCGGTATCCGCGCCGCATACGCGACCGGCAAGGGAAAAATCACCGTCCGCGCCCGCACGGAAATCGTCGAGGCGAAGAACGGCAGATTCAAGATTATCGTAACAGAGCTGCCCTACAAGGTAAACAAGGCGCGCCTGATCGAGAACATCGCAAATCTCGTCAAGGACAAGCGCATTGAGGGCATTTCGAATATTGAGGACCACTCCGACCGTATCGGTATGCACATCGAGATCGACGTCAAGCGCGACGCTTCTCCGCAGATCGTCCTCAACCAGCTTTTCTCATACACCCAGCTGCAGGTCACCTTCGGCGCTATCATGCTCGCGATCGTCGACGGTCAGCCGAAGATCCTCACGCTCAAGGATATGCTCAAGTGCTACATCGAGTTCCAGGAGGACGTTATCCGCCGCAGAACGGAGTTCGACCTCAAGAAGGCTCAGGACAGAATGCACATTCTCGAGGGCTTGAAGATCGCGATCGACTTTATCGACGAGGTTATCCGCATTATCCGCGCGAGCAAGGACCAGCCGTCCGCGCGTGCCGCGTTGATGGAGCGCTTCGGTCTTGACGAGATACAGGCTCAGGCTATCGTCCAGATGCGTCTCGGACAGCTGACCAATATGGAACGCCATAAGATCGAGGAGGAAATCGAGGGCTTGAAGGCAAAGATAGCCGACTTCCTCGAGATTCTCGCCAGCGAGACCCGCAAGCTCGAAATCGTAAAGGAAGAGCTTATCGCTATCCGCAACAAGTACGCCGACCCGCGCCGCACTGAGATATGCGCGATAAGCGGCGAGGTCGATATAGAGGATCTGATTCCTCAGGAGGAATGCGTCCTCACGCTCACACAGTTCGGCTACGTCAAGCGCCTTGCCGTTGACACCTACAAGATACAGCGCAGAGGCGGCAGAGGTGTTTCGGGTATGTCGCGCCGCGAAGAGGACGTCGCCACAGAAATGTTCATCATCAATTCCCACGACTACGTGCTGTTCTTCACCGATAAGGGCAGGGTTTACCGCCTCAAGTGCTACGAGGTTCCCGAGGGCAGCCGCCAGTCGAAGGGTATCAATATAGCAAATCTCCTCCCGATTTCTCCCGAGGAGAAGGTCACCTCGATGATCCGCGTCCACGAGTTTGACGAGGAGAAGTACCTCGTAATGGTAACTCGCAGAGGTATAATCAAGCGTATCGCGCTCAACGCCTACAACACCGCGCGCAAGGGCGGTCTGATCGCGCTCGAGCTTAACGAGGGCGACGAGCTCGCGTGGGTAAGAATGACCGACGGCAACGCTAACGTCATTGTCGCTACACGCATGGGCGCCGCTATCCGCTTTAACGAAAACGACGTCCGCCAGATGGGCAGACAGGCGAGAGGAGTCAAGGCGCTGACCCTTAAGGAAGGCGACGAGGTCATTGGAATGAGCGTCGTCAGAGAGGGCGGACTTGTGCTGACCGTCAGCGAGACGGGCTACGGCAGACTCTCCAATCCCGAGGACTACCGAATCCAGAGCCGCGGCGGTAAGGGTCTTATCAACTACCATGTCGAGCGCTACGGAATGGTTGCCGCGATCAAGGTTGTCGACCTCGACGACGATATCATAATCATCTCGCAGGACGGCATCATCATCAGAATCGCTGCCGATTCTATCCGCGTCTGCTCACGTCCCTCAAAGGGCGTTACCGTCATGAAGATGGGTGAGGGCGACAAGGTCGTCACCGTCGCGCGCGCTCCGCATGAGGAAGGAGAAACCGACGAGGTTGCCGACGACTCTTCGGCTGATGAATCCGCAGAGGATACCGCCGAACCCGCTGAGGAAACAAACGAATAAAAATCGCAGGGCTGTAAAAATCTACAGCCCTGTAAAAATATAAGGAGTTATATGAAGAGAATAATTGCAATCCTGCTTGCCGCTGTGCTTGCGCTCAGCCTTGCCGCCTGCGGAGGTTCGGGCATCGACATCAGCCAGCCCGAGCACCTCGCGACCTTCGACGAGCCGTCTTACCTCACGGAGGATAACGGCGCGGTTGAGGAGAGCTTCAACGTCAACGGCAGGCGGTTCAACCTGACGCTCTATGAGTTCACCTCAAAGTACAACGCCGAGAAGCAGCTCCGAGGCGATAAAGACCTGCTAAAGATGGATAACTGGAAAAAAAACGGTCAGGTCACGAAGGACAACAAAGGCGTCAAGATACAGTACTATTACTACGACGACGAGAATATCAACTTTACCGCTACGATAGAGGATGACAGCGAAAAGCTCGTCAATATCGGCTGCGGCACAACCGTCAAACGCTTTACGGACAAGGAAAACGGAAAGAACAACAGCGACGGTATCCTGCTCAAGGCGGCTCTCGCGGCGCAGGTTGTCTGCGGCTACGACAGCAGCTATCTGAATACCCTGCAGGATATTTTCTACAAGACGACGACGGGGTCAGATACCTCGCTCTACTATGACGGCTTTGTCTTTGCGCTCAGCACAAAGATGGACAACAGCGACCCTCAGAAGGGCTTGATGCTTTTCAGAGTATTTCCCGTCACTGAGGAGCACAGGGAAGAGTGGAAGCTCAAGGATTATAAGGATATATAAAAAAGGTGCCGAAAGGCACCTTTTTGTTATACCAGCTCACTTGTTTCGGCTTTTTCGTACTTGTAGCCGTTGTAGGTGAGTGTGTCGCCGTCGACGGAATATTCGACGCTTGCCTTTGTTTCGTCCGGCATAAAGCACTTGGTGTTGATCTTGCCGTCCTCGGCGGAGTAGTTGTAGAAGGTGAAGCTCAGACCCTTCTGGGTTTCATACATGATACCCTGATCGTCAAAGTAGAGGAATCCGCCGCTGTCGTCCTTCCACGCGCCGACTATGTTGTTGTCGATCTTCGCGTCGGCTTCGGGAAGCGGAATGCAGGAGAAGGACATGTATTTCTCGAGCGTCGTTTTCTTTTTTGTCTTGGAGTCGGTCAGGGTGACGCTATTTTTGTCGTCGGAAAACTCGTAGGTATACTTGCCGTTGATTCCGAACATCATCTGAGTCGCAATCTGGTTTATGTCGGGATTGAGCTCGTAGTTGCTGATATATCCCATGCTGCCCATCATCAGGTAGGCGGAGCTGTCGCCGTCAAAAACATAGGTGAAGCTATTGTAGGTATCGCCTTCCTCGCGCTCGGTGATGTGCCACGCTCCGGCGAAGTCGTTGCCGTCGTAGTTAATAGCGTGCAGCTCGCTGAGATTGACGTCGCGCTTCGGAGTCGTTTCGTTTTCCTTTTCCTTCTCGTCAACAGTACCCTCGGTCACGGCGGTGGTGGCTTCGGATTCCGAGGAGCTGCTGTTGTCTGAGCAAGCCGCGAGCGAAAATACCGCAAGCGCCGCCAGTGAAAGGGTAAGTATTCTCGTAAATCTTTTCATATTGATTACCTCGTTGTTTTGATGTATAAATTGTAAACCTTATTGCCTGAATTGTCAACCAAAAGAGTGTCAGCGTCTGATAAAGAGCTTTTTTGACAGTCCCGACTTTTCGAGAAAAATACTTAGCGGAAGTCCGAGCACAAAGAGCACGCCCAGTTCGCCGAGAGCCACAAAGCCGCCAGCGAAAATGAACGCGTTCAGAGAGAAGCCTCCGTCCGTGAAGAAAAACGCGATTTCGAAGCCGACGATAAGTCCGTTGAAGAGCGCGGGCATGAGAAGCGAAAGAATAGGCAGCCTGAAAAATCTGACGTTTCTGAGAAGATATATCGTCAGCGCCGCGAGCAGGCTTGCGATAGAGCCGAATATCATGTCGAGAGGGCCGAGCACAGCGACAGATGAGATATTTGCGAGCACACAGCCGAGAGTAAGAGCGGGAATGGCGGCGTTTGTGTAGAGGGCGAGGATCGTGAGAGCCTCGCTGACGCGGAACTGTATC
>ONDL01000100.1 GCA_900316555.1 uncultured Eubacteriales bacterium | reverse complement strand
TGAACTACCGGGCCATTATTGGTGGGAGTTACAGGGCTCGAACCTGTGACCCTCTGCTTGTAAGGCAGATGCTCTCCCAGCTGAGCTAAACTCCCAACTAATGCCTTTGTCGCCTCAGCTTTCGCTTTATCTCTCAGCGACGTATATTATGATATCACAAAACCGCCTTAAAGTCAATACCTTTTTTGTAAAAATTTCGGATTATCTTTTTTTCATGTTAATGATAACCAGCTCGCGCGGATTGTTGATACGCGGAATCGCCGCTGTATTCGAACAGCCTGCGGATACAACCAGACGTCCGTCATAAATACCCTTGTCGTACTTCGGGAACAGCTTTCCGCCCGCACCCGCGACGCCCATGCTGAAAATGCGGATTTGTCCGCCGTGGTTGTGTCCTGACACAATCAAATCGATATCCGTGTCGTTTATTTTCAGCGTTTCGTAATAGTTCGGATTGTGACAGAGCAGCAGCCTGAGCTCGTCTTTTTGTGCGAAGCTGCTCAGCCACTCCTCGTCATATTCGTCCGAAAGGCCGCCGATCAGCATAAAGTTACTGTTGACCACAGCCTCGGCTTCCTCGTTGTCCAGGCAGTGAATCCCGTTGTTCCGGAAAAACTCCCTGTCCTCACACATAAGCTCTTCCTCGTGATTGCCCAGACTGAGAAACACGGGCGCGATGTCCGCCGCCTGACGCAGGAATGAATATGCGTTTTTGGTGTCGGGCTTACTTCGCTTAGGGCGCAGAAGCATGAAAAATAAGTTGACGTAGTAAATTATATTTACAATCAGCCAGCGGATCGGATTGAACCGCCTTTTTACCGTCGACTGATATCTCTCACGGTAACGCTCGAGCGTATCGCCCGCAACGACCGTTAAATCGGGGTTCTGAGCGCGCAGCAGATTCAGTATGTCAATGGCGCGGCGCTCGTGCAAATCCGTAACCAAAGCGATCTTTAGCGGCTTTCTGATACGCTCTGAAAACACCTCGTACTCTGTTACAACAGGCTTCGACATACGCGCTCCTCACCTCCGTATAATTTATTGCCTGATAATCTGAAATATTCTTATTTCCAGAAGCTGACTTCGCTTTCCTTCAGTCCGATATCCGTAGCGCGGAAATGCGGATTGAGGCGCTTTTTGCGCTGTGACTCGAAGTCGCGCAATGCCTTGACAGCGATTCCCGAGAGAGCTGCGCAGACGGGAATGTTGATCAGCGTCATTCCGCCCATGGTGATGTCCGCCATTGTCCACGCGAAGTTCATCGGAATGAGCGCGCCGACAAAGACGATAAGCACACAAAAGGCATAGAAAATTCTCATGAAAACCTTTGACGGCATTCTCTTTTTGTTAAGGTAAATCAGGGCGTTGTCGACATAGTAGAGGTTGCCGATAAGGGTCGTGAACGCGAACATTACCATCGCTATGGTTATGAAAATCGGCCCGAAATCGCCGAAAATCGTCGATACCGCGTTCTGAACGTAGGTCGCGCCGTTTAATTCAGGGCTGTACTTAACGCCCGAGCTGAGGCACATGAGCGCGGTAGCAGTGCAGAGAAGCATGGTATCGATGTAAACGGAAACAGTCTGGACAAGGCCCTGCTTTACTGGGTGGGTAACGTCGGCGGACGCGGAAGCGTTAGGCGCCGAACCTACGCCTGCCTCGTTTGAGTACAGGCCGCGCTTAATGCCGTAGACAAGGCAGGAACCGCTCAGACCGCCGAAGATAGCCTTGAAGTTGAATGCGTCGCTGAATATCGAGGAAAAGGTCTGGGGAATGTTGCCGATGTGGGTGAAGATTACAATAAGGGAAACGAGAACATAGCCGATGCCCATGAAGGGTACCACCTTCTCGGTGATGCCGATGATGCGCTTGCCGCCGCCGAACAGACAGAAGCCGACGAGCAGGGCGATGATCGCGCCGATAATAACCGGAGTCCATGTCTTGTCGTAGAAATCATAGATCTCAAAGGACGACTGTAAATTGTAGGAGCAGAGCAGGTTGAAGCCAAAGGCGTAGGTCGCGATGAGGAAAACGCAGAATACCCCCGAGAGAATGCCCTTCTTCGCAATGCGCTCAATGTAGTACGCAGGGCCGCCGTAGCAGGAGCCGTCGGGGTTTTTGCGCTTGAAGATCTGGGCGAGCGTACTCTCGATGAACGCAGAGGACGCGCCGATAATACACATCAGCCACATCCAGAAGCATGCGCCGGGTCCGCCGATCGTGATAGCGGTCGCGACGCCGACGATGTTGCCCGTACCTACGCGCGAGGCGGTGGATACCATCAGCGCCTGGAAGGAGGATACCTTCTGTTCGCCCGAGGGCTTTTCCATAATCAGCTTGCAGGCGGTACCGAACAGGCGGATCTGCACAAAACGGGTGCGGAAGGTAAAGAGCAGTCCCGCCGCGGCAAGTACAATGATGAGGATCGGATAGTACATTACGTCATCCACGGAATTGAAAAAATTCATAATAGCGTCCAGCATATTCTTTTCCCCTTTTTTACAGTTTTACTATTATTATACCTTAAAACCGTACAGTTTGGCAAGCATTTTTCCGAATTTTTCGTAAATAAAGACAACAAAAGGCTGCCCCTTTCGAGACAGCCTTTGTGTGTATTTGACCTGAAATCAGTTTTTCTTTCTCTCAACGTAAGAGGTGTGGAGCAGCTCGTGAGCAAGGTGTGAGCCGGGCTCGCCGAGGTACTCGTCGTAGATAGCCTTGATCTCGGGGTTATCGTGTGACTTTCTGTAAGGCAGACTGAGGTCGTCCTCGTAGAGTGCCTTTGCACGGAGAGCCTTGAGGTCTGTGAAGTTTCTCACATGACCGGGCTGAATGGGCTGACCGCCGCCGTTTACGCAGCCGCCGGGACAGCACATAACCTCGATGAACTGATAGGGAGACTTGCCCGCGCGGATCTCGTCGAGCAGCTTGGCAGCGTTCTTCAGACCTGAAGTAACAGCAACCTTGACCTGCATACCAGCTACATCGTAGGTAGCTTCCTTGATATCGTCGGTACCGCGAACCTCTGTGTAATCGATAGTCTTGAGATCCTCGCCTGTCAGCTTGTCGGCAACAGTACGGAGGGCAGCCTCCATAACGCCGCCTGTAGCGCCGAAGATTGTGCCGGCGCCGGAACCGATAGCCATGATGGGATCGAAGTCCTCGTCGGGAAGTGAGGTGAACTGAATGCCAGCCTTCTTGATCATCTTGGCAAGCTCACGGGTGGAGATTGAGATATCGTTATCCTGCATGCCGTCACGACCCTGGTCGTCACGCTTGATCTCGAACTTCTTGGCTACGCAGGGCATTACCGATACGACAACGATGTCCTTGGGATCGATGCCTGCCTTCTCGGCGTAGTAGGACTTGATCATAGCGCCCTGCATCTGCTGGGGTGACTTGCAGGTGGAGAGGTGCGGAATGAGGTCGGGATAGTAGTGCTCGCAGAACTTGACCCAGCCGGGTGAGCAGGAG
>ONDL01000055.1 GCA_900316555.1 uncultured Eubacteriales bacterium | reverse complement strand
CTCGACCGCCGAAATCAATACAAAAATCGCGGGCGGCGATTTCAAGAAGCTGCCCAGCTACCACCAGATTATTTTAGCAAAAAACAAGGTGGGCTTGAAGAATCTCTATAAGCTGATTTCTCACAGCCACCTTCAAACCTTCTATAAAAAACCGCGCATTCCCAAAAGCCTGCTGGTCAAGCACAGGGAAGGGCTGATTCTTGGTTCCGCGTGCTGCGAGGGACAGCTCTACAAGAGCATTCTCAAGGGCGCTCCGTGGGGAGAGATCAAGCAAATCGCTTCTTTCTACGATTACCTCGAAATCCAGCCTGCGGGCAACAATGCCTTCATGCTCCGCGACGGCACCTTCAAGAACGTCGACGAGCTTCACGAGATCGACAGAACCATTATCCGTCTCGGCAAGGAGCTCGGAAAGCCCGTCTGCGCGACCTGCGACGTCCATTTCATGGATCCTCACGACGCGGACTTCCGAAAGATTTTGCAGGCGTCGCTGAAATTCAAGGACGCCGACAACCAGCCGCCGCTGTTTTTCAGAACCACAGCCGAAATGCTCAAGGAATTTGAATGGCTCGGCAAGGATAAGGCGTACGAGGTTGTTGTCACTAACCCCAACAAAATCGCCGATATGTGCGAGAGCATACGCCCGATTCCAAAGGGCACCTTTCCGCCGAACATCGAGGGTGCGCAGGAACAGCTCATCAGCATTACATGGCAGCGCGCCAAGGAAAAATACGGCGATCCGCTTCCCGAGATCGTAAAGGCGAGACTTGACAAGGAGCTCAATTCAATCACAACCTACGGCTTCTCGGTGCTTTACATGACCGCACAGAAGCTCGTGGCCGACAGCGAGGCTCACGGTTATCTCGTAGGCTCGCGTGGATCGGTAGGTTCCTCGTTTGTTGCGACCATGTCCGGTATTTCCGAGGTTAATCCGCTCTGTCCGCACTACGTCTGCAAAAAGTGCAAGCACAGCGAGTTTATCACCGACGGCAGCTACGGCTCGGGCTTTGATATGCCCCACAAGAACTGCCCGAACTGCGGTACTCTGATGGATCAGGACGGCCATGAGATCCCGTTTGAAACCTTCCTCGGCTTCAAGGGCGACAAGGTTCCTGATATCGACCTCAACTTCAGCGGTGAGTACCAGTCAAAATCCCACCGCTACACTGAGGAGCTGTTCGGCAAGGACAACGTATTCAAGGCGGGTACTATCTCGACCGTCGCTGAAAAAACCGCGATCGGCTTCGTAAAGAAGTACCAGGAGGAACGCGGTATTTCCATGCACAAGGCTGAGCTTATGCGTCTTGCCAAGGGCTGTACAGGCGTTAAGCGCACAACGGGTCAGCACCCGGGCGGCATGGTTGTAGTGCCGAGGACAAATGACGTTTACGACTTCTGTCCTGTTCAGCACCCGGCTAACGATATGACCTCGGATAATATTACGACCCACTTCGATTTCCATTCGATTCACGATACTATTACAAAGCTCGATGAGCTCGGACACGATGTTCCGACCATATATCACTATCTCGAGCTGTTCACTGGTATCCCCGTAATGGAGGTATCAATGAGCGACGAAAAGGTAATGTCGCTGTTCACCTCCACAGAAGCCCTCGGAGTAAAGCCCGAGGATATCGACTCCGAGATTGGCACCTTCAGTATTCCCGAATGCGGCACAGGCTTTGTTCAGGGAATGCTTATCGAGGCTAAGCCAAAGACCTTTACCGACCTCCTGCAGATTTCGGGACTTTCGCACGGCACCGACGTTTGGCTCGGCAACGCGCAGGATCTCATTCACAACGGAACCTGTACGATTTCCGACGTTATCGGTACCCGTGACTCGATTATGACATACCTTATGCACAAGGGTCTTGACGAGAGCATGTCATTCAAAATCATGGAGATCGTCCGTAAGGGCAATGCGACAAAGCTGCTCACGGAGGAGCATTTCAAGGCGATGCGTGAGCACAACGTTCCCGAATGGTACATTGATTCCTGCATGAAAATCAAGTATATGTTCCCGAAGGCGCACGCCGCGGCATATATGATTGCGGCATTGCGGCTCGGCTGGTACAAGGTTCACAGACCGCTCGAGTATTACGCGGCGTATTTTACAGTTCGCAGCGACAACCTTGACGGCGCGGTCGTAATGCAGGGTCATTCAGCCGTAAAGGAAAAAATGAGTCTTATCAAGCGCAAAATCGGTATGCATGAGGCTTCCGATAAGGAAGAGAAGGAGTATGGTACCTACCAGATCGTCAACGAGATGTTCGCGCGAGGTATCGAGGTACTTCCCGTTGATATCTACCGTTCAGATGCCAAAATGTTTACAATAGAGGACGGCAAAATCCGACTGCCGTTCTCATCTCTGCCCGGTGTCGGAGAGGCGGCGGCTGTATCGCTTGCCGAAGCCGGAAAGCAGGGAGAATATCTCTCTATCGAGGATATGCAGGTGAAAACAAAGGTCACCAAGGCTGTCATCGAAACGCTTCGGGAGTCGGGTATCCTTAATGACCTGCCCGAAAGCTCACAAATGTCTCTTTTTTAAGGAGTGATAACCATTGAAAAAGCTGCTGACGCTAAAGAACGTGCTTATTGCCATCGCCTTTACGGTGCTGCTTTTGCTCGTAAAAGACAACATATATTTTGAATTTTCCGTATAAGTTCTTCTACGGCAAGGCATTCAAAAAGATGGGCTCAAAGCACAAGATATGGCTGAATTTCAAGAAGCCGCTCTCGGTAATCTGCACATACATCATATTTTTTGCGGTTATCGCCGCCTTAATAGGCATTGTTGTTCCGCAGATTGCAGCCAACCTGAGTACCCTGTATGAGAATATGCCTAAGTACATGCAGACGGGTTACAACTATATTGATCAGCTGTTTAAGTTCCTCAACACTCATCTGCACACCAATTTCAGTCTGGACGCGACGGTCACAGAGCTGCAGACAAGACTTACAAAATTCCTCATGAGTCTTGACTTTACCACCACCGCGGACGCGACAAAGAATGTCCTCGGTATTGTGGGAAATATCCTCACAAACACAGCATCGGGACTGTACAATTTCCTGATGGCGATTATCATTTCCATCTATTTCCTCGCATCAAAGGATCAGCTCTGCCGTCTTGTAAAGCGTCTGGCGGTTGCCTTCATTCCCATGAAGTTCCTTCCGCGCGTGTATGAAATCGTTGACGTAACCGACACAAAATGCGGCCGTTTTCTGGTTGGCGATATTCTTGACGCGGGACTTATCGGAATTTTGACTTATATAGTAATGTCTATCTTCCATCTGCCGTACGCTCCGATGATTGCGGTTCTTGTAGGTGTCACCAACATCATTCCGTTCTTCGGTCCGTTCCTCGGCGGCATTCCGAGCGCATTGATTCTTTTCCTCGTCGACCCGATTTACGCGTTCTGGTTTGTAGTGATCCTCATTGTGATCCAGCAGCTGGACGGCAATATTTTCAAGCCGAAGATCATTGGCAACCAGCTCGGCATCTCGAGCTTCTGGGTACTGTTCAGCGTAATCGTCGGCGGCGCGCTTTTTGGATTGCCGGGCTTCATTCTCGGTACCCCGATTTATGCCGCTATCTACACTCTTATCGGCAAGCGTGTCCGCAACCGCATTGATGAAAAGGGTAAGATCGCGCAGGAAGCTCTTGATTTTGATGTACTTCATTATACGGAGATTGCAGCAGAGCAGAAGAAGCTTCGCGCCGAGAAGGAACAGGAGCAGATGGATAAGTTAAAGAAGCGCCTGCACCTCGATAAGTTTCTCAACCGCGAATCTGATGATGAAGAAGACGCTGATAATAAATCAGAAGATACAGAAAGCGAGAATACAGAGAAATAAAAAACTTCTCACAATTCTTAATAATTCATGCAAAACAGCGAAACCGCACAGTCATAGTTTTGATTGTGCGGTATTGCCTTGACAGGGCACTTTTATTATGGTAATATATTAACGCATTATCACACTAAAGCGTTTTATGGAGTAAGAAATGAAAAAGTATTTAAAAATTACCCCCGAAGGAACAAAGGATTTTCTCTTTGCCGAGTGCTCCGCGATGGACGACATCTGCGGAAAGATCGAGCAGGTATTTGTAACAAGGGGTTTCAAGAAGGTAATAACCCCGGGAATTGAGTTCTATGATGTTTTCTCCGTACCCTGCAGCGGCATTTCCCAGGAGGAGATGTTCAAGCTCACAGACAATAAGGGAAGACTTCTGGTTGCACGTCCCGATTCAACTCTGCCGATCGCGCGCATGGTTTCATCGCGTCTTAAGAGCAGCCTGCTGCCCGTAAGACTTTATTACAAACAGGCGGTTTACCGCAACCAGCCGACTCTCACAGGCCGCCGCACAGAGTTTATGCAGATGGGTGTTGAGCTTCTCGGAGCACAGGGTCTGAGAGCTGATCTGGAGATCCTCACCACAGCCATCAGCGCGGTTTCGGCAGTCGCCAACGATTTCCGCATCGAGCTCGGTCATGCAGAGGTGTTCGACGCGCTTGCCGACGGCCTTGATATCGATGAGGATTACAAGGAAAAAATCCGTGTTTCAATCGAGAGCAAGAACTATTCTGCTCTAAACAATCTCCTCGATAAGCTCGAGCCGAGCAAGTCGGTAACGGCTATCCGCAAGCTACCCTCACTTTTCGGAGGAGAAGAGGTGATCGAGCAGGCGGCGCATATCTGCGAGGGCACGAAGGCGCAGTCCGCTCTTGAATACTTACATACATTATATAAGAACCTTTCGACCCTCGGTCTCGGCGACAAGGTTATCATCGACCTCGGTCTTGTTCAGCGCAACGATTATTATACAGGCTTTGTGTTTGCGGGATATGTCAACGGCATCGGCGACGCTGTTATCACAGGCGGCCGCTACGACAAGCTCCTCTCGGAGTTCGACGCTCCCATGGGGGCTGCGGGCTTTGCCATCGACACAGACGCGCTGACCATTTTAAGACTGTCCGACGAAAGCATAAGCTACTCGGACAACCCCGATGTGCTTGTTTTTGCCTGTGACGGGGCTGAGATGAAGGCTATCGAAGCTGTCGCAAGATTTAACGCCGACGGCAGGAAAGCCAGATTCAGCGTACTCCCGACATTGGAGGAAACGAAGGCATTTGCCGCAGCCCGCGGTATCGCGGAGGTCATCAGCGTAGGGGAGGAAGAAGAATGAAACCGTTGAGAATAGCTCTGACAAAGGGCAGGCTCGAAAAGACAACAGTCGAGCTGCTCGAAAAAATCGGTTATAACTGCGACGAGGTCAGAAACAAGGGCAGAAGGCTTATCCTTCCTGTCGGCGACAACGACTTTGAGGTGGTTCTCGCGAAGGCGGCTGACGTAATTACCTACGTTGAGCACGGCGTATGCGACCTCGGAGTAGTAGGCAAGGATACTATACTTGAGAACGGCAGTTCCTTCTATGAGCTGCTCGACCTTAACTTTGGCAAGTGCCGTTTCGCGCTCGCAACAAAGAAGGATATCGATTTCTACAGCGGTTATAATACGAACCGAACGTGACGCGCGCGTTCTTTGACGATAAAAATATGGATGTGCGGATTATCAAAATCGAAGGTTCAGTTGAGCTTGCTCCGCTTGTAGGACTTGCCGACGGAATCGTCGATATCGTAGAAACAGGCTCAACCCTCAAGGCAAACGGTCTTGAGGTCATTGAGTGGGTAACAGACATTTCCGCGCGTCTGATTGCCAATACAGCCAGTCTCAAGCTGCGCAAGAAGGAAATTGAGGCATTACAGAAGAAATTGGAGGCAGTTACCCAATGATTACCACAGTAAAAGCAGACGGCGTACAGGAGTACGCGTTTATTGAAACTCTCAAAAAGAGAGCGCAGAATTCGGACAAGAACGTAATTCCCGTAGTATCCGAGATTCTCGAAAATGTCCGTGAGAACGGCGACAAGGCGGTGCGCGAGTACACCGTAAAGTTCGACGGCAAGGCTCCCGAGCACACCGAAATCACCGCCGAGGAAATCGATAATATCGTTAAGCTTTGCGACCCTGAGCTGCTCGAAACCTTCAGGAAGGCGTCCGACAACATTGCGGACTTCCACCGCAGACAGGTGCAGCAGAGCTGGCTCACCACAAAGACAAACGGCGTGATCATGGGTCAGCGCGTGCGCGGCTTAAAGCGCGTCGGCATCTATGTTCCTGGCGGTACGGCTGTTCTTCCGTCATCGGTACTGATGAATGCGATTCCCGCGAAGCTTGCGGGCGTTGAGGAGCTTATCATGGTAACTCCGCCTCAGAAGGACGGCACTCCTAATCCCAATATCGTTGCCGCTGCAAAGCTCGCAGGCGTTGACAGAATGTTCCTTATGGGCGGCGCTCAGGCAGTCGCGGCTCTCGCGTACGGCACAGAGACAGTTCCGAAGGTCGACAAAATCGTTGGCCCCGGCAATATCTTTGTCGCTACCGCAAAGAAACTTCTCTTTGGTACCGTCGACATTGACATGATCGCGGGTCCCAGCGAGATTCTCATTATCGCCGACAAGACCGCCAATCCGAAGTTCCTTGCAGCCGACCTCATGAGCCAGGCTGAGCACGACAAGCTCGCTTCCTCGATTCTGCTTACCGACAGCGAGGAGCTTGCCAAGCAGACAAAGGCAGAGCTTTCCGTTCAGGTTGAGAAGCTCTCAAGAAAAGAGATTATCGACAGCTCACTTGGGAACTTCGGCGCGATCATCGTTTGCAGCGACATGAAGCAGGCGGTTGACTTTGCCAACGAGCTTGCACCCGAGCACCTCGAGGTATGCTGTGAGAATCCGATGGAATATGTAGGCAAGCTCGACAACGCGGGCTCGGTATTCCTTGGCAATTACAGTCCCGAACCGCTCGGCGACTACTTCGCGGGACCGAACCACGTACTTCCGACCAGCGGCACCGCCCGTTTCTTCTCGCCGCTGTCCGTTGATGCTTTTATAAAGAAATCCAGCTTTATTTACTACACCGAGGACGCTCTTAAAGCCGACGCAGAGGACGTTATCCGCTTTGCCGAGGCTGAGAGCCTTACCGCGCACGCCAACTCCATAAAGGTGCGCTTTAACCTCGATTAAAGGACGAGTATAATGTATACGTTAAATAAAAAGATAATAAACCTTGTGCCGTATGAGCCAATCAGCGGCACATATGATATCCGTCTTGACGCGAACGAATGCCCGGACAATCTTCCTGAGTTTATCCGTGAGGATATCAAAGCTGAAATCGACAAGCTCGCTTTCAACCGCTATCCCGACCCGATGGCGAGCTCTGTTGTTGAGGCTTTCGCGTCATACTACGGCATAAATTCCGCGCTTGTCACCGCGGGCAACGGCTCCGACGAGCTTATTTTCCTGATTGAAGCCGCTTTTCTCGAGAAGGGCGACAAGATGCTCGTTGTATCTCCCGACTTTTCGATGTACAACTTTTACTCCTCGATCTGTGAGGTGGAGTGCGAGACCTTTGTCAAGAACGACAATCTCGACATTGACGTTGACGCACTGATTGAGAAGGTAAACAGCGACGGAATAAAGCTCTTGATGTTTTCAAATCCCTGTAACCCCACCGGCAGAGGAATCACCGCCGATGAAGCGCGCAGGCTTGTCACATCTGTCGATGCGCTTGTTATTCTCGACGAAGCTTATATGGACTTCTGGGATCAGTCCTTGCTCAGCGAGGTTGAGAAGTATTCCAACCTGATTGTTTTCCGCACCGCGTCAAAGGCAGTCGGTTCAGCGGCGCTCCGTCTGGGCTTTGCCGTAGCCAATGAAACGATTTCGCGCGCTGTCAAGGCGGTAAAATCGCCTTACAACGTCAATAGCTTTTCTCAGGCGGCAGGCGCGGTAATCTTCAAAAACAAAGAATATTTGCAAAACCGTCAAAAAACGATTGTCAAAAACCGCGAAACATTGTATAATGGTTTGATGGAACTCGGAAAGGCGCAGGAGGATTTCACTCCGATCGAGAGTGTCGCAAACTTCGTGTTTGTCCGCACCTCCCAAGCCGAGAAAATCTTCGCTTACCTCAAGTCAAAATCCATCGTTGTCCGTCTGATGGGCAGTTATCTCCGCATTACGGCAGGCACCGGGCAGGAGGTAGAGCAGGTTCTTAATTCTATACGAGAATATTTTGAGGTGACAGCATGAGAACTGCGACCGTAAACAGAAAAACAAAAGAGACTGATATCAAGCTGTCTCTCTGCCTTGACGGAGGAGAGGTCAGCATCAGTACAGGCGTGGGCTTTTTTGATCATATGCTCAACTCCTTCGCGACACACGGCAGATTCGGCCTGATTGTAGACGTGAAGGGTGATTTGGAGGTTGACGAGCACCACACCGTTGAGGATACGGGCATTGTACTCGGCAAGGCATTTGCCGAGGCATTGGGAGATAAAGGCTCAATCGAGCGTTTCGGCAGCTTCTATGTTCCGATGGACGAAGCGCTCGCTTTCGCTTCCGTTGACGTCAGCGGCAGACCGTTTCTTGTGTTCGACGCCGACTTTCCGCAGGCGCGCTGCGGCGATTACGACTGCGCCATGACCGTTGAGTTTATGCGCGCGTTCGCGTTCAACGCTGGAATCACCCTGCATCTTAAATCAGTTTACGGCGACAATTCCCACCACATCACCGAGGCACTCTTCAAGGCGGCGGCTCACGCAATGCGTCTGGCTGTAAAGGAAAACGCTTCGGGCAAGCCGTTATCGACAAAGGGAGTGTTATAATTGTATATTTTACCGGCAATTGACATATATCAGGGCAGCGCTGTCCGCCTATTAAAGGGCGACTATTCCACCGCGAACAAGGTTGCTTCATCGCCCTATGACGCGGCGCGTTCGTTCGCCGAGGCAGGCGCTTCGATGATGCACATGGTTGACCTCGACGGCGCAAAGGACGCCAAGCTCGTTAACGCCGACTTGATCGCTGATGTTGCAAAAACTTCCTGTCTATCGGTCGAGGTCGGCGGCGGTATCCGCGATATGAAGGCGGTTGAATATTATCTTTCGCGCGGAATTGACCGTGTTATCCTCGGTTCGGCGGCAGTAAAGAATCCGCAGCTTGTAATTGATTCGGTCAGGGAGTACGGCGACAGGATTGTCGTCGGGATCGACGCGAAGGACGGAATGGTTCGCGCGGAGGGCTGGCTCGACAACAGCGAGATCAACTACATAGAGCTTGCGAAGCGCATGGAGGACGCAGGCGTCCGCACGATCGTATTTACCGATATCGACCAGGACGGCACTCTTGCGGGGCCTAATCTCAGGCAGCTTGGCGAGTTAGTTAAAAGCGTAAGCTGTAACATCATCGCCAGCGGCGGCGTAGCTGTACTCAAGGATATCCTCAATCTCGCCGAGCTGAAGGTTTACGGCGCGATCTGCGGCAAGGCTATCTACAGCGGCACACTTGACCTCAGACAGGCAATAGAAATGACGGAGAAGAAATGATGGATCTCGATAAATACTTTGTAAAATCGGAGCTTATTCCCGCGATTGTGCAGGAAAAGTCCACGGGCGAGGTACTAATGCTCGCCTACATGAACCGCGAGAGTATGCAGCTGACGCTTGAAACAGGCTTTACATGGTTCTGGTCGCGCAGCAGACAGGAGCTCTGGAACAAGGGCGCGACCTCAGGTCATCTGCAAAAGGTTATAGATATTTACGCCGACTGTGACGACGACACTCTTCTCATCACGGTTGAACAGACAGGCGCTGCCTGTCACACCGGAAGCCACAGCTGCTTCTTTAAGAAATTGAAATGAGGTTTAATATGAACGACAGAGAAATTCTCGCCGCGCTTTACGCGACGGTTGAAAACAGACGCGACAACCCCAAGGAAGGCTCCTACACCTGCTACCTGCTCGACAAGGGTCTGGACAAGATCCTGAAAAAGGTGGGCGAGGAGTGCAGCGAAACGATCATCGCGGCAAAGAACGGCGACAACAGCGAAACCGTTTATGAAATCGCCGATCTGATATATCACCTCACCGTTATGATGGTGCAGCAGGGCATTCCGCTTGAGGACGTTCTCGCAGAGCTTGACAAGCGCAGCGAAAAGACAGGCAACCTCAAGACCTTTCATCAGGTAGATAAGAATAGCTAAAAAATAAAGGGCGTGCATTGCACGCCCTTGTGATTACTAAAAGAGTATTGAATTTCTTAGCCGACTCTGCTGAGAACATAGCTTGAAAGCGCGTTTTTGAGGCTTTCGGAAGGTTCGTTTTCCATCAGCAGCTCGATAGGCTTATGAATGTCGAGAGAGAAAACTCCGATGAGTGAATGAGCGTCTACGGTGATATCGCCGCTGCGCATCATCATCTGGCTGGGATAGTGAGAGAGAATTTCGAAAATCTCCATTAAACCGTTTTTGTTCATTGCTGAAATAGGCAGTGAATACATAAGCGCACCTCATTATCTGAAAATAGCTTGTTGATAATCTTTATGACAGTATTATAATACCACTTAAACGGCAAATATTCAATCAATTATTACAAAGTTTTACAAAATCAACATTTTCAATAAAAAGGAATCCATAATGATGAATTTTAATGTAGTAACGCTGGGCTGTAAGGTCAATCAGTACGAATCTCAGGCTATGCGTGAGGACTTGATTGCCCACGGATATCTGCCTTCGGACGACAGGGAAAAGGCGGATATCACCATCGTCAACAGCTGCACCGTAACAGCGGTCAGCGACGCCAAAAACCGCAAGCTGATCAACCGCCTTCGCCGCGTAAATCCCGACGGAATTATTATCCTTACAGGCTGTATGCCGCAGGCTTTTCCCGAGGAAACAGAACGGTTCACAGGCTGCGATATCGTTCTCGGCAACCGCGAGAGAAAGCGCCTGATTCCCGCGATAGAGGAATATCTCTCAAACCGCGGCAGACTCGTCGACATACCCGCCCATATTTCAAAAGGCGCTCAGTTTGAGCCGATGACGGTGTCGTCCTTCAACGAGCATACCCGCGCCTTTATCAAGATTGAGGACGGCTGCAACCGCTTTTGCTCATACTGTATTATTCCTTACGCGCGCGGCAGAGTCCGCTCAAAGCCCGTTGATGAGCTGAAGCGCGAGCTTGAAACACTCGCTTCGAACGGCTACCGCGAGGTTGTGCTGGTGGGAATAAATCTCTCCGCTTACGGTCAGGGCGAGGATTTTGACCTTGCCGATGCTGTGGAAGCCGCTTGTTCTGTTGAGGGCATCGCCCGGGTCAGACTCGGTTCACTTGAGCCAGAGCAGATGACCGAGCCGCTTGTGAAACGCCTTGCGGCGCAGGAGAAGTTCTGTCCGCAGTTTCATCTTTCGCTCCAGAGCGGCTGTGACGCGACACTAAAGGCGATGAACCGCCACTACAACAGCGCGGAATATATGGAGATTGTCAACCGCCTGCGAAATGTTTTTGACAATTCGGCTATGACAACGGACGTTATGGTAGGCTTCGCAGGGGAAACGGAGGCGGATTTTGAGGCGTCGATGGCGTTTGTAAAGTCCGTAGGCTTCGCTAAGGTTCACGTTTTCCCGTACTCGCAGCGCAAGGGCACTAAGGCTGCGGACGCGCCAAATCAGGTTGACCCTGCCGAGAAGGAACGCCGCGCAAAGCTGATGGGAGAACTTGTTTCCCGCGAGAGGGAAGAATTCCTTAACTCTCAGGTCGGCTTGACAGAAGAGGTTCTTTTTGAGCGGCTCCGCAAGGGATATCTCGAGGGCTATACAAAGAACTACACTCCCGTTCATGTCATTTCCGACGACCATTCGCTCTGCGGCGAGGTCTGCAAGGTAAGATTGGTTTCCGTCGGCGATGACTGTTGTATGGGCGAGTTAGTCTGATTTCAGCTCATTGCACAGATTTTTGATTTCCTCGGCTGCGTCCGCGTTTTCAAGACTCGAATAGCTGTAGAGCATAAATCCCGAAAACTCATTTTTCTTTTTCAGAATATTATATTCGGTTTTCAGAATATCATTTTTTTCAAGCCAAGTACCCTCGTCCGCGTCTGTACCTGCTTTGTAGCCCGCAAGACCGGCGTAAAGCTGAACGCCTTCGGCAAGCGGCAAATCGCACCAGTCCTGTGCTGCCTGTTCAAAACCTAGCTTCGGATTGTCAAGGCTGAAATACAGCTGAGGACAGATGTAGTCGGCGAAGCCCTTGATACAGCACCAGCTGACAACATCGGCAGAAAGATTTGCGTTGTTGTCGAGGTTCCCTTGAGGAGAAATACCAAAAGTAACGTTTCTACCGCAGTTTTGCAGCCGCAGGTAAATCTCAGATAAAAGTATGTTCACATTAAGCTCGCGCCACCTCTCAAGACTCAGACCGCTCGACGGGTGTGAGTCAAGATACTCCATATATTCTGGATAGTCTGTTTCTCCGATATCTGCAGGGTAGAAGTAATCGTCAAACTGTACGCCGTCGATATCGTAGCTTTCCGCTATTTCGAGCACACCGTCCTCAATAAGCTGTCTTGCGTCTGCATTTGATGGGTCGAGGATAATCCCGCTGTCTGTTTCAATGCACAACTCGGGATGTTTGACGAATATATTATCATCACAAAGCTCGTTCGGGACGTTGTTAACTTTAACTCGGTACGGATTTACCCACGCTTGAATATCCAGTCCGAAGTTGCCGCAGATCTCGCACATCACTTTTAGCGCGTCATACCCGGCTGTTTCTCCCTGGATACCCGTCAGTACATGCGACGCGGGGTATAGGTCGGAGCTGTAGAGAGCGTCGGCAAAGGGTCTTACCTGCACGACAAGCGTGTTGAAGCCTTGCTTCTTGCAGGTGTATGCCATATGCGCGAATTTCTCGCGGAAGGCTGATTCACTTTGATTATCCTCGTTTTCCATGCTCAGCTCCATATAGGTAATCCATACTCCGCGCATTTCTTGTTTTGGTCTGGCTTCCTCTGCGGTGGCGGCGACCTGCAACGCAGGTTCCTCGCTTTTCGGCGGAGTCAGTACGCTGAACGCAACTGATAAACCGAATAAAATAAAACTGACGACAATCGGTACAATTTCTTTTACCTTCACATTTCTCAACCTCGGTGATATTATGATTTACTTATTAATTTATCTCGCGCTGATAAGCCTTATCTCTGTTATCCTGACGGTCAGCGACAAGCGCCGCGCGCGCAAGCATAAATACAGAATCCGCGAAAGTGTACTGCTGCTCTTTTCGGCGCTCGGCGGAAGTCTTGCGATGTTCATTACAATGCTGCTTATCCGCCACAAGACAAATCACATGAAGTTCATGCTTGGCATTCCGCTGATTATCGTAATTCAGCTTGTCGCGTTTTTTGTGATATGGGGGTTTATCCATGGCTGAGCCGCTTCGATTTACCGTTCCCGAAGAATGCGGCGGCATGGTCGCAAAGTGGTTCCTTAAGAGCCGCTGCGGACTTTCTACAAGAATGATAACACGCCTTAAGCGAGAAAAAGACGGAATCCTGATGGACGGCAAAATTTTACGCACGATAGATCGCGTTACAGCCGGCGCAGAGATAATAATCAACCTTCCCGATGAAAGCAGTTCATTTATTGAACCGATAGAAGGCAGCTTTGATATCCGTTATGAGGACGAGCACATTTTAGTTGTAAACAAGCCGCCGTTCATGCCTGTACACCCGGTTAAGCAGCATCAGACAAACACACTCGCGAATCTTGTAACCGCATATGCGCAAAAAAACGGCGCGGAATTCGTTTTCCGCGCGCATAACCGCCTTGACCGTAACACCTCGGGACTTGTGCTGATAGCCAAGGATAAATATTCTGTTTTTCAGCTGCACCAAGCGGTGCGTAAGGTTTACTTCGCGCTTGTCCACGGCAGGCTTGAGGGAAGAGGCACCATAAACAAGCCTATAGGTCTGCATGACGACTCAAAAATTGTCCGCCATGTAGTTGAGAGCGGCAGCCCTGCGATTACACACTACAAGTCTGTTTTCAGCGGTGACGACTACTCTCTTATCTTGCTGGTGCTCGAAACAGGAAAGACGCATCAGATCCGCTGTCATATGAGCCATCTCGGTCATCCGCTGCTCGGCGACGATTTGTACGGCGGTTCTCTCGATCTGATAAACAGGCAGGCTCTCCACTGCGGTGAAATGAGCTTTTGTCACCCGGTGACAGGCGAAGAAATCAATATTACCGCACCGATTCCCGATGATATGCAAACGCTGATTGACAAGTTGATAGAAAAATAACAAGAGGAAAGGCAGAAACCTTTCCTCTTAATTGTTTGTTCAGTTTTCAGATCTCTCAACAACTACCTCATAAATCTTGAAGTTATCCAGCTCCTTGACAAGAGAATAGGAGATAGTTTCATACTTATCGGCGTAGTTGAGGTTAAAATACTTTTCCTTTTTGAAGGTAATATTTTCATCAATAACGTATATTTTGTGATTAGAGAGCAGCGCCTGATAGATGTTCTCGGGCAGATTGCGCTTTCTGAGCATTTCCGTTTTGTGGAAGTACCCGAAGCTGTCAAGGTTTTCGAGATATCCGTAGCGGAAGCCCCACAGCGGGTGGATATAGTTTTCGGTGTAGTGGTCAAAATCCAACATGCTGTCATTGTCCATAACGTAGTAGCAGTCGGGGTTGCGATTGATTTCAGTAATCAGATTCCACGGAGCGTCGTCCTCCTTGTCGGGGTGGCTGAATACATAAACGGTGGTATATGCCGCAAAGAGAGCGACGAGAACAGCACAGGAAATTATCATATATCCGTTGCTCATACGCAGCTTTGACGAGGGCTTCTGACTGCGCTCGACTTCAAAGTTAAATGAGAAGAGCAGCAGAACGATCATAAATACCCAGATTCCGTAAATCCGGTGGTCGGCGCCGTCAAAAAGATAGCGGATTACTACGCTTGAGCCTAAGGCGGTTATGGCGTAGAACAAAGGGAAGAACGAGAAACGGTTCTTGTGATAGACGATAAACACCGCTGATATCAAAAGATACACAAGTCCCGCAATAGCGAACGCGTCAAAG
>ONDL01000051.1 GCA_900316555.1 uncultured Eubacteriales bacterium | reverse complement strand
TCGTATGTGTTCCAAGACAGCAAGCTCTTAAAAAGGTCAATCCTTGAAAATGTCAGATTGTCGCGTCCCGACGCCACCGAGCAAGAGGTAATGATCGCCCTTGAAAAAGCGCAGTGTACGGATATCATCGAAAAGCTCCCCGACGGCATAAATACCGTTATCGGAGCAAAGGGTGTGTATCTCTCGGGCGGTGAGCAGCAGCGGATCGCAATCGCGCGCGCCATTTTGAAGGACGCGCCGATCGTCGTGCTCGACGAGGCGACTGCCTTTGCCGATCCAGAAAACGAATACCTCGTTCAAAACTCCTTTAAGGTGCTTTCAAAGAATAAAACCGTGATCATGATCGCTCACAGGCTCTCGACCATTCAGGGCTGCGATAATATCATCGTGCTTGATAACGGCAGAATTTCGGAGCAGGGCGTTCACGGCGAGCTGTTAAAGAAAGACGGTATTTATAACAAGATGTGGAAGGATTATCAGTCCTCTGTTTCGTGGAAGGTCGGTGAGAAGAATGCTTGAAAAAATGATGCGTAGATACGCAATGTCGCGCGAGGGCGCTAAAGGTTTTATCAACTCCGTCTGCGCCTGCACGGTATCGGATTTAGTGCTGATGTTCCCGGTGGGACTGCTCTATACGCTGACCGAAGATATGCTGAATAACGGCGTAAACAGCGGCAGAATTGTCTTTTATATCGTCGGGATAATCGTATCGCTTCTGCTGATTTACATTACGCAGTTCTGGCAGTATAACGCGACCTTCTTCTCGACCTACAAGGAGAGCGGCGTGCGCAGGATCACCCTTGCCGAAACGCTGAGAAAGCTGCCCTTGTCGTTTTTCGGAAAGAAGGATCTAAGCGACCTCACGACAACTATATTAAACGACTGCACCGTTATCGAGCATACCTTCTCGCATCAGGCGGCACAGTATTACGGCTCGATCATTTCAACTATCATCATAGCGGTATCCCTTTTTGCGTTCGA
The DNA here is from genome assembly GCA_900316555.1 of uncultured Eubacteriales bacterium. Taxonomy (GTDB): domain Bacteria; phylum Bacillota; class Clostridia; order Oscillospirales; family Acutalibacteraceae; genus Ruminococcoides. The sequence continues at coordinate 9,108 of ONDL01000051.1, read as the reverse complement.
TTGGAGGATGGCGCTCGCATCGGTGTGGGTGCTGCCCGTATCGCTTTTAGCCGTCAGGCTGTCAAAGAGAACACAGAACCGCTTCAACAAGAGCAAGAACGATACAAGAGTAAGGCTTGAGGACGGTGTTCAGGAGGCTATCGAAACCCTGCGCGACCTAAAGAGCAACAACGCCGAAACGGAATACATCGACAGCTTGGACTATATCATCAAGGACTATGAGAAAAAATCTATCGCTGCTGAATTAGGCGTGGCGGCGTTTATCGTACCCGCGCAGATGTTTTTGAAGTTCGGTATCGCCACGACCGCGCTTGTCGGCTCCGCGCTGCTTCTCGGCGGACAGATAACCGTCATCACCTTCTTTATGTTCCTGCTTGTCGTATCAAGACTGTACGAGCCGATGGCGGGTACGCTGATCAACCTCGGAGCTCTCAACAGCGCTCAGGTCAATATCGACCGCACAAACGCGCTGAACGATATCAAAAAGCAGGAAGGTAAACAGGAATTCAGACCCGAACGATTTGATATTGAATTTAAAAACGTAGGCTTTCAATATAACGACGATGAGACCGTTCTCAGCGACGTCAGTTTTACGGCAAAGCAAGGCGAGGTCACGGCTTTGATCGGACCCTCGGGCGGAGGCAAGACCACTGTTTCCCGTTTGGCGGCGCGCTTTTGGGATGTGACAAAGGGCAGGATCACCTTTGGCGGCGAGGATATTGCAACCATCGACCCGGAAGCTCTGCTGAAATATTACTCCATCGTATTTCAGGATGTGACGCTCTTTAATAACACGATCACGGAGAATATCCGTATCGGCAAAAAGGACGCGACCGACGAGGAGGTACTGAACGCCGCAAGGCTTGCCAACTGCGACGAGTTCATTTCGCGCCTGCCCGACGGCTACAACACCGTTATAGGCGAGAACGGAGCAAAGCTCAGCGGCGGCGAACGTCAAAGAATTTCGATCGCGCGCGCTTTCCTCAAAGACGCTCCCGTTATTTTGCTTGACGAAGCGACAGCCTCGCTTGACGCGGAAAACGAAACGCTTATCCAACAGTCGCTTTCACGCCTGATCAAAAACAAAACGGTTATGATCATCGCTCACCGTATGCGCACCATCGCCGGAGCGGATAAGATCGTAGTGATCAAGGACGGCGAATCAAACGAGCAGGGCACGCCCGACGAGCTGAAACAGCAAAACGGATTTTACACAAGAATGTTATCCTTGCAGACGAAGGGATAAGGAAAACATTTGAAATATAAGCCTTGACAAAACAAATAAAGCCTGATATAATAGCTCAGTAAGGTCAGGCTAACCGCCTGACTTTTATAGTTTGCGGACAGGTTAGTCTTTGCTAACCTTTTGCCGAGGGGACGACTATGGAACACAATCAAAAGGTAGAAGATTATATGAGGATCATCTATCGCCTTCGGGAAAACGGCTTGGTACGCGGCGCGTATATCGCCCGTGAGTTGGGCGTTACAAAACCAACGGTATCTGTCGCACTGAAAGAAATGGAAGCGGCGGGTTACTTGGCTATTCAGCCTGACCGGACTGTTGAGCTGACAGAAAAAGGCGAAAAAATCGGTGAATATGTCATCAAACGGTATGAAACTGTTTATCGTCTGTTGACCGATTTAGGTGTGGACAAGAAAACTGCTGCTGAAGATGCTTGCAATATGGAACATGGGATCAGCGAAGCAACGCTTACCGCATTGTGCGATTTACGGCAGTTTTTGCGAGTGATCCGCCGAACATCTTCTTTGCAGCAAACAGACGAATAACTTTGTACTATATGGTTAGCCTGTGCTAATCAATTAACAAAAGGAAAAGGGGTATTACTATGCCGTTGACGCTTGCAGTTATCGGTGAAGAAAATATCATCAAACGCATCGGCGGAAATGCCGATGTTAGAGCGCACCTGCAAAACTTGGGTTTTGTATCGGGCGCTGTGGTCACAGTTGTCAGCTCTATGGGCGGCAATCTGATCGTCAATGTTAAAAATGCGCGAATTGCTATCAGCAAAGAAATGGCGCAAAAGATAATGATTTAAGGAGGGAATCAGGCTATGAAAACTTTAAGAGAGGTTGCTATCGGCAGCACTTGTAAGGTCAAAAAGCTCCACGGTGAGGGTGCTGTCAAGCGCCGTATCATGGATATGGGTATCACCAAGGGTGTAGAGATCAAGGTGCAGAAGGTCGCTCCGCTGGGCGATCCTATGGAAGTCACCGTGCGCGGCTACCAGCTTTCGATCCGCAAGGCTGACGCCGAAATGGTAGAGGTAGAGTAATTCCTATTATTTTTTAGCCTAAAGTTACCTAAAACTAACTTAAATTGATAAGAAAAGAGGAACACCAATGAAGATGAAGATTGCCTTAGCGGGCAACCCGAACAGCGGTAAAACAACGCTGTTCAACGCGCTGACAGGCGCGAATCAATTCGTCGGCAACTGGCCCGGCGTCACCGTAGAGAAAAAGGAAGGTAAGCTGAAAAAACACAGCGATGTGACCATCACAGACTTGCCCGGTATTTACTCGCTTTCTCCGTACACAATGGAGGAAGTCGTCGCGCGTAACTATCTGATTGACGAGCGCCCCGACGCGATCCTTAATATCGTTGACGGTACAAACTTAGAGCGCAACCTGTATTTGACCACTCAGCTCTGTGAGCTTGGCATCCCCGTCGTTGTCGCAATCAATATGATGGACGTTGTGGAGAAAACAGGAGTTAAAATCAACACCAAGGAACTGAGCCGCGCGCTGGGTTGTACGGTGGTTGAGATTTCCGCGCTGAAAAACAAGGGAATTCAGGAAGCCGCCGAAGCCGCGATCAAGGCTGCCGAGGACAAAAAACCAGTTCCCAAGCACACCTTTGAAGGCTCTGTCGAGCACGCTATCGCTCATATTGAGGAAGCCTGCGTTCACGAGCTGCCCGAGGAACAGCAGCGTTGGTACGCGGTCAAGATCTTTGAGCGCGACGAAAAGGTAATCGAAAAGCTCGGTCTTGATGAAGCGACCAAAAAACACGTTGAAAAGGACATACAGCTCGTCGAAAAAGAATATGACGACGACGCTGAGAGTATCATTACCAACGAGCGTTATCTTTATATCGGAAAGATCATCAACAGTGTTTACAAGAATAAGCAAAAAGGACAGCTTTCGACCTCCGACAAAATCGACAAGGTCGTTACCAACCGCTTTTTGGGACTGCCGATCTTCATTGCGGTCATGTTCCTTGTGTACTACCTCTCCATGGTCACTGTCGGCACAGCCGCGACCGACTGGATGAATGACGGCGTTTTCGGCGACGGTTTTCATCTGTTCGCTATCGGCGACCGCGAATATGAAGAACACGCGGAAGCGATCGGCGTACTGACAGGCGCCGCCGAGTCCGCGGAAAATGAAGCTGTTTTGACCGCTCTCGACTTTGAAAGCGAGGAATACGATCCTGACGCGGCAGTTACAGCCGTCAAAACCTTTGCTTCCGGCATAAAGGACAGCGACAAATTCACCTATGAGGTCGAGGACGAAGACACCCTCGAAGTAAGCGAGGAAACCGTCAGCGGCGAGGACGTTAAATCAGCCGCCGAGACCTTTGAAAAGAATAAGGGCAAGCCCGATGATCCTGCCGAATTCGGCATTTGGGTTCCGGGTATCCCCGTTATCGTCGGCAACTGGCTTGAAGCCGCCAAAGCTCCCGAATGGCTGTCCGGACTTATCCTCGACGGAATCATCGCAGGCGTTGGCGCGGTGCTCGGATTTGTACCGCAAATGCTCGTGCTCTTCCTACTGCTCGCGATTCTGGAAGCCTGCGGTTACATGGCGCGAATCGCCTTTGTACTCGACCGTATCTTCCGCCGCTTTGGTCTTTCGGGTAAATCCTTTATCCCGATTTTGATCGGTACAGGCTGCGGCATCCCGGGCATTATGGCGTCGCGAACGATCGAGAACGAGCGCGACCGCCGTATGACGATAATGACGACTACATTCATTCCCTGCGGCGCTAAAATGCCGTTTATCGGTATGATGGCAGGCGCCCTCTTCAGCGGTTCTCCGTGGATAGCGACAGGCGCGTACTTCATCGGAATGGCGGCAATCATCGTCTCGGGTATTATGCTCAAAAAGACAAAGCCCTTTGCCGGCGAACCCGCTCCGTTCGTTATGGAGCTTCCGGCGTATCATATGCCGACCATCGGCAACGTGCTCCGCTCCATGTGGGAGCGCGGCTGGTCGTTCATTAAAAAGGCAGGTACAATCATCCTGCTTTCGACCATCGTGCTCTGGTTCCTGAGCCGCTTCGGCTGGGTTGACGGCGCGTTTGGTATGCTTGCTGAGGACGAGATCGGCAACAGCATATTAGCGGCAATCGGCAACGGCATCGCTTGGATATTTGCTCCCCTCGGCTGGGGCAACTGGCAGGCGGCTGTCGCTTCGATCACAGGTCTTATCGCAAAGGAGAACATCGTCGGCACAATGGGCGTGCTCTACGGCGGCGGAGAACTCAGCACTTGGGCAACGCTTGCACAGGTGTTCACCACCGTTACAGGCTTCTCCTTCCTCGTGTTCAACCTGCTCTGCGCTCCCTGCTTTGCCGCGATGGGCGCGATCAAACGCGAGATGAACTCCGCGAAATGGACGGCGTTCGCTATCCTTTATCAGTGCGGTTTCGCTTACGCGGTTGCCTTGTGTATCAACCAGATCGGCGGCGCGTTCACGGGCAACCTGAATATCATTGGATTGATTATCTCAATCCTCCTGATTGCGGGTATGTTGTTTATGCTCTTTAAGCCTTATAAGGAAGCGAATAAGCTGACAAAGAAGGTCAAAATAAAGTAAGGAGTTGAGCGTATGATTCAATGGATCATAAGCAATATCTGGACAATCATAATCTGCGCTGTGCTGATCGGCATTGTCGCCGCGATCATAGTCAGTATGGTCAGAAAGAAACGCAAGGGAAAGTCAATGGTTTGTAACTGCGGCAACTGCAAGAACTGCGCTATGCACGGCTCATGTCATAAACCAAAATAAATTACATAAACCTCCGTTTGGATTTTTCACATTTCCAAGCGGAGGTTTGTAGTTTAAAGGTTATTTGAAGAAGCGGAACAATTGAATTCCCGGCAGAAGAAAAAAGATAATCACGCTTGTCACACAAATCACAGCAAATTCTAAGTTATAATATAATAACAAAGGCCTTCAAAGCTGTCCTTGCTTTTATGTGCCTGTCTTTTGCGGTTCCGTATCAGATGTCGCTACTTTGATTTTGCGGTAAGCGGAGGGGGTGGCGTTGAACTTTTCATAAAAGGAGCGTGAAAAATAAGACAAATTGGAAAATCCACATTCCATCGCGATCTCGGAGATCTTTGCTTTATCGTTTCTGATGCGGTCCGCCGCCCTTTCCAGACGATAATTCTTCAAATACTGTGTAAAGGATTCTCCGGTTAGCTGTTTGAAGAGCTTGGAAAAATGACTTTCGGAATAGTTGCTGACCGAAGCCATTTTTTCTACGGTGATGTTTTCCGAATAGTTCTCTTCGATATAGGTCAGCGACCGTTTAAGCTTTTCGTAGATGATATCCTCATAGGCGGTGGAATGATCCGCAGACTCGCAGCAGGAAAGAATGAGGTACATGATCTCGAATATGTGCGCCTTGATAAGCAGCTCGTCGTGAAAGCGCTGGTAATGCGGATCGACCAGCAGCTTGCGGATCAAGGGTTCGATCTTATGATGGAGAGGATGCTCCTTTGTCAGGCGCTCCGGCATGAGCAGTTGGCGGTTGTAGATAGGATCGAGGTACTTTTCGCGGCAGGTATCGTCCGCGCCGCTCGCGAGCAGGGAAAAGCGAAACAGGATGTTATAGTATCGAGCGGCGTAATCCCCGTGCTGACGGATAGCATGGATCGTCTGCGGGTGTACGATCACGATATCTCCCGATGCAAGGATATACTCATTGTTGCGGACAGAAACGCTGACAACTCCCTCGGTCACATAGATGATCTCCATCTCCTCATGCCAGTGATGGGGAATTCCGCTGATATACTCCGGAAGGATTCCGAGGTAGACGATGTACGGAAAGCCGTGGGTTCCGTGGACTTTTGTTTCATGATATGCCGACATATGAGCACCTCATCGCTGTTTTGTGTTAATATTTGCGCGAAATTATGATAGTATTATAGCTTATACAAGCGTATAATACAAGTATAATCAGAAATTATGACGAAAAAGGTGAGTTTATGAAGAAAATGAAACTGTTCAGTCTGGCGTGGCCGATTTTTATTGAAACGGCTCTGTTCATGCTGCTGGGCTTGGTCGATGTTTTTATACTCAGCGGCTATGACGATTTGGCGGCGTCATCCGTCAGCACGGCAAACCAAACCGTATCGATCATGACGATCATCTTCAATATTTTTTCCACCGCGAGCGCGGTAATGATCTCTCAGCATCTGGGAGCAAAGCAGCGGCGTGACGCTTCACAGGTAGCGGCTCTCTCGATCGTATTGCAGCTGTTTTTCGGCGTGATCGTCAGCGCGGTCTACCTGCTGTTCAACCGACATATCCTGATATTGATCGGCGCTGAGGGACAGTTGCTGGATTATGCCTGCCGTTATCTGTCGATCGTCGGCGGAAGCATGTTCCTACAAGCGCTGATGGGAGCGATTTCTGTAATCATCCGCAACCACGGAATGACCAAGATCACGATGTATGTATCCGTAGGGATGAACCTTTTCAACACGGCGATGGATCTGTCGCTTGTTCCGCGCATGGGAGTCGAGGGCGCGGCAATCGCGACCGCAGTCAGCCGCGCGATCGGGTGTTTCGTTCTTATATGGATTCTGTTTACCAAGGTCGAAAAGCCGTCGATCTTCAAGCTGCTCCGGCCGTTTCCGCTCAGGCAGCTGAGAGCGATGCTCAAAATCGGCGTTCCGTCGGCGATGGAAACCTTTCTGTACAACCTCTCTCAGTTGGTCATCACCTCCATCGTCCTGATTTATCTGAGCGAGAACGAGCTGGTCGCCAAAACCTATGTGCAGAGCGTCACGATGTTCTTTTATCTCTTCGCGGTATCGATCGGACAAGCGTCCCAGATATTGATCGGTCATTTGGTCGGCGCGGAAGAATACGAGGAGGCGTACCGACAGTGTTATCGCTCCCACCGATGGGCGCTGTTGATCACTCTTGTATCCTGTGCGATCGGCGTGCTGCTGCGGTATCAGCTTGCCGGTCTGTTCACCGATAATCCCGAGGTGATAGCGATTTGCTCCGATATTCTGCTGCTCAACTGTGTACTGGAGCTCGGCAGGACGACTAACCTCGTTGTTATCGCGTGTATGCGCGGCGCAGGCGACGTATACTATCCGACCGCCTGCGCGATCATTTCAAACTGGGCGCTGAGTGTATTCGGCTCCTATCTGTTGGCGGTCGTCTTTGATATGGGACTCTACGGAATGTGGATCGCCCTCGCCGCCGACGAATGCTTCCGGGGCGTCTTGATGCTGCTGCGCTGGCGAAGCAACAAGTGGCGCGAAAAGCGTTTGGTTCGTGCGAACGCTGCATAATACGGTTTTGAATAAACATTGTTATCATAAGGAGGAAACTGATGCAAAACTTCTCATTCTATTCACCCACCTATTTTTCATTCGGCAAAGACGCGGAAAACAACGCGGGCACCTTGGTAAAACGCTTCGGCGGCACCAAAGTGTTGATCCATTACGGCGGCGGCAGCGTCGTGCGTTCCGGACTGCTTGACCGCGTGAAACAATCTCTGGAAAAGGAAAACATCCCTTACGCGGAACTCGGCGGCGTCAAGCCCAACCCCAGAAGCGGTTTGGTCTATGAAGGCATCGAGCTGTGCAGAAAAGAACATATCAACTTCGTCCTTGCCGTAGGCGGCGGCAGTACGATCGATTCCTCCAAAGCCATCGCGGCAGGCGCCGTATATGACGGCGATTTCTGGGATTTCTACTGCGGAAAGCCCATTGAAAAATCGCTGGGCGTCGGTACCGTTCTGACGATCGCAGCGGCCGGCAGCGAGGGCAGCTCCGGATCGGTCATCACCAAAGAGGAAGGAATGCTTAAGCGCGGAGCGGGCGGCGACGCGATGCTGCCTAAGTTCGGTATTCTGAACCCCGCGCTGACACAGACTTTGCCCGCGTATCAGACTGCGTGCGGTATCGCGGATATCATCGCGCATCTTTACGAGAGATACCTGACCAACACGCCCGAGGTCGAGGTAACGGATCGTCTGATCGAGGCGCTGATGCTCACGATGATCCACGAAGGTCCCCGCGTGATCGCAGATCCCGATAATTATGACGCGCGCGCGAATATCATGTGGGCAGGCATGATGGCTCACAACAATTCCTGCGGCGTCGGACGTTCGCAAGACTGGAACAGTCACCAGATCGAGCACGAATTATCCGCACTTTATGATTGCGCTCACGGCGCGGGATTGGCAGTCACTATGCCCGCTGTATTCCGCTATGTGATGAAACATGATGTGATGCGTTTCGCGCAGGTTGCCGTACGTGTCTGGGGCTGTCAGATGGATTTCACTCATCCCGAGGTCACGGCGAAGGAAGGTATCGAGCGTCTGCGCTCTTTCCTGATCTCCATCGGGATGCCGAAAAACTTCGCCGAACTGGGAGCGAAGGAAGAAGATATCCCCAAGCTCGCGGATATGGCCTGCAACGTCAACGGTGAAGACGGAAAACTATACGGCTTCGTAACCCTGAACGAAGAGGATTGTATCAAGATCTATCAGGCGATGGTATAAATATGCAGTGGTTTCCTATTTCTCTTGACGAACGGGTTTTCGGCTCACAGCGATAAAGCTCCTGCCGGGGCAAACGGCACCCACTCATTGGCACACGAAGGAACTTAACCGCTGCCGCCTGCATCACCTGCAATTAATGGCAAAGAAATCGAACAACAGAAAAACCGCCTCACTCGCAGTGAAACGGTTTATTGAATATCTGGAATACAGGAACTGACCTCCGTTTGGATTTTTAGATTTCCAAGCGGAGGTTTCGCTTTTTATTTTTCCCGTGTTATTTCCTCAAAAAACTTCTGTGAAGCTTTGGAAAAAACGTTATCCTTTTTCCAGAT
>ONDL01000050.1 GCA_900316555.1 uncultured Eubacteriales bacterium | reverse complement strand
GACATTCTGCGCGATCAGCACACCGATCAGCCCGATAATCCACAGCATGATATTCTTCTGGTTTTTATTGAGATAAGAATCCCGCGCCACGATAGGCGTCAAGCCGAATATCAATATCAGAAGCGGCATCAATATAATATAATCTGTCATCGTGCACCCTCCATCAATGATATTCTATAATAATCAAACGAAAAACGTCAAGAGAAAATCACAAAAAGACCAACCGTCTGTTTCTAAACGATTGGTCATAAAAAATACAAATTTGCGGGCGCTCATTATAGATATGCAGCTGGTGTAATATTTTAAGCTATAGAACGATGCAATTCCGCATCTGTTATTATTTTTTTGTAACGCCGTCGCCGTAGATGGTCGTCCAGTCGTTTTTCATGGAAACTGCGGTGTAACCGTTCTCCTCGCAGCTTGTGCGCATTTTGTCGGCTTTCTCGATGTTGCCGTTCTCGCGCTCGGTGTCGTCGCAGCAGAGCATAAAGGCTGCCGCCTTGTACTTGTTATTGTTTATGGTGTAGTTTGCCATCGCCGCGTCGCCGGAGCTGTTGCCGAAGCAAAGCACGGGCTGCTCGCCGATCTCCTGCTCGATCACGCTTACCTTGTTCATTTTCAGATTCTTGATAATGAAGTCGCCGCCGGTGATCAGCTTGTCATTCTTTGAGAAGGTGTAGTCGAGTCCGTCCTTATCGCCCTGATCGCTTGCGACAAGACTTTCGTCCGAGCCGATCATCTGGCTGTAGGGTACGTCGATCACACCGTCGCAAAGCGCACGGGTGATGATACGGTCGGTGCCGCTGACGACATAAACGGTAAACTCATTATCCTGAAGATATTTGACGACCTGCAGCATCGGCTTGTAGAACGCCTCGCCGTTGGTCATACCGGTATAGCTTTCCATCGCGGTGTTTTTGTAGTCGATGATATAAGAGTAAAACTCACTGATCGTCATGCCCTTGAAAGCGGAAGCGACAGCCTTGCCGTGCTTGATGCTCAGATCTTCCGGATAACTGCCGGAGTCAAAATACCCTTTGATTTCTTTGGCAGTAGCCTTTTCCTCGTCGCTCGCCTTATCCTTGTAGTCGGGATCCTCCGTCACACGATGATAGAGCAGCTTGTGGTCGAAGTAGCCGGGGTCGGTCTCGCAGCAGAGCGTGCCGTCCATATCAAATACCGCGATACGGTTCTCAACGGGGATAAATTCCGCGCTGTTCTTGTCGGTGACCGCTTTAACATATGCTGTCAGCTCAGATTTCAAGGGGGCTGTCTCTGTCCAGAGCGAAAGCGCGTCGGTTTCCTTGTTCTGATTCTCGGAAGTTGAAACCGTCTCCGTAACGGATGCGGCGGTCGAGGGTGAAGCCGACGGATGGCTGTTTGCCGTGAATGCCCATGTGCAGGACACGGCGATCAGCGCGGCGGCTAAGGTCGCCGTTGCGATCTTCCACGGCGTCGCCTTCTTCTTTTCCTTTACGTTCTCATTCTTGATCTCATTGTTTACGGTGTTGTTTTTCTTGCTCATTTGATCGATCCTCCTGAGGTGATTTTAGCTTTCTCTTGATTGCAGCACTATTATAACACATGGATTTACCTTTGTATATATGCAAAATGCCTCCGATCTGTAGCCAAATCGACAAATCGGGGGTGAATTGCAGCCAAAAAAATCAAAGACGGAAAAAAACGGAGAAGGAGAACCTTATTTCAGCATCGTCGCAAAGTATTGCTGCGTGCTCTTATCGAGTCCCGACAACGTTTTGATGATAAAATCCTGTGACTGCGCAAAATCGTTCAGCACCCAGCCGGCGATGATCGCGAGACATCCGTTGGAATGATAGCGGATCACGCAGTCGACCCGGCTGTCCTTGATATCCACGCCGAAGGTCTCCGACCAGATCACGCGGTTCAGTCCCTCGACCATATTCATCAGCTTCATATACAGCGTAGAGGTGTTGTGAGGGCTGAAGATCATTTTGAAGATCGTCGGATTATCCGTGATATATTTGAACATGACGGGATAGACCTCAAAAGTGGTTTTGGTTCCGTACTCCGTGATCAAAAGCCCGATCTCACTCAGGATCACCTTTTCCAGCTTCTCGTAGATGTCGTAGATATCCATAAAATGCTTATAGATCGTGACGCGGTGAACATCAGCCTTATCCGAAATCTCCTGGATGGTGATCTTCCTCAGCTCCTTTTCACACAAAAGCGCGGCAAGCGCCTCAAAGATCGCTTTCCGTGTTTTCATCGCGCGGCGGTCAATTTTATGTTCACTCACAGATACCACTTCTTTCCTTGAATGATCGGTTTTACCGTTATGATAATACCATAAGATCCGCGCGTTTTCAAGAAATCGTTTGCATTTTTTGAAGAAAAGCTCACACCCTCGGCTTTACGCTTTGGGTGTGAGTACCGATCATTTTTCAGCGGGATACTGCAGACGGAGCTGCTCGATCATTTTATCCATCTCGGCGCGATTTCCGTTATCCATCTGCGAGAGCGCGTTGCCGGGAACATTGTTGGCGTAATCTGCGATGGTCTTTGTCAGCGTGCAGACGCCGGCGGACATCAGCGCGATAATGATCGCAAACACGCCGACGATGACGCCCGCTTTGCGCGGTCCCTTTTTATCGGCGTCCTTTCTGCTCATGACGCCGAACACGATAGCGACGATCCCGAGCACTGCACCAACCAGCGCGATGATCACATTAAAGCCGCCGTGAAGCGCAAGAGTGGTGCCGCTGATGGGATTGGTGAGCGCGAAGAGCGCGATGCCGATCAAGACGAACGCGGCGATACCCGCGAATAAACCGATGAAACCTTTGACATTCTTTTTCATTTTGAGTTCCTCCTTTATGATCGATTATTTTACGTCACGGCTCTTGAAGACCTTTACGGTCAATGCCATGAAGAGAACGATGAAGACCAGTGATACGACGATCGCGTTGATGACCGCGACGTTCGCGCCGACATTGACGCTGTTGAACAGCGCATCGGGCATATACATGCCCAGGTCAAAGCTCTGAGTGTGGAAAATGTTGGAGATCGCGGTGTTCAGACCCATATACGCCAGGCTCATGGTGCCTGTGCCGAGGATCACACCGATCACGGTGGCGAGGACCTTGTTTTTGACGCCGTTGGTGACAAACAACAGGATCGCAGCGATCGCCATGCTGAGCAGCCATTTGAGCAGGATCGTCATGATCGCCGCCCCGATCTTGCCGTCATCTGTCAGCTGGAGCATACCGGTCGCGGACATTGCCAGGTTGCCCAAGGCATTGGTAAGGGAGCCGACGGCAAGAAAGATGAAGTTGTGGATGCCGATCACCATAAACTTGGAATAAATCAGACTGCTTTTGTGCGGAAGCTGTCCCGCGAGGTTTTTGATATAGCCGCCCGCGATATCCGCATAGGAAAAGCTGATCAGCGAGGTGAACATCAAAATACTGAAAATCGGCAGCACAAAGGGATTTGACACGACATCGGAAAGGATGGTCGGCGTAACTGCCTGAGCGGAAGCGAACATTTTCGTCAGCATTGCCATGCCGACCGTCAGCAGGATGTTGAACACCGCTGCGACAGACAGGGTGATGAGAAACATCGGTGAGCGGAACAACCGCCGCAGATCCATTTTGATCAGGTTAGCCATTATGAGCACCTCCCGTAACGCTGAGGTAGTAGTCCTCCAGCGAGATATTTTTGATCGTCAGTTCCCTGACGCCTATATTGGCGTTGACCAACGCTTTGTTGATCTCGATCGTGTCCTCCGTGGCGTTTTCCACGCGGATAAAGCCTTCGCTGTCGATCGACGCGTCAAAGCCCATTCGCTCGATCAAAACAAGCGCGCAGCTGTTGTCGTCGGTTTGGATCTTGACGTATCTGCCGCAGCGTTCGTTGAGCTCATCGGTCGTGAATTCATCGATCAGCCTGCCCTCGTGGATGATACCGTAGGCGTTCGCGAGCTTTCCCAGCTCGTCGAGGATGTGGCTTGAGATCATGATCGTGATCCCCTTTTCATCTCTGAGCTTTTCCAGCGTTTGCCTGACCTCTACGATGCCCTGCGGGTCAAGGCCGTTGATCGGCTCGTCCAGCACGATCATCCTCGGGTTGCCGACCAGCGCAAGCGCGATGCCGAGCCGCTGGCGCATACCGAGTGAGAAGGAACCCGCGTTCTTTTTGCCCGTGTTTTCGAGTCCGACGGTTTTCAGAAGATCGTCGATATACGGTTTGCTGTTGCAGCCCATCGCGATACATTTCAGCCGGATGTTTTCTTCCGCCGACATATTCGGATAAATGCCGGGGCTTTCGATCAGAACGCCCACGCCGAATTTGTTGTCGCCGTGCAGCCGGTAAGTGCCGCTCGTTGCTTTGGAGAGCCCGCTGATGACGCGCATGACGGTGGTTTTACCCGCGCCGTTGCGGCCGATCAGACCGTATATCTCGCCTTCGCGGATATGGATATTGATATCCTTCGCCGCGTCCTTCCTTCCGTAGGTTTTGGTAAGGCTTTCAGTGGTTAAAATGTAATTTGTCATTGATATCCCTCCCTGCGTTTCGGAGAACTTCGTTTTGTTCTCTCTTGATTACAACATTATAATAACAGAAAAAATCGCCCCTGCATATATGCAAAACGCCCCGATCTGTAGCCAAATTTACACTTGAACGGTGAAGTGTAGCCTAATTTACAGATCGGGGATAAATTGTAAAAAAGCCGGAAGGTGTTCATTAATACAGCAACACCTTTCCGGCTTAGTTCTAAAAATCTTACGATTTTTTACGGTTTCAGTATCCGTATCCGAAGGTAACGATCTCCCAGCCGCCGTCTGCGGTGCGGGCAAGCCACCACTGATAATCAGTATAATCGGCATCAGGATTAAAGGTCAGCTCTCCGATTTCCTTCGGCGTGTGGAAATCCATCAGGAACTCCGCGACCTGTGTGTATTTGCCGTCGGGATTGATCTCGTTCATTTTCGCGAGCATTTCATCTGTCGCTTTTTCGTCGCCCGCATAGCGGATGCTCTTGAGATCGACATCGCCCCAGAACGCGAATTTACACTTGATCTGGATAACGGCGTCCTTCAGCTCGTCCTCGGTATAGATTTCGGAGGTACCGTAATCAATGCTGACGGGACCGCCGGTGTAGGCGCCGAGGTATTCCTCAAAGGTAACGCCCTTCGAGGTGATCTCCTTGGCGGTGTCAACGTTGTCGAGATAGCGGATGTGCCACGGCTCGTAGCCGTAACCCGTGATGTGCTCGCTGCCGTCGAGATAGCGGAGGATAAAGCCGTAGTCGGCGAGCTTCGCGTGGATCTTCGACCAGATCTCGGGATACTGTATCATATCCTCGTTCTCAACAACGTCCTTGCCGTCGATAATGAGGTAAAGGTCGAGCGCAAGACCCGTGTGGTGCTCGGAATACCCGGGCTTTGCGACGGTCTTTGCCGCGTAATCCGCGCCGTATTTCTCGGTGAAATCGTCCATGATACGCTGCTGCTCGGCAACGCTTCTGCGCGCGGAGTCGAGGTCGACATAAACGCCCTCTTTTTCAAGCTCTGCCTTGAGTTCGAGATAAGCGTCATAGGCTTTTTTCTCAACCTCGACATCGTCGCCGACGGAGTTTGTCATGTGTACGGTTTCGAGCTTATCCTCCCAATCATCGGGAAGAGCGTGGGTCTTGTTTACAAGCGCCATGTAGTCGATGCTGTCGGTCTTTGCCGAATCAACTGTTGACGCTGTTGTTGCCGCTGTTGTTTCATCATTTGAACTGCTGCCGCAGCCGGCTAAAACAGCGGTTGCCGCAAGGCACAGGCAAAGAAGCGCACAAATAATCGTATTCCTTTTCATGTACATAGCAATTAGCCTCCGTTTTTATTTGTATTCAGAGCTTTTTACCTCTTTACTTAAAACTCGGCGCCGAGATTCTCCATAGAATCTATCACAACTACACACTCGGGATCAACGTGCTGCATAATGTAATACATCTGCTCCTCGGGTACCGCGACGCAGCCGCCCGTGCGCGGCTTTCTGTCGCCGAGGCAATGCAGGAAGATCGCGGAGCCCTTGCCCGCCGTTCCTTCCTCGTTATAGCTTATATTCATGCAGTATTGGTACTCGTACTGATAATCGACGATGTGCTCGCTGTCCTCGGTATTCAGATCCGGATAATCCTTGATGCTTACCATCTGATTGTATTTGATGTTGTTGTCGCCGGACCAATAGGTATTGTCATCGACCTTGGTGTACTCGATGGCGCAGCCGGGGTCATCGGCAATGCCGAAGGCGGCGTTGAAGCGGAAGGTGCCTACGGGTGTTTTGCCGTCGCCCTCCTTGGTCTTGCCCAAGCCCTCTTTGCCGATAAAGCCGGGCGTGGAGGTCAGCATCTTCCAGTTTCCGTTCTCATCCTTTTCATGCATGGATATCCACGCCGTGGAACGCTCATAGCCCGCGACCACAAATAACTGCTTCGCGTCCTTTGCCGCGTCGAGCTTTGTGACCCATTCGGGAGAAGCCTGCGGCTCCTGCGAAAGGCGCTCTCTCGGGGTTGAAAACGATGTGGTTTTTGAAGCCGTGTCGGAAACAGTTCCTTGGTTAGTGCTGCTGCAGCCGGCAAACATTGCCGCCGCTGCCATGCAAAGGCAGAGAATGATGCAGGTAAAGGTAAAGGTCAATTTCTTTTTCATGATGGTTTCTTCTTTTCGTTTTTTGATGATAATATAATACCATAAATATATGACTTTGTATAGATGCAAAACAAGCACGATTTGTAGCCTGTTTTACACTCTGCTGCATAAGTGTAGCCAAACAGACAAATCATAGGTAAAGAATTATATGGCCGGTTTGCTTCTCATCTTCTCAAATATTCCGCCGAAACGGGGAACTCAAAGTATGTATCGGGATAGGGCTCGTCCTTTAAGGTGAAGTGCCACCATTCGCAGTCGATCGGCTCAAAGCCGCTGCGAACCATAACGCGCTGCAGCATCATACGGTTTTCGTACTGCTGTTCCGTGATACCCTTGTAATCCGGGTGAGAAACAACGCTGAACAAATCGAAGGGACTTCCCATATCAAGCTCCCCGCCCGTGCTCATATCAAGAAGCGTCAAATCGACCGTGCTGCCGCGGCTGTGGCTTGATTTCTTGGCGATGTATCCCTTTTCAAACAATTCCTGCTTTTGCAGATCGGGATAAAAATACGGCTTCATTCTGATGTCCTGATCCTCGATTCCCCACAGCACAAAATGCTTGACGGCGCAGGCGGGACGGTAGGCGTCAAACACCTTCAGCCTGTAACCCCGAACGATCATTTCATTGCTGACGGCTTTCAGCGCGCGTGCCGCTTCCTTTGTCAGCAAAGCACACGGCTCCTCATAGCCGTCGATCCGTTCTCCGATAAAATTGTAGGTTGAATAGTAGCGGATCTCCTGCACGATATGCGGCACATAATCCGCAAGCACCACGAAGCCCGAGGAATCATAGGCTAAATCGGATTTTTGGATCTTCATAAAATCACCTGCTCATTTTTCAATTTGGATAAGAGTTTTTCTGATTATAATCATACACGATTAACAGGAATAATTCAATATCAATACATCAGAAAAAGTGACAGAGGCAAGAAAAACCATAAATCATTGATCGTACGGCTCGAGCTTCGTTACCTTTGCGGCGCATTTTCCGTCGGGCAGGGGATTCTTCAATAGCTCGTCATAGCTCATGATCATCTCGAAGGTCGCCATATCGGAATAGAAGGTGTTGCCGAAGATGTCCGTCGCGGCAAATACATACTGATATTTTTTGCCGCTGAGCGGCAGCTCGGTGATCTCGCCGCCGTCCTTTTCGATGACGAATTCCTCGCCGAAGGTTTCTTGCTCTGTGCCGTCCTCTGTCACAACATTGGTGACGACTTGTACCTTATCTCCCTTCGGTTGCACGGGCTCGTGCATAGCATTATTCTATTTATTATAATACTAATCTCTAATTAAAAGTAGACACAATCCATTTTCTGCAAGTAATGGATTTAATGGTATCAGCAGACAATGAACAAATGGATTTGCAAAGACGCTCAACAACCTTATCAAGAGTATGGAATATTTCATTTCTAAATCCAACTTTTCTGATTTCTTTCCAAATCTGCTCAATGGGATTCATCTCGGGTGTATACGGAGGAATGAAAACAATACTGATATTTTCAGGGACGATCAGAGAGTTCGCCTTGTGCCAAGCTGCTCCATCGCATACAAAGCCCTTTGCCGGCGAACCCGCTCCGTTCGTTATGGAGCTTCCTGCGTACCATCTGCCGACGATCGGCAACGTGCTCCGTTCAATGTGGGAGCGCGGCTGGTCGTTCATCAAAAAGGCAGGTACGATCATTCTGCTTTCTACCATCGTGCTCTGGTTCCTGAGCCGATTCGGCTGGGTCGACGGCGCGTTTGGTATGCTCGCTGAGGACGAGATCGGCAACAGCATATTAGCGGCAATCGGTAACGGCATCGCTTGGATATTTGCTCCCCTCAGCTGGGGCAACTGGCAGGCGGCTGTCGCTTCGATCACAGGTCTTATTGCCAAAGAGAACATCGTCGGCACAATGGGTGTTCTGTACGGCGGCGGAGAACTCAGCACTTGGGCGACGCTTGCACAGGTATTCACCACTGTTACAGGCTTCTCCTTCCTCGTATTCAACCTGCTCTGCGCTCCTTGCTTCGCGGCTATGGGCGCAATCAAGCGCGAGATGAACTCCGCCAAATGGACGGCGTTCGCTATCCTTTACCAGTGCGGCTTCGCTTACGCGGTCGCCCTCTGCATCAACCAGATCGGCGGCGCGTTTACGGGCAGCCTGAATATCATTGGTTTGATTATCTCAATCCTCCTGATTGCGGGAATGCTGTTTATGCTCTTCAAGCCTTATAAGGAAGCGAATAAACTGACAAAAAAGGTAAAAATAAAATAAGGTCCGGTGGGCACTTTCGCCGCCTTTGGAAAACTCGAAATTTAGCAAGGGTTTCTGCAACGGCGGGTCAAAAATTTGTTGATTATTAAAGTAAGATAAGGTGTTGAGTTTATGTTAGCATGGCTTTTAAACAATATCTGGACAATTATAATCTGCACCGTGCTGATCGGCATTGTCGCCGCGATCATCATCAGTATGGTTAGAAAAAAGAAGCAGGGCAAGTCCGTGGTTTGCAACTGCGGCAACTGCAAGAACTGCGCTATGCACAGCTCATGTCATAAACAATAAGCTCTAAAAACAGGTATCAAGTGTCATAATGATATTTGATACCTGTTTGTTTAATCAATAAATATAACCGGACATTTCAAAAACGATGTGGTGATGACGGAGAAAAAACAGCCGACCTTCAAGTTATCGATAATGAGTATCCGCTCCCGATGCGCCGAAGGATGAAGTTCGGGGAATAATCAAACGCAGGCAGATAGCAGAATAGCCGTCTGCCTGCAAACATATCATTGCCTTAAATAGGTTTTAGGAATCTATAAGCTTACACGTATCTGCAGTAACGGCCAATTCTTTTTCTTCCGTAACGTAACCGTCATTGTCCGTTTTATCAACCAATACAGTGACCGCGTCGCTTATATTACGGTGTATGAGCCTCTCCTTGTCCGTCTCCGCCAAAACTTCCTCCCGTGATTTGATTGTATTATATATGAAAAAGCTTAAATTCAACTGAAGAACATGGAGCATGTTGCTATATGTATTTTAACAACATTTTAGCATTTTTATATTGTCTATTTTAAAAAATGTGTTATGCTATATACAGTCTAAAAAACCGTCAAATTAGATCGAGTAAGCAGGGCAGAGGAACGGTTATTTTAGAATTCCGAAAAAATGACATTGAGCGTATTATTGCGGATTGAGGGATTATTTTATGAAAAAAACGCTTTGTTTTCTGTTAATGGTTGTTATTGCGGCGTCCGGACTAACTTTTCCCGGGCTTTCCGCGGCAGCTGAAAGCAACACAGAGAAACAGATATATCTGTCGGGAGACGTCAATCTTGACGGACAGCTTTCTATAGGCGACGTGACCGAGCTTCAGCGCGGGATTGCGGAGCTTACCGAGTTGAGCGGTCTGCAAACGGAGCTTGCACGCGTTGACGGAAAGGAGCTGTCCGTGCAAACCGCGACGCTTATTCAGAAATACATCGCGGAAATGGATTCGGGACTTCCCATAGGAGAGCCCGCCGGAGATGAAAACGAAGGCGTTGTTTATACAGAAAAAGTGATGTCCTACGCTTGCGTAGCCGGTCAGGTGATCGCACAGCAGGACAAGGTGACGCTGTCTACAGCATATCCCGACGTTGCCTTTATCAGTGACAAAGA
>ONDL01000012.1 GCA_900316555.1 uncultured Eubacteriales bacterium | reverse complement strand
CGTCGCCGAACTCGCTGTTGTACTCATTCGCAAGGTCGGTGATGTCGCCGCCCTGATAGCCGTCCTCGGGAAATACGATCTCGTCGCCCTTGTAGATCTGCAGATAGCGCGCTTCGAGGGAAGAAGCGAACTTCTCGATCTGGTTGCCCGCGTCGTTGACATAGAACTCGCGGTACGCCTGATATCCCGCCTTGCTGAGAACGGACGCGAGGCAGTCGCCGAGAGCGCCGCCGCGCGCGTTGCCCATGTGCATGGGGCCTGTAGGGTTGGCTGAAACGAACTCAACCATTACCTTCTCGCCCTTGCCGAAGTCGGACGAGCCGTAGCCCTCGGGGTCACGGAGAATCTCGCGGACAGTGCCGGCGTAGAAATCTCCGCCGAGGAAGAAGTTGATGAAACCGGGACCCGCGGTCTCGCACTTCTCAAAGAAGGTGCCGCTGAGGTCGAGGTTTTCGGTGATAGCCTGAGCGATTTTGAACGGCGGCATGCGGAACGCCTTCGCGCCTGCCATAGCGGCGTTTGTGGCGAAGTCGCCGTGGGAGGTGTCCGCAGGCACCTCTACGATAAATTCGGGCAGCTCTGCCTCGGGCAGAGTACCCGCGGCGACAGCCTTTTTCATAGCCGCCTCTACGGCAGCCTTGAGCTGAGAAACAGCCTTTGCGTATGTATCCATAAATATTACCCCTTACTTTTCTTCCACTGTTATATGAAAGCGGTTCTCGCTTACCAAATCTGTATTAAAATCGAGGGTGTAGCTGACCTCGAGCGTGCCGCCGTTTTCTCTGAGCGTGCTGTGCAGAGTCTTTGTAAAGACCCCGATCGAGAGCGTGCCCGCGACGGTTTCGTAAATGCACTGATGGCGCTTGCCCTTCTGCAGCAGCAGACGCGAACGCTGAGGCCCCGTGCGGCTGATTGTAACCATGTCCTCGTCGACGCGGATAACGTTGTTGTACACCTTCGAGGGATTGTCCTCGTCGTACTCGCGGTAACCGATGTAGAAATGATCGCGCTTCTGCATGAACTTTCCGTCCGTGAGAACCTCGATTTTATTGTGTTCACCGTCGACGAGCTGCTCGCCGATGATGGTTATTCTGTAGCGGTTCAAATCCTTATCCGTCATATCCACCTCAATACGCCTCAATGTCGATCTGCGTCACGGCGTGCTCCATGTTCCTGCCGAGGAACAGCCCCGCGACGGAGGTAAAGCCGTCGGGAGTGTCGCTGACATAGAACTCGGGCTGCGGCTGCTCAAAGCGCGTGCAGAGCAGCTTTTCCTGACCGAGCACCTTTGCGGCGTAGACGGCGGTCTCAAGACCCGAATCTATCAGGCGCACATTCGGCCCCATGAAGTCGTGTATAGCCTCGCGCAGAAGCGGAAAGTGCGTGCAGCCGAGAATGAGCGTATCGACGCCCTGCTCCTTGAGCGGCGAGAGGTACCTCGCGACGACAGCCATTGTGATGATGTCGCAGCGGTCGATGACTCCGTTCTCGACGAGAGGTACGAAGAGCGGACATGCCTGCTCATATACCTTCACCCTCGGCTCGAGCTTCTGGAGACGGAGCTTGTAGCTGTGGGAATTGACGGTCGCCGCGGTGCCGATAACGCCGATTTTGCCGTTGCGCGTTACGCGGACGGCGGTGTAGGCTGTGGGATTGACAACGCCCGTATAAGGCACGGGAAGGGTTTCCCTGAGCAGATCGCCCGCGACGGAGCTGACGGTGCCGCAGGCGGCGACGATCATCTTTACGTTGTGCTTCAAAAGGAAATTGGTATCCTGAACGGCGTATTTTCTGATCGTATCGCGGCTGCGGGTACCGTAGGGCACCCTGCCCGTATCGCCGAAGTATATTATCTTTTCCTGCGGAAGAACTCTGAGGAACTCCTTGACGGCGCTCAAGCCTCCGAGACCCGAGTCAAAAACGCCGATCGCATTCTCTGACGACATACATATCCCTCTTTTTCACGAAGATTTGCATTATGATTCACGTTACATCATACCACAAATCAAGGGAAATGTAAAGGAGTTTGTAAAGAGTTCAGAGTGGAATGATCGTCGCCGCTGCCGGATAGATTCTTGCTATATCAAATCATTATCTGCGGCTGCTGCGCGTATCTTTACCGGATCTGCCAAAAAATATAACTCGGAGCGAAGCGACCCTTAATTTTCCATTTTCAATTTTCCATTTTCAATTCTCAACTGCAATAGTCCTCCAGCGTTCTTCTCAGCGCCGCCTCGCCCTCGATGATGATGCCCTGCTCGAGCTTCTGCTTGTCGGCTTTGGGCAGAGAATAGGTGAAGGTGTCGGTCGTCATGAACGGCTCGCTCTCGCCCGCGCGGTAGACCACTACCCTGCCCTTGTCCTCGCCCATCACGAATCTCTTTTCGCTGTCGGGCAGCTTGTCGCTGAGGCTCAGGCTGACGTTGCCCGCAGCGCTCTGCTCAGCCAGCGACTGCGCGATAACGCAGCCGATAAGTATCGCGCCCGTCACCGATATCAGTATAATTCTTTTCATAGCTATCCTTCCTTTTTCTCTTAGCATTTCCGTTTATATGCGCATTATTCACCCTTTTCAATAAAATCGCAAGGTGAAAAACACAATTTTTTTATCTGAAATTTTGATTTACATATTTATTTTTTCCCGAAAAAGTGCTATAATAAACTTTACTAATGTTTACAATGGCGGCGGTAGTACCGTAAACGACCGCGCCTTACCACAAAAATAAATCAAAAAACATTATTTGACCACTGTACAAGGAGTTCTTATGCGTAACAAACGTGAAACTGATATCAGCAGCTACATGGGCAAAACACCCGAGCAGCAGCCTGAAATCACCTACAAGCGGAGCGAAAGCGGCGCAAAACGGTTCTTCAAGGGCTTGGGCAAGTTTTTGCTGACTATCTTCTCGGTGCTCGCGGTGGCGGGTATCGTAACGGCGATATCGCTTGCCATCTACATCATCGCGCTGGCGTCTGAGCCTACGGGTATCGACCTCAAGGCGAAATCCTTGAACCAGACCAGCCGCATTTTCATCAAGGACAGCGACACGGGCGAGTTCACCGAAACGCGGAAGCTCTACAGCACCGAGAACCGCATCTGGGTCGATAACCAGAACATTCCCGATTACATGAAGGAAGCACAGGTCGCGATCGAGGATAAGCGCTTCTACGAGCACAACGGCGTTGACTGGCAGCGTACCCTCTCGGCGGTCGCTATGCTCGCAACGGGCAGCGATTCCTACGGCGGCTCCACTATCACCCAGCAGCTCATCAAGAACATCACCGACGACAACGAGGTGAGTATCAACCGTAAGCTGCGCGAGATCTGCAAGGCGCTCAAGCTCGAGCAGGAATACACAAAAGACCAGATCCTCGAGGCATACCTCAACGTCGTAAACTACGGCAACAACTGTCAGGGCGTCGAGGCGGCGGCTCAGCTTTACTTCGGCAAGAGCATCAAGGACTGCTCGCTCGCCGAATGCGCCGCTATCGCCGGCATTACCCAGAACCCCTCGCGCTGGAACCCTCTGATCTATCCCGAGAACAACCGCGAACGCCGCGAGCTGATTCTCAGCGAGATGTACGATCAGGGCGTCATCAAGACCAAGAAGGAATATGACGAGGCTATGTCCGAGAGCGCGAAGATGACCTTCGTGGGCTTCAAGAGCGCGTCCGAGGACGAGGACGACGAGGACAACGACGTTCAGAACTGGTACTACGACCAGCTCTTCTACGACCTGCGCGACGACCTTGCGCGGTACTACAACATCAGCCCCGACGCGGCGAGTGAGAAAATCTACACCGAGGGTCTGAAAATCTACTGCGCGATGGACGAGAAGATGCAGAACTACATCGAGAAGGAAGCGATGAACATCGACAAGAGCGCCGACCCGAGCATCGAGCTGGGTTCGGTACTTATGGACTTCGACGGCAGAGTAATCGCGACCGTCGGCAGCTCAAACCGCAAGACCACCGACCTCGCGTGGGACAGAGCGGCTCACTCGGCGCTGCAGCCCGGTTCTTCGATCAAGCCCCTCTTTGTCTACCCCATCGCTATCGAAAACAAGCAGCTCTACTTCTCCTCGACCGTTCTCGACGAACCGATCGAGAAGTACGAATACGACGAGGCCTCGGGCGGCTACATCTCAGGTCCTAAGAACGCCTACGGCTCGTATCTCGGCAACATTCTCCTGCCCGACGCTATCGAGCGCTCCTCGAACGCCGTCGCGGTTCAGGTCATGGAGCTTATCGGCGGCCCGTCGGTCGCATACGAGCAGGCTATAACAAAGATGAACTTCAAGCACCTCACCGAGCTTGACGGCGTCAACACAGGTGCGCTGTCGATCGGCGGTCTCAACGGCGGTGTCACCGTCCGCGAGATGGCGTCAGCCTACACCTACATGGGCAACGAGGGTCTGTACTACAAGCCCTACACCTACTACTATATCACCGACTCCGAGGACAACATTATCCTCGATAACCGCGACGCCGTGCCGAAGCAGGCGTATTCAGCGGAAACAGCGGGCATCATGAACCGCCTGCTGCACTACAACGTCGAAAACTCACAGAACACCTACGCAATGTACGCGCGCGTTCCGGGCTGGGACATCGTCGGCAAGACAGGTACCACCGACAGCGACCGCGACTGCTGGTTCTGCGGAATGTCGCCCTACGCGGTCATGGCGACCTGGACGGGCTTTGACAGTCCCCAGACGATTTCCGACAAAACACGCTCCGCGAAGTTCTTCGCCAACGTAATGGGCGAGTACCTCAAGGACAAGGAACAGAAGGAGTACAAAATCTCCAAGAACCTCATTCCCGCGACCTACAACCCCGTTACGGGTCTTGTGATCTCCACCGACAGCGTTTCGGGCAAGTACGTCGGTTACTACACCGAGGACAACATGCCCGCGTTCGGCTCGGCGTGGTACGATGACTCGACCTACGACTGGAACGCCTACAGCGGCGGCGGCGGTGAAAGCTCCGGCAGCGGCGGCGAAAGCAGCGGCTCCGGCGGCGGCAGCAGCAGCTCCGGCGGCGAAAGCAGCCAGTCCTCCGGCGGCGGTGGCGGCGGTCAGTCCTCAGCCGAAAGCTCCGAAGGTCCCGTTGTACCGCCCGAGCAAGGCGGTGGTGGCGGCGGTGGCGGCGGTCAGAGCAGCGCCGACGCTGTTATCGAATAAATCAGCCTGTAAGATATTAGTAACTATAAAAGGATGGTAAGAATATGGTATCAATAGCTATTATGGGACACGGCGTTGTCGGTTCGGGCGTCGCCGAAATCCTGCTGACGCACAAGCAGAAGCTGTTCGCGCGTCTCGGCGAGGAAATCTACATCAAGAAGGTTCTCGACCTTCGCGAGTTCCCCGACAGCCCGATCGCGGACAGATTCACAAAGGATTTTGAGGAGATCATCAACGACCTCGAGATCCGCGTTGTCGTCGAGGTCATGGGCGGACTTCACCCGTCCTATGAGTTCGTTTCCCGCTGCATCAAGGCGGGCAAGAGCGTTGTCACCTCCAACAAGGAGCTTGTCGCGGCGTACGGCGCCGAGCTGCTCGCTCTCGCAAAGGAAAACAACGTCAACTTTCTCTTTGAGGCCTCCGTCGGCGGCGGCATTCCGATTATCCGCCCGATGAACCAGTGCCTCGTCGCAAACATCGTAGACGAGATCGCGGGTATCCTCAACGGCACAACCAACTTCATTCTCACCAAGATGATCGAGGACGGCATGCAGTTCGCGGACGCTCTCAAGCTCGCTCAGGAGCTGGGCTTTGCAGAGAAGGATCCGACAGCTGATATCGAGGGTCACGACGCTTGCCGCAAGATTTGTATTCTCGCTTCTCTCGCCTTCGGAAAGCACGTTTATCCCGATTCCGTACATACCGAGGGCATTACCAAAATCACGCTTGAGGACGTCAAGTACGCCGAGAAGTTCGGCTGCGTCATCAAGCTCATCGGCAGAGTCAAGAAGCTCAAGAACAACAAGATCGACATCATCACCGCTCCTATGCTCGTTCCCCTCAAGAGCCAGCTCGCGAACATTGACAACGAGTTCAACGGCATCATGGTTCGCGGCGACTGCACGGGCGACGTCGTATTCTACGGCAAGGGCGCAGGCAAGCTGCCCACAGCGAGCGCTGTTGTAGCCGATATCGTCGACTGCTGCCAGCATCTCAAGAAGAGACGCTTCCTGTTCTGGACAGACGGCAACGGCAGCAACATCATCAATGTCAGCGAGTCCGTATTCGCCATGTACGTCCGCGTAAAGGGCAAGGACGCTATCGCAAAGGCAGAGGGCATCTTCGGCGCAGTACAGTCGCTGAGCACCCACGGCGGCGACAGAGCGGCGTTCACCACAAAGGCTATGTCCTACGGTGAGTTCACTGAAAAGATCAACAAGCTCGCCTCAGACGGCGTTGAGATCCTCTCGACGATCCGCATCGGCGACCTGTAAGATAAACTAACAAAGCAGTAATCAAGCAAATTCAGGGCGGACACCGTCCGAATGCAAAAAAGGGAGTATATTAGAAATGAGTTTGATTGTTCAGAAATTCGGCGGCACCTCAGTTGCCAACGCCGAACGCGTAATGAACGTGGCGAAGATCGTCACAGACACCTACGCCAAGGGCAACGACGTTGTCGTTGTCGTATCAGCGCAGGGCGACTTCACCGACGTGCTCGTTGACAAGCAGATGGAGATCAACCCCAAAGCCTCCAAGCGTGAGCAGGATATGCTTCTCGCGGCAGGCGAGCAGATCTCAATCGCACTGCTTGCGATGGCTATTGAGAAGCTCGGTTATCACGTGACCTCGCTCTTAGGCTGGCAGGCAGGCTTCGAGACCTCTTCCGCGCACACAGCGGCGCGTATCAAGCGCGTTGACCCGTCGAGAATCCAGGAGGCTATCGACCGCCGCAACATCGTTGTCGTAGCGGGCTTCCAGGGGTTAAACAAGCGCGGCGACATCACCACCCTCGGCAGAGGCGGTTCCGACACAAGCGCGGTAGCAATCGCTGCGGCAATGCACGCAGACCTCTGTCAGATTTACACAGACGTTGAGGGCGTATTCACGGCTGACCCGCGCAAGGTAGAGAACGCGAAGAAGCTCGACGAGATTTCGTACGACGAAATGCTCGAGCTCGCGACGCTCGGCGCGCAGGTACTCAACAACCGTTCGGTAGAAATGGCGAAGAAATACAATATCGAGCTCGAGGTGCTCTCATCACTGACACAGGCGCCCGGCACAATCGTAAAGGAGAATACAAAAATGGAAAAAATGTTAATCAGCGGCGTCGCTAAGGATACAGAGGTTGCCAGAATTTCAGTCAAGGGCGTACCCAACACCCCGGGTATCGCGTTCAAGATGTTCTCACGTCTTGCGAAGAAGGGCATCAACGTAGACATCATTCTCCAGTCCATCGGTCAGCACGACAAGAAGGACATCTCCTTCACCGTAGCCAAGAGCCACGGTCAGGCTGCCGTAGACGCTCTCAAGGATTATGTTATCTCCCACGGCGCGAGCGACATTCTCCTCGACGAGGACGTAGCCAAGATCTCTATCGTAGGCGCAGGCATGGAGAGCCACGCAGGCGTAGCCGCGAAGATGTTCGAGGCTCTCTATGAGGCTCAGATCAATATCCGCATGATCAGCACCTCCGAGATCAAGATTTCGGTACTCATTAACGCTGACGACGCCGACGCAGCCGTCAGAGCTATCCACCGCAAATTCTTCGATTGATTCTCCTCGCGTACTAAAGGTTTGTTGTTAGGCAGCGTCGGGTTTTTCGCGGGAGATGTTACCGTGAAATCTTACGTTCGCTGACTTCGGCGGGGACGCGCCCGCGGGCGGATCGCGTACTATAAGTCAGTTTATTCGGCAGCGTCAGGATTTTCGCGGGAAGTGCTATTGCGAATTCTGACGTTCGACGACAGACCTTGGTCCTTCACAAAAATACGGCAGCGTTTCCTCAGTTGGAAACGCTGCCTTTTTCTTATGAAAGTCCTGATAGCCACAAGGGCTGTCACTACATTATTTTGACCCGCCGTTAATGAAAGTATTAGTCATTACCTGACTTTTCAAAAGGCGGAGAAAGTGCCCACCGGCACAAAAAACGCCCGGAAAACTCCGGGCGTTTTGCAATTAACTTAAACCAGCTCGATGACAGCCATCTCGGCGCCGTCGCCGCGACGGGGACCGATCTTGGTAACTCTTGTGTAGCCGCCGTTGCGGTCAGCGTACTTGGGAGCAATCTCGCTGAACAGCTTGGAAACAACGTCCTCTTTGGTAACGAACGCGAGCACGAGGCGTCTGTTGTGCAGGGTGTTGTCCTTTGCTGTAGTAATCATCTTCTCTGCCATAGCCTGAACTTCCTTGGCACGAGTATTGGTGGTCTCAATTTTGCCGTTTTCGAGAAGGAAGGTAACCATTGCGCGAAGCATAGCGGTTCTCTGCGCGGTAGTTCTTCCCAGTTTTCTTGTACCTGGCATGGTATTCACTCCTTTACCGTAGTTTTGAAAGGGTATTTATTCGTCTTCCTTCTGAAGACTGAAACCGAGAGAATTGAGCTTCTGAACGACTTCCTCGAGCGACTTTCTGCCGAGGTTGCGAACCTTCATCATATCCTCTTCGGACTTGTTAATTAAATCTTCAACTGTATTAATACCTGCGCGCTTGAGGCAGTTGAACGAACGAACCGAAAGGTCGAGATCCTCGATAGTCATTTCGAGGATTTTCTCCTTGCCCTTGTCGTCCTTCTCGACCATGACCTCCGCGGAGGAAGCCTTGTCGGAGAGGTTTACGAACAGGTTGAGATGCTCGGTGAGCACCTTTGCCGCAAGGGAAACCGCCTCTTCGGCGTTGATTACGCCGTTTGTCCACACGTCGAGCGTGAGCTTGTCGTAGTCGGTGATCTGACCGACACGGGTGTTGTCGACGGTGTAGTTGACCTTTAATACAGGTGTATAGATGGAGTCGATCGGAAGCACGCCGATGACGTTGTTGCCTGTGAGCTGCTTGTTGCGCTCGCCGGGAACATAACCTCTGCCCTTGTCGATGGTGATCTCCATGTTGAGCTTCGCGCCCTCGCCGAGAGTGGCGATGTGAAGCTCGGGGTTAAGGATCTCAACCTCGCTGTCAGCCTTGATGCTGGCTGCGGTGACTTCGCATGGACCCTCGGCGTCGATTGTGACTACCTTGGGAGCGACGTCGACCAGCTTGGCGACCAGGCTCTTCATGTTGAGTACGATCTCGGTGACGTCCTCTTTTACACCGGGGATAGTTGAAAATTCGTGAAGAACGCCGTCAATCTTGAGAGATGTGACAGCACAGCCTTCAAGTGAGGAAAGCAGCACTCTGCGCAGGCTGTTGCCGAGAGTGTTGCCGAAGCCGCGCTCGAGCGGCTCAACAACGAACTTACCGTACTTGCCGTCTTCGGTTAATTCCGCTGTTTCAATTCTTGGCTTTTCAATTTCAATCATTCGCGAATCCTCCTTCGTCATGCCGCCAATGGAGTTGGCGGCCGCTTGTGTAATCTTCCTGTGGATATAAACGCTGAAAAATCAGCCGATAGATTACTTGGAGTACAACTCAACGATGAGGTGCTCTTCAACGGGATAGTCGATGTCGTCTCTCTGGGGAAGCGCTACGACCTTGCCGCCGAGGAGGTTCTCGTTCTTTTCAAGCCACTTGGGAGTGAGCATGGAAGCGTTCTCGCCCTCAGCGATAGCCTTGAAGCGTGTTGTGGAACGGCTCTTCTCCTTGACCTCGATTACGTCGCCTACCTTGACGATGTAGGAGGGAATGTTGACCTTCTTGCCGTTTACGGTGAAGTGAGCGTGGTTAACGAGCTGTCTTGCCTCACGGCGTGTAGCCGCAAGACCGAGTCTGAATACGACGTTGTCGAGTCTGCGCTCAACGATGGAGAGGAGCTCCTCACCTGTCTTGCCTTCAGCCTTCTCAGCCTTCTCGTAGTACGCACGGAACTGCTTCTCGAGAATGCCGTAAATAAACTTTACCTTCTGCTTCTCGGTCAGCTGCATGCTGTACTCGCTCTTTTTTCTTCTCATTTTGCCGCCGGGGTTTCTGTTGGAAGTCTTTTTGCTGTAACCCATTACAGCGGGCGATAAGCCGAGCGCTCTGCAGCGCTTGGCGATAGGCTGCATATTTTTAGCCATAAAAGTTATCCTCCTTAAATTATACTATACGCGTCTTCTCTTGGGAGGACGGCATCCGTTGTGGGGAATGGGAGTAACGTCTTTGATCATCGTTACCTCAAGACCTGCGGTCTGAAGCGCACGAATCGCTGCCTCTCTGCCCTGTCCGGGACCCTTTACGTATACTTCAACGTATTTCATACCGTGCTCCATAGCCGCTCTTGCAGCGGTCTCTGCAGCGGACTGAGCCGCGAACGGAGTGGACTTCTTGGAACCTCTGAAGCCGAGCTCGCCTGCGCTTGCCCAAATGTAGACTGGATATGCGCTGCGCCTTTTTCGATGTGCTTACGCTCACGACGACGGCGGATAACCTTCTTACCCTTTGGTGCTGCCATAGTCGTACCTCCTTACTTCTTCTTGTTTGCCATGGTCTTGCGGGGACCCTTGCGGGTACGGGCGTTAGTCTTTGAACGCTGACCTCTTACGGGGAGACCCTTTCTGTGACGTACACCGCGGTAGCAGCCGATATCGATAAGTCTTTTGATATCATAGGCAATGTCGCGGCGAAGGTCACCTTCTACACGGCAGTTGTGCTCGATGTACTCTCTGAGCTTTGATACATCTTCTTCTGTCAAATCTCTGACACGAGTGTCAGGATTTACACCTGTTGCAGCAATAATGTCTGTTGCAGTTTTACGTCCGATACCGAAGATATAAGTGAGACCGATCTCAACTCTTTTGTCTCTCGGTAAGTCAACACCTGCTATACGAGCCATTCAGTTGCACCTCCATATTTAATAAAAAGTAGATTTTGAATTTTAGGTCAGCAGACTGACCTGATAGAAAGTTTCGCGGAGTTCGGAAAATATCGAACCTCTCACGCGAAAACTCGCGGTAAATAATACCGCCGCGCCGAAGTACGCGAGGAAAAAAACTCAGCCCTGACGCTGCTTGTGCTTCGGGTTCTCGCAGATAACCAGAATCTTGCCTTTTCTCTTGATTACCTTGCACTTGTCGCACATTTTCTTTACTGAAGGTCTGACTTTCACTAAGAATCATTCCTTTCCATGTTAAAGTCTGTGTTGTGTTTAGAATTACTTACTTCTCCAAGTAATTCTGCCTCTGCTCAGGTCGTATGGAGACATCTCCACGGTGACCTTGTCGCCCGGCAAAATGCGGATGAAGTTCATCCTCAGCTTGCCTGAAATAACAGCTAAAATCATGTGACCGTTCTGAAGCTCTACCTTGAACTGCGCGTTCGGGAGCGCCTCTCTTACGATACCTTCTACTTCAATTACATCCTGCTTTGACATTATTTGCCTCCGTTAAAATCGCGTAAAATCTGTTTTATCTTCGGATTCGTTTCCAATGAACCGTTGTGCGCCGTGTTTGTCGGCGACAGGTGTTTCAGCTTTTTGCGCTTCGGGTGCTCGACCCTGCGCCTTTTGCCGTCGGCGATGAGCGCGTACTCACCGTCCGTTTGCAGGACGACAAAGAACTTATCCTTGTCTCTTCCCGCCTTTGCCCTGACGACGCTGCCCTTGACTATGTCCATAAGTCACCTCAGTCACAAATGGTCATGATTCTGGGGCCGTCGGGGGTGATGGCAACCGTGTGCTCGAAATGAGCGCTCAGCTTGCCGTCGACGGTCTTGACCGTCCACTTGTCGGGCATCACGCGAACGTGATATGTGCCCTCGTTCACCATCGGTTCAATGGCGATTGTCATGCCGGGGAGCAGCTTTAGTCCCCGATGGGGTGTACCGTAGTTAGGTACGCTTGGGTCCTCATGCAAATTCGCACCTACGCCGTGGCCGACGTAATTTCGTACCACCGAGTAACTGCGAGCTTCGACATACCTCTGAACCGCGCTGCCGATATCGCCAATGCGGTTGCCGACGGTTGCCTGCTTAATTCCCTCATACAGGCTCTCCCGCGTGGCGTTCAGCAGCTTTTCGGCGTTTTCGCTGATTCTGCCGCAGGCGAAGGTGTATGCGTTGTCGCCGTGATAGCCCTTATAACAGGCTCCGGTGTCTACGCTCACGATATCGCCTTCACGCAGGACGGTATATTTGTCGGGTATGCCATGGATGACCACGTTGTTTACGGAAATACAAGCGCTCGCGGGAAATCCGCCGTAACCGAGAAACGAGGGTGTGGCACCCTGTTTCTCGATATAGTGGCGGACAATAGTGTCTATCTCGAGGGTGGATACGCCTGGGCGTATCGCCTCACCCGCAGCGCGTAACGCCTGTGCGGAGATGCGGCAAGCGTCTTTCATAAGGGAAAGTTCCCGCGCTGTTTTGATTTGAACCATGCTTAAGCCTCAATCGCCTCGAGGACAGCCGCTGTGGTCTCAGCGACGGTGTTCCTGCCTTCTACGTTCACAAGCTTACCCTGCTTACGGTAGTAGTCGGCGAGAGGCTCGGTCTCCTTGTGATATACAGCAAGACGAGCGAGCACGGTGTCGGGGTGGTCGTCCTTGCGCTGAACAAGGGTGCCGCCGCAATCGTCGCAAACTCCATCCTTCTGAGGCTTCAAGCTCTCAATGTGATAGGGTCTGCCGCAATTTTCGCAGACACGGCGTCCGGACATACGTCTGGTGATGGTTTCGTCAGCTACGTCGATGTTGATGACGTACTGGATCTCCACGCCCATAGCGTCCAGAGCCTCAGCCTGAGGAATGGTTCTGGGGAAGCCGTCAAGAATGAAGCCCTTCTTGCAGTCATCCTCGCCAAGTCTTTCCTTGACGATGCCGATGACTACCTCGTCGGGAACGAGCTTGCCGTCGTCCATGTAGGACTTTGCCTTCAGACCCATCTCAGTGCCGTTTTTCAGCGCCTCACGAATCATGTTGCCGGTTGAAATAGTGGGAATACCAAAATGCTCACAAAGTACAGCGGCTTGAGTGCCTTTACCTGCACCGGGAGCGCCTAACATGATAATGTTCATATTATTATACCTCATTTTAACTGATTAGTCAAGAAAACCTTTGTAATGACGCATCATCATCTGTGACTCGAGCTGTTTTACGGTCTCAAGTGCAACGCCGACGATAATGATGATTGATGTACCGCCCATTGAGAGGCCGTGCATTCCTGTCGCCGCGGAGAATACCAGGGGTACGAGCGCGATAACTGAGAGGAACAGCGCGCCGATAAGAGTTACTCTCGAAAGAATATTCTTGATATAGGCGGCGGTGGGAGCACCGGGACGGATACCCGGGACGGTGCCGTTGTTTGATTTGAGGTTATTCGCCATTTCAACAGGGTTGTACTGAATGGTGGTATAGAAATAAGCGAACATCAGAATCAGGATAAAGTACAGTACAATGTAGAGCCAGTTGCTTGTGTTGAACGCGTCGAAGAACGCCTTCCAGAAGCCTTCCTTGACATTGAGGAAGAGGTTGATCGTACTGGGGATTGAAAGGATCGAGCTCGCGAAGATGATGGGGAGAACGCCGCCCAGAGCAACCTTGATGGGAAGGAAGCTGGACTGTCCGCCGTACATCTTTCTGCCGACTACGCGCTTCGCGTACTGAATGGGGATTCTTCTCTCGGAGTCCTGCATGAAGGTGATCAGCCAGATGATCGCGAGGAAGATAAGTACCCAGACGATTACGAAGATGAAGAACTTCGGATCTGCAGCGCCCGCGGTGCCGTCACCGAAACCGAGGTTCCAGTAAGCCGCGAGGGTGCGGACGGTAACGGGAAGTCTTGCGATGATGCCCGCAAACAGGAGCATTGAGATACCGTTGCCGATGCCGTACTTGTTGATCTGCTCGCCGAGCCACATCATCAGAGCGGTACCCGCTGTGAACACGAGCACGATAACGATGCCCGCGAATACCATCGAGAAGCCCTCGTTGTAAACGGTGATGTGCTTGCCGTAGTAGTCGCCCTCTTCTGTGCAGACGGTGTTCTTGAGGTAGAAGAAGTATGCGGTACCCTGGATAAGTCCGAGCGCTACGGTGACGTAACGTGTGATGGTGCCGATCTTTCTTCTGCCCGCCTCGCCTTCCTTGGTGAGGCGCTCAAGAGCGGGAATAGCTACGCAGAGGAGCTGAATGATAATCGAGCTGTTGATGTAGGGTGTGATACCCATAGCGAAGAGCGTTGCGTTTGAGAACGCGCCGCCCGAAAGGGTGTTCAGGTAGGCGATCATGTTGGAGCTGCCGTCCGTGAGGGAGTTGGCAGGCGCCATAACCGCCGTGAGAACGTTTGTATCGAGGAACGGAACGGGGATTACCGAACCGATTCTGAATACGATGATGATCAGCAGGGTGAAAAGAATCTTTTTTCTCAGATCGGGGATTGACCAAGCGTTGCGGATTGTCTTTAACACTTAGATCACCTCCGCCTTTCCACCGGCAGCTTCGATCGCCGCCTTTGCTGATTTGGAATAGGCAGAAACTTTAACGTTGAGCTTCTTGTCGATTTTACCGTTGCCGAGTACCTTAACAGCGTCAAAGCCGTTCTTGACAACGCCTGCTGCCTTGAGAGCCTCTGCATCAACAGTGTCGCCGTCGTTAAACTTTCTGTTAAGAGCGCTGAGGTTAACAGCTACCACGTTTTTAGCAAAGATGTTGTTGAAACCTCTCTTGGGAACGCGGCGCTGGAGCGGCATCTGACCGCCTTCAAAACCGGGACGGATGCTGCCGCCGGAACGGGCCTTCTGACCCTTATGTCCCTTGCCTGCTGTCTTGCCCCAGCCTGAACCGTGACCTCTGCCGATTCTCTTGGACTTCTTCTTGGAGCCCTCAACCGGAGAAAGTTCATGTAACTTCATTGTTCGCACCTCCTTGCTTACGCTTCACTAACCTCTACGAGGTGGATGATTTTTGCTACCTTGCCCTTTGTCTGGGGGTTGTCGGGCTGTGTTGTAACGTCGCCGATTTTCTTCAGACCGAGAGCGTGGGCGGTTGCAATCTGATCCTTCTTGGAGCCGATGAGGCTCTTTACCAACTTAATTGTCATAACTTGCAGCCTCCCTTATTATAAAATTTCCTTAACGGACTTACCGCGGATCGCGGCAACCTCCTCAGCGGTTCTGAGAGCGCTGAGACCTGCGAGTGTAGCGCGGACTACGTTGCAGGGGTTGTTTGAACGGAGAGCCTTTGTACGGATATCCTTGATGCCGACTGCCTCAACTACCGCACGGACGGGGCCGCCCGCGATAACGCCGGTACCGGGAGCGGCGGGCTTCATAAGAACTCTGCCTGCGCCGAACTCGCCGATGATCTCGTGAGGAATGGTGGTGCCTCTGAGCGAAATCTTCATCAGGTTCTTCTTGGCGTCCTCGATACCCTTGCGGATAGCGTCGGGTACCTCGCCCGCCTTGCCGATGCCGAAGCCGACAACGCCGTTGCCGTCGCCGACAACCACGAGAGCCGCGAACTTGAAGATACGTCCGCCCTTAACCGTCTTTGATACGCGGTTAATGGTGACAACTCTTTCCTTTAACTCGCCTGTTACTTCTACTTTATTAGCCAAAGTGATTCCTCCTGTTCCTTAGAAATTGAGGCCGCCCTCACGGGCGCCTTCGGCCAATTCTTTCACACGGCCGTGATAGATGTTGCCGCCTCTGTCGAATACGACGTCGGTGATGTTCTTCTCCTGAGCGCGCTGAGCAACAAGCTTGCCGACAGCTCTGGCTGCCTCTTTGTTTCCGCCGTTACCTGTGATTGACTTGTCAAGGCTGGAAGCCTGAGCAAGAGTAACACCCGCTACGTCATCAATGATCTGAGCGTAGATGTTGTTGGTGGAGCGGAATACGCACAAACGGGGACATTCGGGAGTACCGCTGATCTTCGCACGGACTCTCTTATGGCGTTTGATGCGCGCCTTTTTTGTATCAGGTCTGCTTACCATATTGATTCACTCCTTAATTATTTGCCCTTACCGGCCTTGCCTTCCTTGCGGTGGATATACTCGTCAGCGTAACGGATACCCTTGCCCTTATAAGGCTCGGGCGGACGCTTCTCTCTGACCTCGGCAGCAAACTGACCAACCTTTTGCTTATCAATGCCGACAATCTTGATTGTGTTGGGATCCGGAACCTCAATCTTGATGTCCGCGGTATCCTCAACGATGACCTGGTGTGAGTAACCGAGGTTCATAACGCACTTGTTACCCTGCTTCTGTACACGGTAACCGACGCCGTTTACCTTAAGCTCCTTCACATAGCCCTCTGTTACGCCGATCACCATATTGTTGATCAGTGTTCTTGTCAGGCCGTGAAGTGAACGGTTCATTTTGTTGTCGTCGGGACGGCTGACCTCAATCGCGCCATCCTTGACCTCTACCGTCATGTTGGGGTTGAAGGTGTAGCTGAGCTCACCCTTGGCGCCCTTGACGGTGATTACGCTGCCGTCGACCTTAACGTCAACGCCCGCGGGAATATTTATCGGTTTTCTTCCAATTCGAGACATGATCGCACCTCCTCTTACCAAATGTAAGCGAGAACCTCGCCGCCAACGTGCTGACGTCTTGCCTCGCGGTCGGTCATAACACCCTTGGAGGTGGAGATGATCGCCACGCCAAGACCCTTCATTACCTTGGGCATATCCTCTGCATTACTGTAAATACGCAGGCCGGGCTTTGAAACACGGCGCAGACCTGTGATAACGGGTCTTTTGCCCTCAAGGTACTTGAGAGTTACCTTGATAATGCCCTGCTTGCCGTCCTCGATTACTGTGAAGCTCTTGATGTAGCCCTCGTCCGCAAGAATCTGACAAATCGACTTCTTGAGGTTTGAGGCGGGAATTTCAACAGAATCGTGCTTCGCCGCGTTCGCGTTGCGGATGCGGGTCAGTAAATCAGCTATTGTATCTGTAATCTGCATTACCTTATTCCTCCTTACCAGCTTGCTTTCTTTACGCCCGGGATCTCGCCCTTGTAAGCGAGCTCACGGAAGCAAATACGACAAATACCATACTTGCGGAGGTAGGCGTGTGGTCTACCACAGATGCTGCATCTTGTGTACTCTCTGGTCGAGAACTTCTGCTTTCTCTGCTGCTTAACTTTCATTGATGTCTTAGCCACAACAATCCCTCCTTACTTTGAAAACGGAGCGCCCATGAGCGTGAGGAGCTCGCGTGCCTCTTCGTCTGTGGTTGCGGTGGTTACGAAGCAGATGTCCATGCCGCGAACCTTGTCAATCTTGTCATAGTCGATCTCCGGGAAGATGAGCTGCTCTCTGAGGCCCATATTGTAGTTGCCGCGTCCGTCGAAGGAGTTGGGGTTGATGCCTCTGAAGTCGCGTACTCTGGGGAGAGCGACGTTGAAGAAACGGTCGAGGAACTCGTACATTCTCTCGCCTCTGAGGGTAACTTTGACGCCGATGGGCATACCCTCTCTGAGCTTGAAGTTAGCGACGGACTTTCTCGCGTGGCAAACCATGGGCTTCTGGCCGGTGATTGCCGCGATATCCTTAACGATAGCGTCGATAGCCTTGCTGTTCTCTCTCGCCTCGCCCGCGCCGACGTTGATAACGATCTTGTCGAGCTTGGGGATCTGCATTGTGCTCTTGTAGGAGAACTTGTTCATAAGAGCAGGTGCAACTTCTTTAACATATAATTCTTTCAGTCTTGCCATTTCTTATATCCTCCTTAAAGCGCTTCGCCGCACTTGGCGCAAATTCTGCCCTTGGTGCCATCCTCATAGATCTTGTGGGCAACTCTTGTGGCCTTCTTGCAGCGGGGGCAGTAAATCTGGACCTTGGAAGCATACATAGCGCCTTCGGCCTTGATGATGCCGCCTGCTTCGCCCATCTTTCTGGGCTTTACGTGCTTGGATACCATATTGACCTTCTCTACGATAACCTTGCCTTCCTTGGGGCTTACGGCCATAACCTGACCCTTCTTGCCCTTGTCCTTACCGCTGATTACGATAACGGTGTCGCCTGTCTTTACATGAACCTTACTCATTTGCGTGACACCTCCATTAAAGTACTTCCGGAGCGAGGGACAGAATCTTCATGAAGTCCTTATCACGAAGCTCTCTCGCAACGGGTCCGAAGATACGAGTACCGCGGGGGTTCTTATCTTCCTTGATGATAACTGCTGCGTTCTCGTCGAAGCGGATATATGTTCCGTCCTCACGTCTTACGCCCTTAGCGGAGCGTACAACTACAGCTCTTACAACGTCGCCCTTTTTAACAACGCCGCCGGGCGCTGCTTTTTTAACAGAAGCAACGATAATATCGCCAATGTTGGCATATCTCCTGCCGGTACCGCCGAGTACACGAATGCACATAAGTTCCTTTGCGCCGGTGTTGTCGGCAACCTTGAGGATAGTTTGCTGCTGAATCACAGTCGATTCCTCCTTTAATTGCTGTCAAGCCATATTCCCTTTCCCGAAGGACTGCCGGGATACGGCTCTTCGTGTTAATAGGCTGCTAAAATAAACTTATTTAGCCTTCTCAATAATCTCGACGAGTCTCCATCTCTTATCCTTGGAAAGAGGACGGGTCTCCATAATCTTTACTCTGTCGCCCTTGCCGCACTCGTTGTTCTCGTCGTGCGCCTTGAAGCGGACGGTTCTCTTTACGATCTTGTTGTAAAGCTTATGCTTTACGCTGTCCTCAACCGCTACAACGATGGTCTTGTCCATCTTGTCGGACACTACCTTACCGATAACGGTCTTTCTCATATTTCTATCACTCACTGTAACGTCCTCCTCTCATTAAGCGTCAAAGCCGAGCTCACGCTGACGAAGAACGGTGGAAACTCTCGCGATGTCCTTCTTGACGGCGCCGATTCTTGATGAATTTTCGAGCTGATTGACAGCAAGCTGGAAACGAAGGTTGAAAAGCTCTTCCTTGAGCTCTGTGAGCTTTGTCTGAAGCTCTTCAACGGAAAGTTCTCTGAGTTCTGATGCTTTCATTACTGCTCACCCTCCTCTTTCTTGACGAACTTGCACTTAACGGGGAGCTTGTGAGAAGCCAGACGGAGCGCCTCGCGTGCGGTTGCCTCATCGACGCCCGCAAGCTCGAACATTACTCTCTGGGGCTTAACGACTGCTACCCAGTACTCGACATTACCTTTACCTTTACCCATTCGGGTTTCAGCGGGACGCGCGGTAACGGGCTTGTCGGGGAAAATCTTGATCCATACCTTACCGAAACGCTTGCAGTAACGGGTCATCGCGATACGCGCGGCCTCGATCTGGTTGGAGGTGATCCAACCGGGCTCGCACGCCTGAAGGCCGTACTGACCGTAGGTAACGGTATTTCCGCGAAGAGCCTTGCCGGTCATGCGGCCGCGGTGAACTCTTCTGTACTTTACTCTCTTAGGCATTAACATTATTTTCTGCCTCCTTCTCTGTCTCTGCGGGGACGTCTTCTGGGCTTATCCTCGCTGACGTTGAGAACCTCACCCTTGTAGAGCCAAACCTTTACGCCGACCTTACCGTAGGTGGTATTTGCCTCAGCAAAGCCGTAGTCGATGTCGGCACGGAGTGTCTGAAGCGGAATGGTGCCCTCGTGATACTGCTCGCTGCGCGCGATCTCCGCGCCGCCGAGACGGCCTGAGCACATGATCTTGATACCCTTCGCGCCTCTGCGCATCGCGTTGCCGATGCTCTGCTTCATAGCGCGGCGGAAGGAAATTCTCTTTTCGAGCTGCTGAGCGATGCTCTCGGCTGTGAGCTGAGCGTCGAGCTCGGGAGCCTTTACCTCAACAATATTGATAGCGACGGGCTTACTGAGCATCTTCTCGCACTGAGCCTTGAGCTTCTCGATCTCAGCGCCGCCCTTGCCGATTACAAGACCGGGCTTGGCGGTGTGGATGCTGATCTTTACCTTCTTGCCGTCTCTCTCGATTTCGATCTTGGAGATACCGAAGTTGTAGAGCTGCTTTTTGAGCGTCTGACGCAGCTTGTAGTCCTCGGCGAGAGTAGCGCCGAAATCCTTCTTGCTTGCGTACCAACGGGAATCCCAATCTTTGATTACGCCCACACGCAGTCCGTGCGGATTAACTTTCTGACCCATAATCTAAACCTCCCCTTAGTCTTCTTTTTCCTTGAGTACAAGGGTGATGTGAGAAGTTCTCTTGTTGATGCGGAACGCTCTGCCCTGTGCTCTGGGACGAATTCTTTTAAGGATGGGGCCTGCTGTCGCGTTGCACTCGGCAACGTAGAGCCTGGATACATCCATGTCATGGTTGTTCTCAGCATTTGCCATAGCTGACTTGAGCAGCTTGAGAAGCGGCTCGCAAGCGGCCTTGGGAGTGTGCTTGAGAACAGCTTCCGCGTACTTGACGTCCTTGCCTCTGATGAGGTCAAGAACAACGCCAACCTTGCGGGGTGAAACGCGAACAAACTTCGCAATTGCCTTAGCTTCCATTTGCAAAACTCTCCTTCCGCTTATTTGCTGGTCTTTGAACCGGCGTGACCCTTAAAGGTTCTTGTGGGCGCAAACTCGCCGAGCTTGTGACCAACCATATCCTCTGTTACGTATACCGGAACGTGCTTGCGGCCGTCATGAACCGCAAATGTATGACCGACGAACTCGGGGAAAATTGTGGAACTTCTAGACCATGTCTTGAGAATTCTCTTTTCGCCCTTTTCGTTCATTTCAAGGACTCTTTTGAGCAGTACAGGCTGAACAAAAGGACCCTTTTTAGTACTTCTACTCATTGTTTAAGCTCCTTTCTGCCCTTACTTACCGTTTCTTCTGCGAACGATAAGCTTGTCGCTCTGCTTGTTGTGCTTACGTGTCTTATAGCCGAGAGCGGGCTTACCCCACGGGGTAACAGGTCCGGGACGACCGACGGGTGATTTACCCTCACCACCGCCGTGCGGGTGGTCGTTCGGGTTCATTACGGAACCGCGTACGGTGGGACGCCAGCCCATGTTTCTCTTTCTGCCCGCCTTACCGATCTTCACGTTGAAGTGGTCGGGGTTGGAAACCTGGCCGATTGTCGCCATGCAGGTCTCGGGAACGTTTCTCAGCTCGTTGGAGGGAAGTCTTAAGAGCGCGTAGCCGTTCTCTCTTGCCATGAGCTGAGCCATGTTGCCTGCGGAACGGGCGAGCTGAGCGCCTCTTCCGGGATAGAGCTCGATGTTGTGTACGAAGGTACCGACGGGGATAGAGGTAAGGGGAAGCGCGTTGCCGATCTTGATGTCGGCGTTGGGACCCGATACTACCTTGTAGCCTACCTTAAGACCCTCGGGAGCGAGGATGTAGGACTTTTCGCCGTCTGCGTACTCAACCAGCGCGATGAACGCGGAACGGTTGGGATCGTACTCGATTGTCTTTACGATACCCTCAACGTCAAACTTGTTGCGCTTGAAGTCGATGATACGATACTTTCTTCTGTTGCCGCCGCCTCTGTGACGAACGGTGATTCTGCCGTAGCTGTTACGTCCTGCCTTTTTGTTAAGGGGAGCAAGCAAGCTCTTCTCGGGGGCAACCTTTGAAAGTCCTGAATAATCAATAACCGACATATTTCTTCTGGAGTTGATAGTCGGCTTATAAACCTTAATTGCCATTAGTTTTCACTCTCCTCATGATGGTTTTGCGGGAAATGGCTTTTCCCATAACTACTTGCATTTTGTGCACTGAAGCGTTCTGCGTGAGGCGCTCTCTGTCAGACTGCGCCATATCACGCTTCGTCGTCCTCGCTTCTCCTCGGATAACTCCCACTCGTCTGACCCGCGCCGCAGCTCGTCGCTGCTCTGCGGCTCAGTCCTCGCAGTTCGTTATTCTCGGGCTCGGACGGTCAGCGCATAAAATTACATCATGCCTTCAAAAAATTCGATAGGCTTGCTGTCCTCGGTCAAGGTGATGATGGCTTTCTTCCAGCTCTTGGTGTAGCCGCCGTTGTTTCTGCCCTGACGGCGGAACTTGCCGCGGACGGAAACGGTGTTGACCTTTGCAACCTTTACCTTAAAGGCTGCCTCGCACGCCTTTGCGATTTCGATCTTGTTCGCTGTCTTTGCAACTTCAAAGGTATATACCTTATTTACCGCGCCGAGCATGCTCTTTTCGGTGATGATCGGGCGTACAATAATATCGTGAGCGATCATGCGTATACCTCCTCGATCTTGCTTACCGCGTCCTTGGCGATGACGAGCTTGTCAGCGTTGAGAATGTCGTAAACATTCAGCTCGTTGACCTGAGCGGTCTTTACGCCGGGGATATTTGAAGCGGACTTTATAACCTTGCTGTCAACCTCGGGAAGTACGATGAGCGCCTTCTTCTCTGCGCCGATGGCGTTGAGCATTGCAGCAATCTTCTTGGTCTTGTACTCATCTGTTGCGATGGAATCAACAACGATGATATTGCTCTCTGCAGCCTTAGTCGAGAAAGCGGACTTCATAGCGAGACGTCTTACCTTCTTGTTGACTGTGAAGCGGTAGCTTCTGGGCTTGGGAGCGAACACGATGCCGCCGTGTGTCCACTGGGGAGCTCTTGTCGAACCCTGTCTTGCGCGGCCTGTGCCCTTCTGTCTCCACGGCTTCTTGCCGCCGCCGGAAACCTCTGATCTTGTAAGAGCAGACTGTGTGCCCTGACGCTGTGCCGCGAGGTAGTTGACTACCATCTGGTGCATAACAGCGGCGTTGGGCTCAATACCGAATACGGACTCAGCGAGGTCGATTGTGCCGACGCTGCTGCCTTCCATATTTACAACTGTAATACTAGGCATTTATAATCCCCCTTCCTTTACGCCTTCACGGAATCTTTGAGAACAACGATTCCTTTGTTGGGTCCGGGAACGGCGCCCTTGACAGCGATGAGGTTGTTTTCTACGTCAACCTTAACGACTGTGAGGTTCTGAACCGTTACCTGCTCTGAACCGAGGTGACCTGCCATCTTCTTGCCCTTCCAGACTCTTGAGGGCGATGAGCAGGCGCCGATTGAGCCGCCGTGACGGACGCAGGGACCTGTGCCGTGGCTTTCCTTGAGACGGTGGAAGTTCCATCTCTTGATTACGCCCGCGGTACCTTTACCCTTGCTCTTGCCGGTTACGTCAATCTTGTCGCCGGGGGTGAATACGTCCGCCTTGACGAGCTGACCGATTTCAAAAGCGTCGGTGTCCTCAAAGCGGAACTCTTTGAGAATTCTCTTGGGTGCTACGCCGTTCTTGTCGAAGAAGCCCTTCATGGGTTTGTTAACCTTGTGGGGCTTGAGGTCGCCATAGCCGAGCTGTACGGACGCGTAGCCGTCGTTTTCAACTGTCTTTTTGGTGGTTACCACGCAGGGACCTGCCTCAACAACAGTGACGGGAACAACTCTTCCCTTTTCATCGAAAATCTGTGTCATGCCGATTTTCTTGCCGATGATTGCTTTCTGCATAGAATTTATCCTCCTTGTAGGTTATTGGTTGGCTGTGCCAACATGACCCTGTCTGCTTGTAGGTTGGTATCGTTCCTCAGCGATTAAAGCTTGATTTCGATATCAACGCCGGCAGGGAGCTCTAAGCTCATAAGAGCTTCGACTGTCTTGTTTGACGGTCTTAAGATGTCGATAAGACGCTTGTGGGTTCTGATTTCGAACTGCTCACGGCTGTCCTTGTACTTGTGTACCGCGCGAAGGATTGTAACAATCTGCTTCTCGGTGGGGAGCGGTACGGGACCTGAAACTCTCGCGCCTGTGCGCTTTGCCGTAGCAACGATTCTC
The DNA here is from genome assembly GCA_900316555.1 of uncultured Eubacteriales bacterium. Lineage (GTDB taxonomy): Bacteria > Bacillota > Clostridia > Oscillospirales > Acutalibacteraceae > Ruminococcoides. The sequence goes on along the minus strand of ONDL01000012.1, from coordinate 12,692 downwards.
TCAGCGCTCTGATCTACGAGAGAGTGATCGTAACCCTTTAATCTTATCCTGATCTTTTCCTTGACTGCCATATCGTCGCCTCCTTAAAATTTTTGTGCGTTGGTTCGCCGTTTGGGTTATATGGCAAACCCCCGGCACTCTTTTGCGTCGAGCGCGTTACTCTCAACGCTCTGTTAGGCGGGCTGATCGCGCTCAGATTCCAGAAACTCACCCGGGTGTTTCCTCACCCCGCATGAAAAAAACCGACTCACTATTCAGTTCATCGGCGTACATCTGAACGCAAAAAGAGCATAGTTATGGCAAAGCAACCCACTTGCCGCAAAAATACCCTTGTTTCATTGTAATCGCCCGGTTTAAAATCGGACATACTCCACGGAAAAACCGGCATCTTTCAGCCGCAACCTCCCGCTTCATCGCATATCAGTGTGCAGTCACGCAAGTGTTATTATAGCGCATTCAAGCCGTTTTTTCAAGTCTTGGAGCAAAATCGGGCGAAAAATCCCTTGTAGAACTTTTCCGAACATCAGATGTAATTTTTGTTTACTTTGCTATATTGTCAAATCGGGAACTTCGATTTATAATTTAAATACAGTCAAATATTGTCTGTCCTAAAATCAGAACCAGAACTTTACAACCTAATCACCGAAAAGCGAGGAGATAGCTATGATTCACGCCTACTACGGCGACGGAAAGGGCAAAAGCACCGCCGCGGCGGGCGCTGCTCTGCGTGCCGCAGGCAACCGTATGCGCGTTATGTACGTGCAGTTTCTGAAAACCGAAAACACCGGCGAGCGGCTCGCACTGCAGTCGATCGACGGGATAAACCTGACCTCGTGTCCGCTCGAGCTGAAGTTCACCTACGAGATGGACGACCGCGAGCGTCAGCAGGTCAGCATGATGTACCGCGGGATATTCGAGCGCGCCGTATCGATCACACTGTCCGACCGCTACGACATGATCGTGCTCGACGAGGTGTTTGACGTTATCAACGAGGGAATGCTCAGTGAAAGCTCTGTGTTTGAGTTCATTTCGAACGCACCGAACAACATTGAGATCATCATGACCGGCAGAAAGCCGCCGAAGAGGTTCATCGACGCGGCGGACTATGTCACGGAGTTCAAGAAGCACAAGCACCCCTACGACAGAGGCATTCAGGCGCGAAAAGGAATAGAATATTAATTGAAAATTGAAAGTTGAAAATGGAAAATTAAATAGGTTTTCTCAAAGACAGGCGCAACAGCCGCAAACGAAAGCGTCTGACCCGCCGTTTATGAAGCGTCGGGGTCAAATGAACCTCTCCTAAGACGGAGAAAGCGCCCACCGGCGCCGCCATTAATTTTCAATTTTCCATTTTACATTTTACATAAAAAAGACGGGATTGGCACTCAGCCAATCCCGTGTTTTTTGTTTTATGCCAGAGCTTCCTTTGTGGCGGCGGCAATGATTTCAAGACCCTTCATCAGCAGCTCGTCGTCGATTACGAGCGGAGGCATGATCTTGAGGACGGCGCCGTTTCTGCCCGCGCACTCGCAGATGAGGTTCTGCTCGAAGCACTTCTCGATGATCTGCTCGCTTAATTCGGGGTTGATCTTGCCGAAGTCGATACCCCAGATAAGACCCATTCCGCGCAGCTCGAGGCGGCTGTCGAGAGAGATGACCTCCTTGGTCAGGAACTCGCGGACGATCTCACCCTTGCGGCGTGTTTCAGCCTCGACGTCGTTCTTGAGCAGCCACTCAAAGCTCGCCTTGCCGGCGATGAAGCTGAGCTGGTTGCCGCGGAAGGTGCCGTTGTGCTCGCCGGGCTTCCACTTGTCGAGCTCCTCCTTGAGGAGTACGATGGCGAGGGGCATGCCCATGCCGCCGATGGACTTGGACATTACTACCATGTCGGGCTTGATTCCCGCTCTCTCGAACGAGAAGAAGGTGCCGCAGCGGCAGCAGCCGACCTGAATGTCGTCGACGATCATCAGGATACCGTTTCTGTCGCAGAACTCTCTTACATCGCGGAGGAATTCATCGGTGAACGGACGGATACCGCCCTCAGCCTGCAGTGTTTCCATGATTACCGCGGCGGGCTTTGAAACCGCGCTGTGGTCGTCGTCGATAAGCGTCTGCATGTATTCGATAACGTCAAGTCCCTCGAACATATAGGGCGCGGGAATGTGGGTGACGTCGTTGAGGCTCGCGCCTGCGCCGTTTCTCGCGTACATCTCGGAGGTCAGCGAGAGCGCGCCGAGGGTCATGCCGTGGAAGCAGCCCATGAAGGCGAAGATGTTGCTTCTGCCCGTGTTCTTTCTGGCGAGCTTGATCGCGGCTTCTACCGCGTTTGTGCCGGTGGGGCCGCAGAACTGGATCTTGTAGTCAAGACCGCGGGGCTTGATGATCTTCTCCTCAAGCGTCTCGATAAACTCGCGCTTGGGGACGGTGTACATATCGAGCGCGTGGATAATGCCGTCGGTCGAAAGGTACTCGACGAGCTTCTGCTTGATGTAGGGGTTGTTGTGGCCGTAGTTTACGGCGCCTGCGCCGCAGAAAAAGTCGATGTACTCCTGTCCGTCCTCGTCCTTGATAACGGCACCTGTCGCCTCGGTGAATACCTTGGGGAAGTGTCTGCAGTAGGAGCGGACAACGGATTCGTAGGTTTCAAACGCATTAGTGTTCATATGATATACCCTCGCAATCATTTATATTATAGTATTTCTGATGTAGTCGCTTAAATCGCCGCGGAGGATCTCCTCGATCCTGCCGGGGTCGTCGGGAAGAAGCAGCAGAAGCTGGCTGCCTGCCCTGAGCAGGTATCCGCAGCCGCCCGTGCACGGCAGCTTCCTGACGGTTTCTGGACGGCTTGAAGCCGCGGCGTTTGAGATGATCCGCGTTACGGCGCGTTCGTCGGTGAACTCCATTCCGCCGACGACGGCACAGATACCGTTTGTGCTCAACGCCTCGATCAGTCTTTCGCCGAGCTGCTGTGCGCCGTTTGCGAAGCACGCTGAGCTGATCCTCAGGTGAAGCGGCGACAGACAGCGGTTGAGCGCCTTTTCGCAGAAGGAGGTTTTCCTCGCCGCGTAGTAGATAACCGAACAGTCCATTTCGCACCTCCTACTGAGATTCGGCGGGCTTGCGCACTGCCTCGAAGTTCGGTGCGATCGTCATGTCGCTCTGGACGACGTTGAAGTCGAGCTGCCAGCCCTTGAACACGTAGTCGAAGTACTCGTCGCTGGGCTTTACGGGATCCGCCGGCGGATCTGCCGACAGTCCGTCCTCGACCTCCTGAGTGCTGATCTCGCTTCCGTCGTAGTTGATGAAGGTGACGGTATGGAATATCCTCAGCTCGGTCGTCGGCTGGGCTGTGGTGCCTTTCTTGGTGCTGCCTGCCGTTGTTTCGTCGTCCTCGTCGGTCGTGCCGGTGACCTTCTGATCCTTGAAGTCGAGCTTGCCGTCGTACCAGTCGATTTCCTTGTTCTCGTAGGCGGTGACAAAGTCAGTGACCTTCGGGCGCGTGCCGCCGTAGGCGTTGTAGTAAACCTCAGGCCAGACGGCGTTGTCGTTGATGCTCGCCTTGCTGGTGTCCACCTCAGCCTTCTCGCCGATGCGGACTCTTCTCGCGACGACGACTGTGCGGAAGTTCGTGAACTCATAGGAGCAGGTCGAGAGCGTTATCAGCTCGTCGTCCTCGTTTACGTCGACGGGACAGTTTATCAGCGAGCGGACGCGGACGTCATAGACGTAGTTCATGAAGTCCTTCTCGTTCTGGAAGTCCGCGCGCAGGTAGTTGAAGAACTCGCCCTGGCTCGAGAGAGTGTTTGTCTTGAATACGGAGATTATCTTGTACTTTCCGTCAGCCTTGGGGGTGTCGAACTCGATTATCGGCGCTTCCCCGTAGAAGTCGAGGTTGCCCGACATGCCCGCGTAGCTCATCAGGTTGCCGAACATTGAGCCGTCGTTCATATGGTGGCCGTGCATGACGACGTTCTTGCTGTCGGTGCCGTCGAGGTCGCGGTAGTCGAGGAATATCGTGCCGTAGGAGTCCCAGTCGCCCTTGTAGTTGTGGTTGAGGTAGTACTGGCTGTACATATCGTCGCTCTTGTGCCAGAGGACGGGATAGTCGATTTTGGTGTCGTTTATGTATATCCAGCCGACGATCTCGGGGTTGATCGCGAGCAGCTCGTCCCAGTCGATGCCGCTGCCCTCGTCAACGTCGGGCGCGTGGTCGTCGTCGGAACGGTCGGTGCGGTGTGCGACCTTCTGGATCTCGTTGTTGAGCTGCTGGTTCTGCAGACTCAGGAATACCATGTTGTACATCAAAAACGCGAACGCCCCGACAAAGACGAGCGCCATTCCGATAGAAACGCTCTTTCTGCCGATTTCCGACCTCGAGTCGCCGCGCATAGGAACATAGCGGCTCTTGAAATCGGTCTTTGGCGGAGTGTACTTCTCCACACCGAAGCCGTCGGGGTAGTCGTTCGAGGAATTCTCGTAGATCTCGGTGGTGCGTACCGCAGCGAGCGCGGCGACCTGACCGAAGTCGTTGCCCGTCAGCTCAGCCTGAGGTACCGCCGCGACGCGTATCCCCTTGAATACAAAGCAGTAGCCGCGGTAGCCCTCGCCGAAGTCGCCGAGAGAGAATACCTTCGCCTTTCGCCTTGTGACGTCGAGCTCGCTTTCGAGAGCCTCAAGCTCCTGAGTTGTCGCGCCGTTCGCCTTTGCCTCGGCAACAGCCTTGCGGCGTTTCTTCCAGTAATCCTTGGGCACAGGCTCGTTTTCCGCGCGCTCGGCGGCGGCGACGGTCTCGACAAAGTACTTCTTGAAGGAGCGGTCGTCCTTTGTGCGCAGGGCGTTGGCGATGATGACTACGTCGGGCTTATCGTCGGACTTCGCGATATTGCTCAGCTCGGCGTTGATAAGCGTCGGGTGCATAATTGTCTTTTTGATAGCTTTGAGCGAATAGCCGTATTTCGCAAGACTCAGCCGCAGCTCGTCCTCGCGGTCTGGCAGCATGTCCTGCTCGGTCTTTTTGCTCACGGAAATAATTTCAATAAACACGCCGTTAATTTCCTTCCGTTTTAGTGGGTGGGTTATTCGATGTATGTGATCTTCAGGTTGTTCAGCGCTTCCTCGATCAGCGGCTCAAAGTTCGCCTGCTCCTGCGCTGCCTTGACGAACTTGAGTATCGGCTTTGTGCGCGGGTGGCGCGGTGTGAATACCGTGCAGCAGTCCTCGTAAGGCTCGATCGAGGTTTCGTAGGTGTCGATTTTGTATGAGATATTGATGATCTCCTGCTTGTCCATGCCGATAAGCGGACGGAAAACCACCATGTCTGTCGCTTCGTCGGTGCAGCCGAGCGCACCGATGGTCTGGCTCGCTACCTGACCGAGGCTCTCGCCCGTGATCAGAGCCGCGCAGTCGCGCTGCTTGGCGATCCTCTCTGAGATCTGCATCATCAGGCGGCGCATGATTATCGTGAACAGCTCCTCGGGACAGTCGTCGCGGAGCTTTTCCTGCAGCTTTGTAAACGGTACTGTGTACATTCGCATCGGGCCCGCGTAGCGGCTGACCTTCTGCAGCAGCTTTACGACCTTCTCCTCAGCCCTCGCGCTGGTGTAGGGCGGACTTGCGAAGTGAATGGCGGTGAGCTTTATTCCGCGCTTTGCCATCATGTACGCCGCGACGGGTGAATCTATGCCGCCGCTGATAAGTATCGCCGCGCGTCCGCCCGTTCCGACGGGGATTCCGCCCGCGCCGCGAATGGGGTCAGCGTGGATATACGCGCCGAAGTCGCGGATCTCAACATATACCGTGACGTCGGGGTTGTGCACGTCGACACTCAGGTGAGGGAACTTCGAGAGCAGAAGTCCGCCTGTCTCGCGGCAGATCTCGGGCGACTTGAACGGGAACTTCTTGTCGCTGCGCTTTGCCTCGACCTTGAAGGTCTTTGCGCTTCCAAGAATCTTTTCGAGATATACCGGCGCGGTTTCGAGCACCGACTCGAGGGTCTTTTCGGGGCAGACAGCCGCGCGCGAAAAAGAGACGATTCCGAATATGCGCGAAACGCGGTCGCATGCCTCGTCGAGGTCGATGTCGTCGGAAAGCGGTCTGAGGTAGATCGTCGACTGCGCCGACGAGATGTCGAACCTGCCTAAATCCGAGAGCGAGTGCTTTATGTTGCGCTTAAGCGCGTCCTCAAACTGGCGGCGGTTGAGTCCCTTGAGGACGATTTCGCCGTCCTTGAGCAGTAGAATTTCTTTCATAAAATATATCCTTATCTGTGGGCGAGCGTCTTTAATCCGAGGGCGATTCCCTCAGCTAAAGCGTCGACGTCGTCCCTTGTGTTGAGCTTTGAGAAGCTGATGCGCAGCGCGCTGTCTGCACGCTGTCTTGAGTAACCCATCGCGCTTAATACGTGGCTGGGCTTGCCCTTCGCGCACGCGCTGCCCGAGGAAACATAGACCTCCCTCTCCTCGAGGAAGTGGAGCATTGTTTCGCTGCGGACTCTGCCTGCCGAGATGTTGAGCACGTAAGGCAGTGCGTTTTCGGGCGAATTTATCATAACGCCGTCGATCTGCGTGAGCTTTTCGCGGGCGTAATTATTCAGTTCGGAAACAAGAGCGAGGTTCTTCGCGATGTCAAACTCCGTGCACGCGACCCCGAACGCCGCTATCGCGGGCAGAGGCTCCGTGCCTGAGCGGATACGCTTCTCCTGTTCGCCGCCTATCTGGCGCGGCAGGATACGCACGCCCTTCTTTATGTACAAGGCTCCGCAGCCCTTCGGCGCGTGAACCTTGTGCGCGCTGACGGTCAGCAGATCCGCGCCGAGCTTCTTGACCTTGAAATCGAGCTTGCCGAACGCCTGAACCGCGTCGGTGTGGCAGATTACATTCTTATTGCGAAGGCGAACCGCCTCGAATATCTCCGCGACGGGATTTATCGCGCCTGTTTCGTTGTTGACGAGCATGACGGACACGAGCGAGGTATCGGGAGTGACGGCGGATGCTACATCGGACGGCTCGATTACTCCGTTCTCCGAGGGAGAAATCCGCACGACCTCATAGCCGTCGTCGGAGAGCTTCTTTGCCGCTTCTATCACGCTGCTGTGCTCCGTTGATGAAATTATCACCCGCCTGCACGTTCTGCGCTTCGCCTCTGCCGCGCCGAAAAGCGCTAAGTTATTCGCCTCGGTGCCGCCGCTTGTAAAAATGATTTCGCCGCTGTCCGCGCCGATCGCGCGCGCGACAAAATCACGTGCGGCTTCGAGCTCGTGCTCGGCGTTGATTCCGAGGGTATGGAGAGAGGAAGGGTTGCCGAAGTTCTCTGTCATGATTTCGAGAGCCTTCCGGGCCGCGGCGGCAGATACTGCCGTCGTCGCGCTGTTGTCGAGATAATGCAAGCCCACTCCTCCTTTTTTACACATATATAGTTATTATACTACAAGGCCGCAAAAAAATAAAGTGATAAATTTAACATAATTAGGGCACGCGCGGAAATAATAAAAGTACAGTTTTTTGACAGGAGTGGTCGATATGACTCCACAGGAATACAGCGCGGTTGTGAAACGCAATTCGCCGAAATCAAAAACATACGTCAACTGCCTTGCGGCGTTCTGTATCGGCGGCGGTATCTGCGCGGTCGGACAGGGATTCTTTGAGGCGTACAACGCGCTCGGGCTGAATGATAAGGACGCGAAAACCCTCACCTCGGTGACGCTGATTTTTCTCGGAATACTGCTGACCTTCGCCGGGGTTTACGACAAGATAGCAAAGCACGCCGGCGCGGGTACTCTCGTACCAATCACGGGCTTTGCGAACGCGATGTCCTCGCCCGCGATTGAGTTCAAAACGGAGGGTCTGATCACGGGAATCGGCGCGAAGATGTTTGCCATAGCAGGCCCCGTGATAGTCTACGGCACCTTCGCCGCCACGATCTACGGACTGATACTATGGGTGCTGCATATGTTCGGAGTAACGCTGTTTTAATTGAAAATTGAAAATGTAAAATGGAAAATTAAGGGTCGCTTCGCTCCGATTTGTATTTTTCATTTTCAACTAAAAAAGGCTGACCCGCAGGTCAGCCCCTTTGAGTTTATTCAATTACAGAACTCTTACCTTGATTACGCCGTCAACGGCAGCGAGCTTGTCAGCGTCGGCGTCGCCCTTTACATCAACGATGGTGTAGGCGTAGTCGCCGCGGTTCTTTGTGAGCATACCGACAACGGTAACACCGCTGAGAGCGTCGGAAATGCGCTCGGGTACGTTCTTGTGCATCACGCAGATGCGCTTGTCGCCGCTTCTCGGGAGAGATACGGCAGGATAGTTAACGGAATTGATGATATTGCCGTTCTCGAGGTACTCCTTGACCTGATCGCACGCCATAACAGCGCAGTTGTCCTCAGACTCGGGAGTTGAAGCGCCGAGGTGCGGCAGAACGATTACGTTCTCCTCGCAGAGGAGCTTGTCGTTGCCGAAATCGGTGACGTACTTCGCGACCTTGCCGCTCTTAAGAGCCTCAAGCACAGCGTCGGCGTTTACAAGACCGTCGCGGCTGTAGTTGAGAATGCGCACGCCGTCCTTCATCTTGGCGATCGTCTCGGCGTCGACCATGTCCTTTGTCTCGGGAGTGAGCGGAACGTGGATAGTGAGGTAATCGCAGGAGGTCATGACCTCTTCTGCGCTCTTGAGGAGGGTGACGTCGGGGTTGAGTCTGAGCGCGTTGGGAACGGAGACGAAGGGATCGAAGCCGACAACCTTCATGCCGAGAGCGTCAGCCGCGTTCGCAACGAGAATGCCGATCGCGCCGAGGCCGATAACGCCGAGGGTCTTGCCCATGATCTCGGGGCCTACGAACTGGCTCTTGCCCTTTTCGACCATCTTGCCGACAGCGTCGCCGTTGCCCTTGAGGGTCTTGGCCCACTCGATGCCCTCTACGACCTTTCTGGAGGAGAGGAGAAGTCCCGCGAGAACAAGCTCCTTAACGGCGTTTGCGTTAGCGCCGGGAGTGTTGAAAACAACGATGCCCTGCTCAGCGCACTTGTCCTTGGGGATATTGTTTGTGCCGGCGCCTGCTCTCGCGATAGCGAGGAGGTTTGAGCCGAACTCCATGTCGAGCATAGAAGCGGAACGGACGAGGATAGCGTCGGGATTCTCAACGCTGTCAGCGCAGCTGTAGTCCGCGCCGAGACGGTCGGTGCCGATCGCCGCGATTTTATTTAACTTGAGTACGTTATACATACAAATCAGTCCTTTAATAGATTATTTATTCTCTGCCTCGAACTTCTTCATGAAGTCAACGAGAGCCTCAACACCCTCGTAGGGCATAGCGTTGTAGATGGAAGCGCGCATGCCGCCGACTGTGCGGTGACCCTTGAGGTTAACAAGACCTGCCGCTGTGCTCTCCTTGACGAACTTAGCGTCGAGATCACTGTCGCCTGTTACGAAGGGTACGTTCATGAGCGAACGGTCCTCGGGAACAACGGTGCCCTTGAACATCTCGGAGCTGTCGAGGAAATCATAGAGGAGCTTAGCCTTCTTCTCGTTGAGCTCCTTCATCTTGTCAAGGCCGCCGACCTCGTTCTTGATCCACTCGAGCACGAGCTTTGCAACATAGATAGCGTAGCAGGGCGGTGTGTTGTACAGAGAATCAGCGTCAGCGTGAGTCTTGTAGTTGAGCATGGTGGGTGTGATGTCCATAGCGTTGCCGATGAGATCCTCGCGTACGATTACGATGGTAACGCCTGCGCCGGACATATTCTTCTGTGCGCCCGCGAAAAGCAGACCGAACTTGGAAACGTCAAGCGGCTCAGAAACGATGCAGGAGGAGATATCAGCTACGAGCGGGATATCGCCTGTATCGGGAAGCTCGTGGTAAACCGTGCCGTAGATTGTGTTGTTGAGGCAGATGTAAACATAGTCTGCGTCCTCGCGGAACATGGACTTATCTGTCTTGGGAATGTAGGTGAAGGTCTTGTCGGCTGAGGAAGCGACAGCCTGAGCGTCGCCGTAGCGCTGAGCCTCCTGAAGAGCCTTCTTAGCCCACTGACCGGTCACGATATAGTCAGCCTTGTTGTTCTTGTTCATGAGGTTGAGGGCAACCATGGCGAACTGTGTCGAACCGCCGCCCTGAAGGAAGAGAACCTTGTAGTTGTCGGGAATATTCATAACCTCTCTGAGGAGAGCCTCAGCGTCCTTGATGATCTTGTCATAGGTCTTGCTGCGGTGTGACATCTCCATAACGCTCTGGCCGCTGCCCTCGTAGTCGAGCATTTCTGCGGCTGCTTTTTTAAGTACAGACTCGGGTAACATGGACGGGCCTGCGGAAAAATTGTAAACTCTTGCCATTGTCTAAAACTCCCTTTTTATTACTTGAGCGAATTGCGGTATATAACCCCATACTGCCCTATTTTACCATATGATTATACGCTTTTAAATAGGGATTGTCAATAGTTAAAAAATTAACAAAAATTTTCAGTTAATTTTTTGGTAGTTGGGTAGTTTTTGGCTGCTTCGCTCCAAAATATAAATCGGGTGCGGGTGTCCCGCCCGTAATTTTCAATTTTCAATTTTTCATTTTCAATTAATAAGACGCCCCTTCCGGAGCGCCTTTCAATAATCTTAATATTTGATTTCGCCTATTGTGTTGAGGATATCCTGTTTCATTCTCAGGGCTTCGGCTCTCGCCGCCTCTGCGAAGTCCTCCTCGGTAAATCCCTGCTTCTTCCACGCGCACATGATGCCGCGGCTTGAGTTGATTATCGCGCCGAGACCGTTCTTGTCAAATGCGTTCTTAGCGTCCTCAGCGCCGCCGCCCTGAGCGCCGTAGCCGGGTACGAGGAAGAAGGTGTGGGGCGCCTTTTCGCGCATCTCGGCGAGCTGTCCGGGGTATGTCGCGCCGACGACCGCGCCGACTGCCGAATAGCCGTACTTGCCCATCAGCTCTTCTCCCCAGCTCTCGCACATTCTGCCCATCTGCTCATAGACGGTCGCGCCGTTTTCGAGCTTCATGTCCTGAAGCTCGCCCGAGCTGGGATTGGAGGTCTTGACGAGGACGAAGATGCCCTTGTCGCGCTCCTTGCAGATGCCCGCGAGGGGTTTGATGCCGTCGGTGCCGAGGTAGCCGTTGACTGTGAGCGCGTCCGCGCCGAACGCCTCAACGCTCTCACCCGCTACGTCGGTCGCGCCGAGGTGAGCGGTGGCGTAGGCTTCCATGGTGGTGCCGATGTCGTTGCGCTTGCCGTCGGTGATGACGAACATTCCCTTAGCCTTCGCGTAGGCGATGGTCTCGGTCAGAGCCTTCACGCCCTGCCAGCCGTACATCTCGTAGTACGCCGCCTGCGGCTTTACGGCAGGCACGATGTCGCAGATATTGTCGATTATCCTCTTGTTGAACTCGAGCAGCGCGGCAGCCGCACCCTCGAGGGTCTTGCCGTACTTCTCAAAGCAGGCGTTCTTTATCGAAGCGGGAACATAGTCGAGCTTCGGGTCAAGTCCCGCGAATTGATTATATCATACAGATCGTTGGCGAACTTGTAGTAGTCCTTCCTGCCCTCCTGAATGAACTGGATAGCGGGACGCGGATGGGTGTTGTACTGACCCGTGAGCATGTACGGAATGTCGTAGCCCCATTTTACGCCTTCCTCGCGGAGCTTGTTCATGTTCTGCTGAACGAACTTGATGATCGGGTTGACCTTGTACTTCGGGTTCTTGAGGAAGCCGAGAAGCAGCTCGAGCGCGCAGTTGCCGGCGCCTCTGCCCATGCCGTTGACTGTCGCGTCGAGGTAGCTCGCGCCGTAAGCCATCGCGTCAATGGTGTTCGCAAAGGCGAGCTGCTGGTTGTTGTGGGCATGAATACCCGTGAGCTTACCGTACTTATCGGCGATCTCTCCGTACATCTCGGCTAGCCTTCTGGCTTCCTCGGGATAGAGAGAGCCGTAGCTGTCGACGATATAGAAGCATGAAACGGGAGTCTGACCGAGGATTTCGAGGGCTGTCTTGATGTCCTCTGTTCTCGCCTTTGATACCGCCATGATGTTGATGGTCGTCTCGTAGCCCTGCTTTGCGCAGTACTCGATCATCTCGACCGCGGCGGGAATGGTATTGATATATGTCGCGATCCTGACGAGGTCGATCGGGCTCTCGTTCTTGGGGATAATGTCTGTTTCGAAGTCGGTTCTGCCGACGTCAGCCATGACAGCGACCTTCATTTTGGGGCTGCCCTCGCCGATTATCGCGCGGATATCGTCGTCGTTGCAGAACTTCCACTTGCCGAAGTCGTCCTCGTCAAAAATTTCCTTGCTCGCCTTGTAGCCGAACTCCATGTAGTCGACTCCCGCCTTGAGATTCGCCTTGTACAAGTCGCGGACGAAGTTGTCCGAGAAGCGGAAGTCGTTGCAAAGTCCGCCGTCGCGGATAGTTGCGTCAACGACGCGTATGTCCTGTCTGACGGACAGAAGATTACCTTTTTGTGCCATACTTTTCTCCTCCGGGCAGACAGCGCGGATTGTCGTCATATATCGGATGCCCGCGCCCGTCTGTGTGTATTATTTTTTACCGTTGCTATTCTCTGAGCAGCGTTCGTATATAACCCAATTTTTTACCTCCGGGCAGACAGCGCGGATTCACCGCCAATCGTCGGTTGCCCGGGTCAATCTGTGTGTTTTAATTTTTCCGTTGCTCTCTCTGAGCAGCGTTCGTATATAACCCAAT